>CAVFFZ010000004.1:0-83240 GCA_963621995.1 Lachnospiraceae bacterium
TTTGCTTGTATACTCATAGCTTGATTACGTACCATTATTTTATATGTTACATATATCTCTAATTCGTCTGATTTACTCTTTCCATATACATCGCCTATACCATCATTGTTTTCGTCTTTGTCACCATACATACTTGCTTTATAAATGTAATCTGATTTATATAATTCTCTTGAATAATTTGTATTATAGTATGAATCTGAAAGTCTTACACTTATATCCCATTGATTTTCTGCATTTTCTTTGTTTTCTAGGGTATCATATGTATATGTATGTGTTTGTCCATTTATTTCTAATGTTACTTTTTCTACGTCTTTCTTTATTGCTAGGTCAGATTCTTCTCTTGCTTGTATTCCTAAATTAATGTAATATGCATCATCATATAATATACTAATTTTAGCTATTCCTTTGCTTAGTAGAAGTTTTGGAGTATTTGCCCATTTATATTCTTCATCTATAAGGAATATTTTTGGTACTGGGTATAATCCTTCTTCGCTATCTGTATTTGTAGTATATGCATCCATCATACAGTCTTTTACATATTGTGCCATAGACTCACTACTATCCATAAGAAGATTTCCAAATTCATCTATAACGCCTGCTCCTAATAATTCTTCTCTTGTATATGATTTATTATAACCTGAAACTCCAACTCCACTGTATCCACCATCTTTTGATTTATAATTTGCTGGAGCTGACCCTATTTTTTCAAATCTAGCATTAAATTCTTTTCTTTCCTCTACTACATCTTGAGCATTTGAATTTACTTTCCATTTTTCTTTTCCCCAAGTTTCTGCACTTGCAAAAGTTACTGGTTGATAATATTGACCATTATATGTAAATTTTACGTAGTATTGGTACATTGCATTTAAATTTGAAAAACGATATTCACCATTTTCGTCTGTTAATGTTTCGCCTTCTTCTTCTCCGCCTTTTTTGTACAATGTAACTTGCATGTTTGGTATTGGTGTATCTTCCCCACCTTCTTCAAATTCTCCATTTGAAATACTTTCTTTTCCTGCTTTGCTGTCTTCCCAAGCAAATCCTCCCAATTCCATTGAAAGGTCTATTGTTACATCTCTGCTTTCTATTTTATACTCTCTTTTTCCGTCTTGTGAACTGCCAGGACTACCTGCTATTGTTAATGTTTGGGCACTTAGCCCTGCTTGTTCAGGTTCTTCCCCTTGTTCAATGTATGGTTGGAAAACGGTGAAATGATAATTATCAGTAAGCTCACCATTTGGATATATCGGTCTATAATCATAATCTATATAAGGGTTCCCATTTGGATCATATACAGTGTCTCCATTTTCGTCTGTTCTTTCATGTTCACTACCTTCTATTCTTTCTTTAGTCGGATATCCTATTTTGTAAGTTACTTTTATATCTACACTTCCTATAGCCATTGCATTATCTCCCCAACCTACTCTCCAATGTCCATAGTATTTCCATATATCTGCATATGTATCTAATTGTGTAAAATCTATATTTATTCCACTAATATATTCAAATTGTGCACTTAGGTTTATAGTTGTTTCATAGTTTATACTTTCTGCTTTAAATTTAATAAAGAATTTTTCCCCAGATTTTGGATAATGTTTTTTCATTCCATTTGCACCTGGTACATCTGTTCCATCTTGTTCTAATATTATTTCAAAATCTTCATGTGTTTCATCATATATAAGTGCGCCATCATTTATACTTAATGATTTTACATATGAAATATCTTCTGCTGTATAATCTGGATAATTTAAAGTAAATGGTCCAACTATATATTGTTGTTTTTCTCTATCTGCTATTACCTGTGTTAAAGAAGTGTCTATAGAAGCATCAAACCCTTGTGAGGCAAATTCTGCATATTTTGTAGCATTTTCGTATAAACCATTGTCATCTCCTTTTGAGCTTTGCCCTAACGCTTTCCAATATGCTGATTGTATATTATTTAAGCTATATTTTTTACCATATTCTCCTTCTTCACCATATACATTTTCTAAAGATGTTAGTATATATGCTTTTTGGTCATTTGAATATGTGCCTGAACCTTTTGTTGTATATCTATCATTTGCACCTACAGAAGTTTCTAGTACAACATATTCTGGTCCATTTGTTGCATCTATAGAACTTTGTTGGTATCCTTTATTATCTATTTCTGAGCTATATCTACCTGGCCATATACTTTTAGCAAGTTTAGAAAAAAAGTCGCTCATAGTTCTTTCTGAATCTGCACTAGCAGTAGCCATAGCACGCGCATCTAAGTTATATACGCCATCTATTTCTAAAAATGTATCATCATTACCATTTCCATCTATATAGTAGGCTACACTATCCTCTCCACCTGGAAAATCCGTAGATACTTCCATGTGAAATGTTTCAAAAGCTGGTCTAGGATTTCCATTATATCTATCTGTATAGTATATTTCTCCTGATAACTTTTTCTCATATTTTTCTTGAACTTTAGTTATTATATCATTTAGTATACTTCCTGCTGATCTTCCTGCAACATTAATACTTGCTCCTTGAATAGTAGTATTCCCTGGTTTTAAGTAATGCCTACCTGGATCATAATTTCCATACCTTACATATGCCCCATGTTCAGCACAATAAACTATATCTCCAGACATAGTTGCTTGCCATGTGCCTGTTTTGGCCCAAGAATTTCTTGAACTAGGAAGAGTTACAGTTCTACCAGATGTACCTAAATAATATTGTGGAAACATACCTGTTGAACCGGCTATGCTTCTTGCAGGCATATTTGCTTCTGTACTTCCCCATGTTTTAGAAACTTCATTATTCGTTTGTATTACATCGTCTGCAAATGATATTGAACCAATAGAAAAGATAGATAATATGATAGCAAACAATACTAATATTTTACTTTTTAATTTATTTATTTCTTTATTATTCATACAATCTCCTCCCTCCTACTTTAATACCTTTTTATTTATAAAATATGCTCCTGCACATATTCCTGCAATTACTATTATTGTTATTACACTTATCGCTATTACTTGGCCTGTTTTTAAAGTAATTAATACATCTGCTGAAGACATATCGTCTTCTCCATTTACTTTATTTCCTGGTGTAGAATCATAATCTGTTAAGCCTTGGTCATTATATGCTTCATAAATTTCTGCTGTATTGTTATATAATCCCAAATTATTTTCTGTCATTTTTTTGGTTAATGTTAATGTAACTTCTTTACTTTCTCCTGGGTTTATTAATGTGTTTGCCAAACTTGAGTTGTAAAGTATTCCATTTCCATTTGTATACCAATCACTATTTAGCTCTGAATTGAATTTCATTTCACTAGGCATATAATCTGCTATTTTTTTAACATACCCTGCTACTGCACCTTCGTTTGTTACTTTTAATTTGTATTCAACTATAATACTTGTGTTATTTACATCTTTTCCTATTAAATCTTTTTTTGCTAGTTTTGTATTGTTGTAATCGTATACTTGTGTATTATTACCACTTTGAACTGTTATTTTTGTTACTGTTTTATCTAGTTTTAAATCAAATTTTGGATTTGAAATTAAACCTAAATCTATATTGTAAATATTAGTATCTGTTACACTTATTTCTTCTGTTATTGCTGCTACTCTTGTTATTCCATTTAGTGTTATTTTTGTATCTATACCATCTGAATTCAAACTTGTATCTACTCCTTCTTTTTTGTAAGTTGTAGCACTATAATTTGCTGTATCATATAAGAATATTGCCGTATATTTACCTTTTGCAACTTTACTAAATGTATACATTCCGTCTTTATCTGTTATTGCTTTTAGCATATTACCTGTTTCGTCTGTTACAATTGTTCCTGTTTCATTATTAAATAGTAATACTTCTATGTTTTGTAATTTTTTCTCATTTTCTTCTTTTACACCATTATTGTTTTCGTCTTGCCATATTTGCCCCATTATTCTTTTTGTTTGATTACTATTATTTTCTTCTATATCTTTATAGTCAAATTTTTCTATAGTGTGTGTAAATTCAGTTGACTCTATTGCATCTATTCCTTCATATTCTAATTTTAATTTATTTGAAACTTTTGTTGTTTCTTCTAATGGGTTTGCTATTACCGCTACTTTTAAAGTTATTGTTTCTTTTGCATTTATATTTGTTTTTATTGTTTCATTATACACTGTTTGTGTATTTCCATTTTCTCTTATTACTTTTATACTATTTAATGTAACTTCTTTAGGTAAAATATCTGTTATTTTTATACTATTTAAATTCAAGTTTGATAAATTTTGTATTGTAAATACATATTCTAAGTCTTCATATGCTGTTACATATGCACCTTCTGTAATATTTGAAGATTGTGTTATTTTAAATCCTACTTTTCCTATTTCTATTGTTTGTGTTTTTATTGTTTGTACATTTGTATTTTTTCCATATATATTAGCGTTTATATTTACGTTTTTGCTATAAGTATTTTCTTCTAATTGACCTACTTTTAGTTTTACATTTATTATTTCTGATATATCTTGTGAAATGTTTCCTAAATTAATTGTTAATATTCTTGTTGTTTCATTATATTTTGATGTTATTGTATTTGTTATATCTACTTTTTCTTTTTTGGTTTCTTTCTGTTGTACTTCTATTCCTTCGTACTCTAGCTCTTTTGGTATTTCTATTTGTACTACTGTTTCTTCACAAGGCTTATAGCTAACTTCTCCTTCTGAGTTTTGTTCTCCTACTGCATTAGCAGATGATATATATGCGTAATAGGTAAATTCATTTCCTTCTTTAAGGTTTTCAGTTTCCCCTGTTATACCTGAAACTGTATTGTATGAACTTATTCCTATTGTATTTTTTAGTGTTCCTACTTCTATTTGCTTAGATATATTTTGTACTGTTATATTAAATGTTGTTTTTGCTTCTTTTGTTGTTTGTATTGTGTTGTCTTCTCCTACTTGATAAATATACCCAACTCTCATTAATATTTCTTTTGTTATTGTTTGTTTTGCTTCTATGTTTCCAAGGTTTAAATTAGCTTGAGTCCCTGTTCCTGCTAATGTATTATATCCTGTATTTGATTCTTCATCTTTTTCTACATATGTTAGTCCTTCTGGTACTTCAAAACTTACCACTACACCTTCTGCTGTTTCTGTTCCTGTATTTTTTACTTCTAATTTATATGTTACTATATCGTCTGCTAATAATTTTGTATTTTCTTCTGTGTTTGAAGTAACTGTTGCTTCTACTACTGGTCCACTACCTGTTGTAACTCCTACTTTTACTGAACTTGCTTTATCTTGTATTGTTCCTGTTTCTAAGTTGTTATTAAAGTATACTCCGTAATTTCCATATGATGATGCATTATGTTGTAAGTTTGCTGGTATTTGCGCTTCATAGCTAAAGTTTACACTATCTCCTGTGTTCATTGTGTAGTCTGTAAATACTATTAAATATGATTTAACTTTGCTTATATCTGTTGGCGTTAATGTCCATCCATTTGTGCTTAATTCTAAATCTTTTGTTGCATTTACATTTTCTGAATAATATATTGTTACTTTGTTATTATCTTCGCTATTTACTACTATGTTACTTACAAGTGGCATGTCCATTGTTGAACCTAAGTCACTCTCTGTTGCTACTTCTTTATTTCCTTTTGCTGGTATTCTTCCTAATATACTTATATTGTCAATTGTGTTGTTGTAGTTATTTATTACTGTCATTTCAAATTTTGCATTTCTTGCTTCTGCCATTGTTTCTATTGTTGCTACTTTTGCTTCTCCACTTATTGCTGTTAATGTTTCTCCATTTTCTTTATAATTTGATATTGCTGTTGTTGTTACTACTCCTGTTGGTGCTACAAAGTTTACTGCTGTACTTACTTCGTTTGTTTCTTGTGTACTTGCATTTGTGTACACCATTTTTATTTGTTCTTGTTTGCTTGGTGTTAATTTATTTACTGTTAAATCTGCATTTATTACTACGTTTATTCCTTTGGCTACTGCTGCTATTGCATATTCTGTTTGCATTCCTTCTAATGTTACTTCTATTGTTTTTGTTCCGTCTGCATTTTCTACTACTTTGTTTTCTTTTAATGTTAGTCTTGAACCTTCTGTATCAAACAATACTTCTATATTTTTTATATTTATTGTTTCTATATATTTTGGAAGTGTTATTTTTAATGTTGGGTTTTTATATAAGTTACAATCTAATGTATTTGTTTTTAATATTGCTGTTATTTTTACATTTTCGTTTGTTACTATTGTAGATAAGTTTGTATTATCTATTACTAGTTCTGCTTGTGATGTTGGTTCTGTTAATGTTATTTCTTTTGTTACAGTTTTCTCTGTTACTTTATTTGTATCTTTTAATGCTGTTCCTGTTAAAGTTGTTTCTATTTTTGTGAACGTTTTTGCTTGTTCTTTGCTATATGCAATTTCTTCTTTTATTGCTTTTGTTAGTTCTAATTTTAATTTTCCTTCTACTACTGGTTTAGAAGTTTCTATTTTTAGTGTATTTACATTTAAGTCTTTTAGGTCTACTACATAGTTTTGCTCAGCATTTGCTTGCATATTTTTATCTATTGTTGCTACTAAAGTTGTTCCATTATAAATTTTAATATTACCTTCTTCAGATAAAATTTTATCAAAGTTTGATTTTGATATTTTTAGTTCTTTAAAATATGCATAGTTGTTATTAGAAAC
Organism: Lachnospiraceae bacterium; assembly: GCA_963621995.1. Taxonomy (GTDB): domain Bacteria; phylum Bacillota; class Clostridia; order TANB77; family CAG-508; genus UMGS1663. The sequence goes on from CAVFFZ010000004.1 coordinate 6,663, forward strand.
TGTTGTTGGTGCTTTTGAATTATTTTCGGTTACAAAATTATCTGCATTAAGTTCTAATGTTATTTTGTTTACTATATCTGTTTCTCCTACTTTTGTAAGAGCTACATTTGTTACTATTTCTTCTTTATATTCTGTTTCTTTTTTAGTTTCTGCTTCATAGTTTGCATATATTTGACCTTTGCTCAATTTTTCTGTTGTTTTTACTTCAAAATCTGCTAAATCTCCTACACTATTGTTTAAAGTTACTTGTCCTTCTATTTGTTTTGTTGCATTTGTTTGGCTTGCTTCATATATTGTTAATTCTGAATTTGCTTTTAATGTTATTGGTAAATCTGTTCCTGTTATTTGTTTATTTTCGTAAATGTATGTTACAACAAATTCATCAATTGCGTTTTTCATCCAAGATATTTGGTTTTCTTGTTCTTCATTATTTACTATTATTGTTAGTTTTCCTGTTTCTTTATTGTATGTATAATTATTAGTTGTAAACTTTGTTCCTGTTTCATCTCCATTAATTGCTTTAGTTGTATTTGCTATTACTTTTACTTCGCTTGGCTTCTCATTATCTATTGTTGGAACTGTTATTTCTATTTTATTTTCTTTTACTGGTAGGGTGTTATCTTTTAAGTATGACTGCAAAATTGTTTGTAGCATTACATTTTTCTTATTATTAGCACTAAATTGTACAAATTTTAAAATTTGCACATTTAATTCAGCAACTTTTTCTGCTGTCCATGCTAGTTGCAATGTTATATCTTTTTTTACTTGCTTTTCGCTTCCATTTCCATCTACATATGTAGCAGTAAATTTTATTGCATTTTCCTTATTGAATTGTGTTAAATCTATGTTTTCACTAACTATCATTTGGACTGGGATTGATACTGTTACTGTGTTTCCATTTTTTATTTGATTAAATGAAATAGTATTGTTTTCTACTTTTGATACTTCTTTTGCTGTAAAATTATCTGCAATTTTAAAATTAGGATTATCTAACTCTAATTTTGCATTTTTTATGTATCCTGCATTTTTTACTGCTATAGTAGCATATATATAGTTTTCTTCTCCTATAGTTTTAATGCTGGAATGTACCCTTTCACCGTTTTCCATAAAATATGTGTCAAATTCCACATTTGCTTGATTTGTTTTACTGGTTTGATCTTCTAAGCTACTTGCTATTGCATTTTGAATAATGCTAAAATAACTAAATGTTAGTACAAAGACTAGTAAGCTTGCTACAATTTTTATTTTACCCTTTTCCATACAATTTTTTTCCTCCCCAAGTTTTATGACACTTTGAATTATTTATAGACATAATTCGTGCTTATTATATATTTATTTACATTTTTGCATATTATTTTTTTCTTTTCAATACTTATAACGCTTGTAAATATTGGCAAAATGGCTTTTCGTTTACGGAAGCTATTTTTGGTGATTTTATATTAAATTTTTATTACAATATTACAATTTTGTTAAATTAATAAATTTTATATAATTTTTTATGCTTTTTGTTTCATTTTCGTTTAAATTATTTTTTTAATTTGAAATCAATTTAAATTTTAGTCAATTTTGTAACACTTTTTAGTTTGTTGCATATTATTAGTTATACGAGGTGATTTATCTATGAATAATAATGTTAATTCCTCTTTCCCTGACTTTGAAGAATTTGTTTCTTCTTTTAAAGGCAACAATAATAATGACAATAATTCTAGTAATTCCAATAATAATAGTAATTTTAATTTCGAGAATTTCTTTAAAAATAATTTTGGAAATAATTCTGAGCAAAATAGCCCTTTTGGCAATATAGATATGAATACGATTTTAAAAATAAAACAAGTTATGGAAAATATGAATAATAATAAAAATAATCCTCGATCTAATTTGCTACTTTCTTTAAAACCGTATTTAAAGCCTAGTAGAAAACAAAAGGTCGACCAATATATACAGCTTCTTAATATGAGTTCAATTATGGAAAACTTTGGCCCAATGGGTGGTGAAAAAATGAAATGATGAATTTTTATCCTTTCTTTTGGTCCCCTTTTTATAGAAGGCCTTCTCCTTATTACTTAAACAATAATTCTGCTTATAACGCAAGGTGCGAAACAGTGCATAATTTAGGTTGTGGTTCTACATATAATCTGGAGCATAATGTAAATTACAATTCAAATTATCGTTTAAATTACAACTTACATAATTGTAGTAACGTTTCTAATAAAAAACCTGAAACTCATTGTTTCCCTAGTGCTTCACGTTCTAACAAGCAAGAAAAATTTAATGATTCTAATCTTTCTTCTAAAAATTGTGAGAAAAGTAGAAATGATAATTTTAAAAATTATATAAAAAGTAGAAATAATAATTTTAAAAGTACTGAAAGCACTTGTTATAGCAAAGATAATAGCTTGCCATGCATTGATTCCTGTTTTGAAGGCAATTATTTTTCTGATGAATATTTTGAAATATTTGGATTAAAACTTCATTTTGATGATTTGCTAATTATTTGCATTTTATTTTTTCTTTATCAAGAAGATGTAAAAGACACATACCTTTACATTTCTTTGATTTTATTGTTATTAAGTTAAAAAAATCCGCTATAGCGGATTTTTTACTTCCAAAGGGACAGATTACCCAAAAGGCAACGTTCCAAAAGGTAACTAAACGGTCGTATTATTCTACTTCTATTTTATCGTTTTCGTTAATATATGCATATTCATATTTTTTTATTTCTTCTAATTTTTCTTTTTCAAATTCTTTTATTTTGTCTGCTATACGTATTTGTGGGCAAGCTATTTTGTTTGCTGCTATTATTGCTTCTCTATTTCCTTTTGCTCCTGCATGTGCTAAGCCTCTTATTTCTCCTAGCACTATAATATTTTCTTCTGCTATTACTTCTGCACCTGCATTAATATCTCCTAGCACTACAATACTTCCTTCAAATTCTACTTTTTGTCCACAACGTAAAGATGATTTATAAAACATTGTTTCTGATGACTTTATTTCTTGGTAAAATCCTTTTTTTATTCCATGAAGTCCTAGCGTTGTTGGACTTTCAAATTCAACTTCTACATCTATGTTTTCTTTTATTATTTCTTTTATTTCGTCTATTTCTTTATTTTTTAAAACTTTACCAACTACTTTAATAGGTGTTTTATCCCCTTTATATAGTTTTTTTAGGTCTGCCATTTTTTCTTCTAAGCACTCTATTATTTCTTTTTCTTCTGCTTCTTCTTTTATTTTTATCCATATCTCATCTTTTTTTAGCTGTATTGTAATACAATTTTTCATATTAATCTCATTTCCCTTCTCGTTTTATTAAAGATATATGTTGTAATTATAAAATTAAGATATTTTTAGTTTTGCATTTCTACTGTTGGCTTTGCACTCATGTCCTCTGTTACTTGGTTTGAATTCATTCCAAAATATTCTGCTATTATGTCTCTTGCTGGAACTGCAGCATTTCCTCCAGATTGTCCATTTTCTATCATTACAACTATTGCTATTTCTGGCTCATCATATGGTGCGAATCCTACGAACCATGCATTTGTTATTTTTTGTCCATTTTCGTCTACTCTTCCTGTTTGTGCAGAACCTGTTTTTCCTCCTACTTCTATATTGAAGTTTTTAAATATTGAATAAGCTGTTCCTCCCGATTCCGTAGTAACTCCTTTCATTCCCTCTAGTACTGCATTTAAGTTTTCTTGTTTGAATGTTACTTTTTCGCTAGTATCTTCTTCTATACCTAAACGATTTTTTAAATAGTCATTTATTTCTTGCTTATCTATTTCGTTTCCATTTGAGTCTATTACAGCTTTTATTATACTAACATCTATATCATTTCCACCGTTTGCTAATATACTTGTATATTTTGCCATTTGAAGTGTTGTAAAGCTATTATTTCCTTGCCCTATTGCTGCTGGTAAAATGTCTCCTCCGTTCCATTCTTGGCCTAGCCTTTTTGATGTTTCTGGGCTTGCTACATAACCTGCTTCTTCTCCTAATAATTCTATACCTGTCTTTTTTCCTAAACCTAGCGCTTTAGTGTATTTTGCTAAATTTTGTATTCCTACTCTGTTTCCTACTTCATAGAAGAAATAGTTACAAGAATGTATTATTGCATCTGTTACATTTAAATAGCCATGTCCTTTAATATACCAACATTTTGGATTATAATCTGATGAAAATTTATATATTCCTACGTCGTTTATTTTTTCTTTTATAGTTATTGCTCCTGTTTCTAACCCTGTAATTGCTGTTACCATTTTATATGTTGAGCCTGGTGATGATGGTGAAGATATTGCTCTATTTACAAATGGATGCATTTTTGCATATTCTGATTCTGTTTCATTTGTGTAATATGTCCATTTTTCTGTACTAATTCCGCCTACAAAGTCTTGTGGGTTAAAATCTGGATAGCTTGCCATTGCTAACACTTCACCTGTTTTTACTTTCATAACAACTGCTGAACCACCTGTTACAGTTACTCCTGCTGAGGCACTTATACTTTCTATACTTTCTTTTAGTGTGTTTTCTGTAACTTGTTGTAAGTTAGCATCTATTGTTAAAATAACATCTGAACCACTTACTGCTTCTTCTGAAATATATTCATCTGTAACTGTTCCATCTACTGCCATATCTATTTGTTTTATTCCATTTTTGCCCTTTAAGTATTCTTCCATAATATACTCTATTCCCGTTTTCCCTATTATATCATTTTGAGTATATTTATCTTCTTTTCCTTTAAGTTCTTCTGAAGAAATACTGCTTGTATATCCTAATATATGTGATGCTAAACTTCCTGAAGGATAGCTTCTTATTGATTTTGAGGCTATTGTTACTCCCGGGAAATCTGCATTTTGTTCATTAAATTGTGCTAGACTATTTTCACTTAAGCTACTTGCTAATTCTACAGACTTTGTGTTACTATAGCCATTTTTTGCTATGTAATAACGAAGTGTCATTATTTTTCTTGCTTCCTGAACATTTTCATTTTCTATTTTGTATTTTTCTTTTAATATGTAAAAGCATTCTTCTGCTGTTTTGTTTTCATCTATTTTATTTTGTTTTTTCCATTCTATTTGTGCTTCTTCACTTATTGTAAATGAAAATGGCTCTACACTTATTGGTAAGTTATCTACATATGCGTCTTGATTTGCCTCTAGTATTTGTGTTATTTTTAAGAGTGTATTATTTAAAGTTTGTGTATCTATTTTTGTTTTATATAATTGTAAGCAACTACCCAAAGTTGTTGTTGCTAGTTTGTTTCCTGACTGGTCTAATATATTTCCCCTTGCAGCTTCTAGTACGCTTTCTCTTGTTAATCGCGTATTTGATTGTTCTCTATATTCTTTCCCATGTACTATTTGAAGGTTAAATAGTTGAAGAAGTAGAACTATTCCTATTATATAAACTAAAGTTGATACTATATTGTACCTTAACTTTACTTTTTTATCTCTACTATAATTCAACTAATCACCTCCCATTTTCATTTTAGTATTAATATTTTTAATTACATCTGATTAAATTTTTATATTATTTAAAAATATCTTGTTAATATTCTTTGTACTTTAAATGTTTCTTCCATTTTATATCCTAGTTTTTGCATTAATGGATAAAATATTATTGTTAATATTGTGTTATACATTGCTTCTATAAGAAGAATTCTTATAAAGTCCATTATTTCTACATTTATTGATTGTTCTATTATTTGTATAATGTAGCTTCCTATTTCAAATATGAATGTACTTCCTATTACCATTAAAATTATTGTTATTTTGCTTTCTTTAGAAAAGTTTTTATCAAAGTAACCGCCTATTATACCTATTATTCCGAACATTATTCCATATGTTCCTAAATTTTTTCCAAGTATTATATCTAAGAATAAACCTGATATTACTCCAAATGGAATTCCTACTTTTACTCCTGCATATAAGCTTATAAATAATATAAATATTATGAAGAAGTTTGGCTTTACTCCTGCTATTGTGAACCAATTGAAGAAGTTTGCTTGAAGGAAATATATTATTAAAAATGCTATTATTAATAGTATTATTGCAAGTGTTTTTTTCATTTTTCCTTTATATGGTATATATTTATAAGATATATATCATATTGTACTCCTTTCTTTTAATTGGTTTGTTCATTTTATTTTATTACTAATACTGTTTCTAATTTTTCAAAGTTTACAGCTGTTTCTATTATTGCATATCTATCTGTTATGTTTTTGGTATTTACAACTTCTTTAATTGTTCCTATATGGATTCCTTTTGGATATATTCCTCCAAGTCCTGATGTTTCTATTTTATCTCCTTCTAGTATTGTTGCATCTGTTGGTATAAATGTTGCCTTTAATGTAGAACTACTATTTAATGTTCCTCTTGCTATAATCATGTCTCTAGATGTTGTTATTAAACAACTTGTTGTACTTGCTGTATCTATAATTGTTTGGACTTTTGCTGTGCTTTCTGTTACTGAAATTATGTGCCCTACTAAACCTTTTTCTGAAATTACTGGCATATTTACAGCAATTCCATCGTTTGAACCCGCATTTATTATTATTGTCTCATTGTAATTACTTATGTCTTTATTTATTACGTATGCTGGAACTGTTTCATATTCATTATATTTTTCTTTTAAATTTACATATTCTTTTAATGTACTATTTTCAGATTTTATTATTTCTAACTCTCTTAGTGATTGCTCTAATTCACTGTTTTTTTGCTTTAGTTCCTCATTTTCTTCTTGTAGTGTGTTTATATTTGTAAAAAAATTATTGTTTCCGTGAAATCCAATTTTTTAAGTAAGTTAATCCATTTTGAATTGGTATTACAAGCACTCCTACACTACTTTCTAATTGTGTAAGATTTTCTATTTTTATATTAGATACTATTACAATAACAACTAATATTATTATCGTAATTATTATTCCTATTATGCTTGTTTTCTTACTTTTACGCACTTTTGATTTCCTCCCTTTCTTTTTGTAGAAGATATCTTTTTTAGCATTTTGTTTTTGTAGAATTAGATTTTCTTTATTTTCTTCTACCATTTATTAAAACTGATTTTAATTTTTCTAAATCTTCTATTGTTCTTTCTGTTCCTTTTACTACACATTCTAGTGGATTTTCTGCTACATATACTGGCATTTCTGTTTTTATACTAAGTAATTTATCTAAGTTTTGTATTAATGCTCCTCCACCTGCTAATACAATTCCTTTTTCTACTATATCTGATGCAAGTTCTGGTGGAGTCTTTTCTAGTGTTTGTTTTACACATTCTACTATTTCTGAAATTGATTCTGCCATTGCCTCTTGTATTTGTGATGAATATACTTGTATATTTTTTGGAAACCCAGTAGCTAAGTCCCTTCCTCTTACTTCCATAGACATGTCTGTCATTAGTGGCATAGCACATCCTATTTGTATTTTTATTTGCTCTGCTGTTGTTTCTCCAATTGCTAAGTTCATTTCTCTTTTTATATAATTTATAATATCTTCATCTAGCTCGTCCCCTGCCACTCTTAATGAATTACTTACTACAATTCCTCCTAAAGATATAACTGCTACTTCTGTAGTTCCACCACCTATATCTACTATAATATTCCCTGCTGGTTCTGCTACATCTATATTTGCTCCAATTGCTGCTGCCATTGGTTCTTCTATTAAATATACTTCTTTTGCTCCTGCTTGGAGTACAGATTCTTCTACTGCTCTTTCTTCTACTTCTGTAATACCAGATGGTACTCCAACCACTACTCTTGGTCTTATTACATTATATCTTTGACATACTTTTGAAATTAAGTTTTTAAGCATTAATTGAGTTGCACCAAAATCAGCAATAACCCCATCTTTTAATGGTCTTATTGCTTGTATTTGTGCTGGAGTTCTCCCGCAACATTTCTTTAGCTTCATTTCCTGTAGCTAGTACTACATTTGTTTTCGCTTTTATTGCTACAACAGATGGTTCTTTTAGTACTATTCCTTTTCCTCTTAATGAAACTAGCGTATTTGCTGTTCCTAAGTCGATTCCAATATCTTTACTTTTGATTGAAAATAATTTCATTATACTTTTCTCCTCGCATAATATTTTTATTTTTTAGGCTAATGTTAATATGCTTTTATAATTTCCATCGCCAATTATTACATGGTCTAACAATTTTAGCCCTAATAATTCTGCACCATTTTTTATATCTTTTGTTGTTTTTATATCATTCATACTTGGCGTTACATCTCCACTAGGGTGATTATGTACTAAAATAAATGTACTCATTCCTGTTTTTAGAATTTCTTCAAAAATTCTTTTTGGTTCTATATGCGCAGAAAATGTATTTCCAATAGAAATATCTACAATCTTTTGTACTATATTTTTTGTATTTAATATTAAAATTTTAACTATTTCGTTTTTTTCGTATCTTAGTTCTTCCATAAGCAAGTCTGCTACATCTTTTGAGCTTTTTATTTGTATATTTAGTTTCTGTGGTCTTGACATTCTTTTTGCAAGTTCACATACAGCCTTTATTTGAATAGCTTTTACTCTGCCTATTCCTTTTATTTTTTGTAATTCTTTTATAGAAATTTCCTGAAGTTCTCTAATATTCTGATTTTCTATTAATGATAGTACTTGCTGTGCTACTGCTACCGCTGTTTGATCTTTTGCACCTGTTTTTAGTATAATAGCAAGAAGTTCAGAATTAGAAAGATTTTTTTCTCCATACATTTCCATTTTTTCATAGGGTCTTTCAGAATTTGGTAATTGTTTTAATGTTAACATTTTTCTCCTTTCTTTAAGCCCCTATTTATTTTTTACTACACTTTTCTATAAATTAAAATTGCAATTATTATTCCTATAATGCTTGATATATTTATTTTAAACATTAATCCAAATGATATTTGAACGATATTTAAGTCTAGTTGTACTGGTGATGATAGTCCAAAGCTTTGTCCATAGCTAAGCCACCATAAAAAATCCACTTTTCCTGCTAATTCTCCTAATAGCCCACCTATAACTAGTCCTGATAAAATAAATACTAATAAAATCCATATATTTTTTTCTTTTGTAGCCATAATTTTCTCCTTTTCTACTTCTTTTGTTTTCCCTTTCATATTATATATGCATTTTTGCTTTTTTTCAATAAAAGTTGGTAAAAAATAAAAATTTTTAGGCCTTTTTCTCTTTTCTTTTTTTTGCTAGTGTGCTATTATATTCCTTACCTAAAATTATTATTTAAATATGGTGTGTAACTATTTTTTTAGTTAATCATATCATATATTAATTACCAAATATTGATCATTTCTTTTATTTCATTATAGTGCTATAATAAATTTATAAACAATTAGGAGGATATCAAATGCGTTTTGAAAAGTTAAATGAAGATAAAATTAGAATTACTTTAAGTGTTGAAGATTTAGAGAAAAAAGACATAGATTTTCATTCTTTCATGTCTAATTCTATAGAATCTCAGGACTTATTTTTTGATATGTTAGAAGAAGCTGAAAAGGAAATAGGATTTTCTACAAAGGATTATTTAATTCGTATTGATGCTTTAGCTATGGCCAGTGGTGATTTTGTTTTAACAGTAACTAGAAGTCTTCCCAAAAAATTAGAAGGAAGCATTTCAAAGAACCCTATTAGAAAGAAAATACATATCAAAAGAAAAAAAATTGATAATGAAATTACTCAAGTGATTTATTCTTTTGCTTCTTTTGAAGATTATTGTGACTTTATAGATTTCTTTAATAAAAATGGATTTAAAGCTATTGGATTAGCTAAAAATGTAGCTTTATATGAATATAAAAATACATATTATCTTTGTCTTTCTCAAATTAACCTTGCTTATCCTAATTTAAAGAAATTGTTTTCTTGTATTCCTGAATTTGCAAGTTTTGTAAGTCACTCTGACGTTTTTATTAGAAAGTTTTCAGAGACAGGAAGTTTGATTATAAAGCATAATGCTATTCTTACTTCATTAAAGCATTTCTTAAAATAAATGACCAGCTACACTTTTCGTGTTTGGCCAATAACCCTATTTTTAAAATTTAGTAATTTCTAAAAAGCGAGTCTAAGATTTTTCTATTAATTCAATTTCTAAGAAAATCTAAGACTCGCCTTATTTTATTTAATATAAATAATTTTGTGGGTTTTGTGCTACTCCATTTATTCTTATTTCTAAGTGTAAGTGGTTTCCATATGAATTTCCTGTATTTCCAACATATGCTATAACTTGACCTTGTGATACCGATTGACCTTCACTTACATTTAGGCTATTGCAGTGACCATATAAAGTTTGTATACCATTTCCGTGTGAAATCATAACATAGTTTCCATATCCACCGCTGTAACCATATTGAGCTACTGTAACTGTTCCTGCTGCTACTGCTTTTATTGGTGTGCCTTTATCTGCTCCTATATCTACTCCTTTATGACTTTTTCCCCACCTTGTTCCAAATCTTGATGTAACTGTACCTGAAACTGGGCTTATTAAAGATATTCCTAAGTTTACTTTTTGGCTTGATGTATTTACTCCTGTTGCTGCCACTGCATAAGATGATGTTGTTACTTCTACTTTCTTTACGTATAAATCTGCAACACATGTTTCTACATCTGTAAACTCTTCTAGCTCTGTTTCGTATTTTTCTACAATTGATAATTTGTCTTTATTATTACTATTTTTTTCTTTTAATTCATTTACTACTTCTTCTGCTTCTTCAAAAGTTGATACATAGGCTTTTTCTTCTTCATCTACACTAATTGCATAATATTTATAGTATGGTTTTCCTTGTTCTATTACTTTGTTATATATTTCTTCGTCATTGAATGCTACATTTCTTTTTAAGAAACAAAGTTTATATTCTGGTAACTCGTTTATTTCTACAAATGCAATGTTGTTACCGTTACCTTTTTCTATGTATTCATTTATTCTTTGTTGTAGTTTGCTTTTGTTTTCACTATATCCAACGAACTCACCATTTAGAGTTACACTATATGTTGGTTTATAAATATATGTTATAGCTCCTACCATTAAAAAAGCTGCAAGTGTTATTAATATAGTAAATTTTGCCCATGTACGTAAGTGTACAATAGTTTTCTTTATTCTACTAATTTTAAAACAACTCCTATCTTTTTTCATAATTTAATATGTTATATTTTATATTATTTAGTACTTTTTAACAAATTTAATATAAGGTTATTTTTTACGTTTTTTACTATTTCCGTAGGATTATCTCTCTTTCTTTATAATATTCTCACTTTTACTCCGTACTCCATAGAATAAAGAGGCATAATTAATATTTTTAGACATTTTAAAAAGCCACAAAATATTATGCAATATTTTGTGGTTTTTACTTAAGTATTTTATTATTGTAATTCATTTTTCACATTTTGAATTTCATTCATACTCGCAGGTGTTGCTGGTTTATAATAACCTTTTATTTGTGCAACCTTGAATAGTTCATATTGGAAACTTTCATCATTATTACGAATTTGTTGAATTGTTTGTCTTAGCTGCATATTTTCTGTTTCTGTTATAACTCCTTGATATGTTGTAAGGCTTGATTTTACCCCACCTAATATATCATTTACCATTGTTTTTTCGTCCACTTTATTGTTCTCCTTTCCCAATTAGGAACAGTTCCTAATTGCTACTTTTTTCACAATTTGTGACATTTCCTAAATCATTTTAATCATTTAAATATGACATTAATTTTTGTTTTGCATTTAAAGAGTCTTGTGCTGATTTTGTAAATATTTGCTTTATTTGTGGATCCACTGCTTGTGATGCGTATGTGTTTAGTTTTTGATATGTTGTCTCATTTGCTCCTATTAGATGTCTTAAATTTTGTAATTCTACTTGTGATAAGTTTGCCATTTTTATCCTCCCTTTCTTTTTATAGATATTTTTATTATTTACTTGTTTTTTATTTTTATTCAATTTTTTTGCAATATAAAAGTCCTCCTTTAAGGAGAACTTTCTTATATTTATGTCTTTTAATTTATTATTTCTAAACCAGCATATTTTGCCATTAAACGCTTATGTCCTGCTTTATCAAAGTTAATGTCTACTTTTGCGTCTTCTCCTTCTTGTTCTATAGAATTTATAGTTCCTTCACCAAATTTCTTATGGTATACTCGCATTCCTGATTGATATTTTGAAATGTCTATATCTTGTTTTGGTTTGTTTAAAGAATTTAAGAAATTTTCTGCAGTTCTAAACGCAAAGCCAGAATTGTTATCCACTTTTTGTGCTTTAGGTGTGGATATGCTTCCTGCAGCATTGTATGTTCTTACATCTGTTTCATTAAATTTGTATGTTTTTACTTTTCCAGCATAATTTGTTCCATATGCCCAGCCATAATTTGAATCTTCAAAGTTTTCTTCTCTATTTCCATTCATCTCACTATAGCCTTCTAGTAGCTCTTCTGGAATTTCTTTAACAAAACGAGAAATTGCATTGTAACTTGTTGAGCCAAATATTGTTCTGTGCTTAGCACATGTTAAGTATAAATATTGTTTTGCTCTTGTAATTCCTACATAGAACAAACGTCTCTCTTCTTCTAATTCTTTTGGCTCTCCTATTGATTTGTAACCTGGGAATATTCCCTCTTCCATTCCTACTAAGAAAACGACTGGGAATTCTAGTCCTTTTGCACTATGAAGTGTCATTAATGTAACACTTTCGTCTGTCTCTTGTAAGTTATCTACATCACTAGATAATGTAATACTTTCTAAGAATTCATTTAATGAATTTTCTGCATATTCTTCTTCAAATTCCATTGCTACTGTTAATAACTCGTCCAAATTTTGAATTCTGCTTTCTGCTTCTACTGTATTTTCTAGTTCTAAAGCTTTTGTGTATCCACTTTTGTTTAATACCATTTTTATTAATTCTGATATTTGTGTTTCATCTTTCTTGCTCTTTAGGTCTTCTATTAATTCTATGAATTCTCTTGAATTTACAAATACTCTGTTTAATCCGTACTCATCTGCATGTTTTATTACCTCATACATTGAGTTTCCTGTTTGGTAACTAATTTCTTCAACATTGTCTAAACTTGTTTTTCCTATTCCACGTTTTGGCTCATTTATAATTCTTTTTAGAGATATATTATCTGATTGATTTGCAATTAAACGTAAATATGCAATTGTATCTTTTATTTCTTTTCTTTCATAGAATTTTAGCCCACCTACTACTTTGTATGGTATATCTTCTCTTAATAAAATATCTTCTATTGCTCTTGATTGTGAGTTCATTCTATATAGAATTGAGAAGTCTGAATATTTAAAATATTCCTCTGCTTTTAAGTGATTTATTTGTTCAACGATGTATCTTGCTTCGTCATATTCGTCATCGCCTTGATAAATTGCTGGTAACTTTCCTTCTTCATTTTCTGTCCATAGTTTTTTCTCATATTTTGTCTCATTATTTTTTATTACATAATTTGCTGCTTTTAAAATATTTCCTGTACAACGATAATTTTGCTCTAATTTAATTATTTTTGTTCCTGGAAAGTCTTTTTCAAAGTTTAATATGTTAGAAATATCTGCTCCACGGAAACTATATATTCCTTGGTCATTGTCTCCTACAACTGTAATGTTTCCATACTTTGAAGCCAAAATTGTTACTAATGTAAATTGAGCTTTGTTTGTATCTTGGTATTCATCTACTAATACATATTTGAATTTTTCTGTGTAGTAGTCTAGTACCTCTGGATTTTCTGTTAATATTTTTATTGTATAATTTATTATATCGTCAAAATCTATTGCATTATTTTCTTTTAAACGTTTTTGATATAGAGTATATATTTCTCCTATTTTTGCTTTTCTAAAGTCTGCCTGATATTTAACACAGTATTGCATAGGTTCTAACATTTCATTTTTTGCATTGCTTATTTCTGATAAAACACTTCTATCCGTAAACATTTTGTCGTCTATATTTAATGCTTTTAAACATTCTTTTACTAATGTTCTTTGATCTTGAGTGTCAAATATTAGAAATGATGAATCAAAACCTATTCTGTCTATATATTTTCTTAAAATACGCACACAAATAGAATGGAATGTTCCCATCCATATATCTTTTGCAACATCTCCAACTAAATTTTCTATTCTTTCTTTCATTTCGTTAGCTGCTTTATTTGTGAATGTTATTGCTAATATATTCCATGGCGCTATGTTTTTTTCAGCTATTAGGTATGCTATTTTGTGTGTTAATACTTTTGTTTTACCACTTCCTGCTCCTGCTATTACCAAGCATGGTCCCTCAGTTTCTAGTACCGCTTCTTTTTGTTTATTATTTAATCCTTCTATTAACTCTTGCATTTTTGTTTCTCCATTTCTTATTGACATATTTAATATTTTTGTTTATAATATATTTAGAAAATGAGAAACCACAAACGTGGTTGCCTAAGATATGTTTTAACAACACATTGCTCGGGAAAGCTAGATGTGTTGTTTTTTATTGGTTATTTGCTTTTGCTCAAAATAATAACTAATGCTATTATCAAGGCTATGGCAATGATAGTTATAAATATTAAAGAATAAAATAATATGTATATTATGCTCACTAATACTAACTCTATCATAAGCCTCACCTCCTTTAATTGGAGGCAACCACATCTGCTATTCTCACTTTCTATGTTATTTAGTCTATACTATTTTTTATATATTGTCTAGCGAACACTTAAACTTTTATAAAAAATTTGTTTGTATTTTTTCAATTATTTTTATTAAACACTTTTCTATTTCTTCGGCACAATTTTGATATACATTCATGTCATATCCCCATGGATCTTTTATATCCATATCTTGTCCATTTTTATCTAATTCTGCATATTCCTTCATTGTAAATACTTTTTCTTTTACTTCCGGGTACATATATAATACACTTTGTTTATGAGATTCTGTAGCACATAAGATTATATCCATTTCTTTAATTCTAGATTTTCTTATATTTGTTGCTCTATGTCTTTCTATATTTACATCATAATATTTTGCCGCTTTCACAGCATTATAAGTTGCATAGTCACCATCTTCAGCATATATTCCACATGAACATATGTCTAAATCTAAATTATTATCTTTTGCTAGTTTTTTCATCATTCCTTCTGCCATTGCACTTCTACATATGTTGCCTGTACATATAAACATTATTTTCATATTTTGTCCCTCTTCTCAACCATTTTTATATTATTATAATTGTTATGCTAACTTTTGTCTATAATATATATAAGATTATTAAATTTCATACATTACAATGCCTTTTTATAATCTATAAATTGTATGCTCCAAAGATTAACCTTTTGGTATTTTAGTCGTTTGAGTCGAAAGCAAGTTACGAATAAAATATGCAGAGGCAACGTCCCCAAAAAGATAATTAGAGTGACATTGCGAGCATTCCTAATAGGAATCCGGCTATGTTTCCTATTGCTGTCATTCTTCCGTGATATAAACTATTTGATTCTGGTATTAGTTCGCCTGATACTATGTATAGCATTGCTCCTGCCGCAAAACTTAAACACATTGCTATTACTTCTTGTGATATTCCACCAAGTATTGCTCCAAAAAATGCTCCTATTCCTGTTGTTACTCCTGATAATATTACGTAGAAAATTACTTTTCCTTTTTTCATTCCTCCGTTTTTCATGGGCACTGCCATACTTATTCCTTCTGGTTGACATCAAAGTAGGCAGTTTCAATTTTTATTTTTGACTAATTTAATATTAAATTAGCCTTATATTTTTTCTTTTAGGTTATTTAATTGTTTAAAATTAAAATACAAATCTACTTGTTTATCTTGATGAATTTCAATTCTATTGATAATTACTTTCATAATTTCTGATGTTGGCTCTTTTAATTCTAAAAATTCCTTAATCAACTTTTTTATGTTTTCATTATCATCTTGTTTTGAAGTATTCTGCATCTCTTTCATTTGTACATATTCTCTTTCTTTTTGTTCTGCCTCATCTATTAATTTTTTATATAGCCTCTCATACATTGTTTCAGTTATTTTCCCATTTAATTTATCAACATACATTTGATCTATATTATCATTTATAAGTTTTACTTCATTTTCTAACTTTTTTAGTATTTTCTCATAATTATATTTAGTCCTACTCTTTCTAATATTTAGTTCTATTTTTTCACTATCAATATCTTCAAATAATTTTTTTATATAATCTAACACCATTTCTTCTAAATTCTCATAACTAAATCCATGTGAGGTACAAAGATTTATCTTTGAGTTTCTACGGTAATTATTACATACCATATAATAATGACCATTCTTTTTTCCTCTCACACCTATTTTATGATGACATTCATAACAAAAAAGTAATCCATCTAATAAAAATGTATTTTTCTTTTCATTTCTGTTGTAACTTTGGACTATCACCATTTTTTGTACCCTATCAAAAATTTTTTTATCTATTATTGGTGGGTGTGTATTTTCTACAACATTCCATTGTTCCTTTGGATTTGGTCGAAGTTTTCTATTTTTATAGCTTATTCTGCTCCTTTTATTTTGTTCTGTTGTTCCTATATACACTTTATTTCTTAATATATTTTTTATCGTTTTATTTTCCCAAAATGAGTCTTTATTATATCTTGATTGATTAGCCGTAGGAATATTATTTGTGTTTAAATAATCTCTTATGACGCCAACTTGATTTCCTGCCAATGCCATATTAAATATAGTCTTTACTATTTCAGCTTCTGTCTCACAAATTATTAGTTTGTTTTTATCTTTTGAGTCTTTCATATATCCTATTGCTGTTTTTCCCCCTACCCACTTTCCTTGTTTTTGCATAGTATGTAGAGCTGTCCTAATTTTTTTTGACAAGTCTTTAGAATACATATCATTTAATATTGATTTAAAAGGTGCAATATCATTGTTACCATTTGACGTTTCAAAAGTATCTATTCCATCTGTTACAGAAACATATCTAACATTATTTTCAGGAAACCATTTTTCTATATATTCTCCTGTTTCTATGTAATCACGTCCTAAACGAGATAAGTCCTTTGTTACAACCATATTAACTTTTCCTGAATTAATATCTCTAATCATTCGCTGAAAGCCTGGTCTATTAAAATTTGTTCCAGTGTAGCCTTGGTCAATATAAATGTCTATTAGTTCATACTGCCATCCTAATTTTTGGACATATTCTGTTAATAATGTTCTTTGATTTTTTATGCTTTCGCTTTCATCATATCCTCTATCTACATCTTCTTTCGATAACCTTATATAAACTGCTACCTTGTACATTGTTTCTTCTATTTGTTCAAGCACTATTCCTCCTTCCTATACTTGATAAAAAACAATTGAATTCAGCTTAAATTATAACTGATTTTTTAGAAAATTCACATGTTAAAATGATAATTTTTCTCTAATATATCAGTTAATAGACGTTCTATTAAGCTTTCTAATTCTTCACCCTTTTCATCAAAATACATATTAATTTTAAATGATTCGTTCATATAGCCTCCTGCTGTTTTTTTATTATTCATTTAAATTTATATGCCTAGAAATGTTTATTATTCTGGTTTTAAACATATAAACCTTGTAGAGGTAACTATTAATTCCTCTATTATATATAACATTAACTAACTCAGGATTATTGCGAAAACTGTCGTCAGTTTTTATCCGACCGAGAAATTGAAGGAACCTGTCCTATTTGTGGTGGTCATGCCAAGGGCGATCAATGTGATGACTGCTTGGCGACTTTTGATGCAAATGAACTTACTAACAAAACCTGTAAATATTGTGGTTCTCCTGTATCAAAGCACAGCAATGTCCATCTTTATTGGAAATTATCCAAATATCAGCACCAAATCGCTGATTATGTGAGTTCTCATGAACATTTATGGAGATTTAGCGCAATAAATGAATCTCGTAAATATCTTGCTAACTCTGGTTTGATGGACAGAGCAATTACCCGTCAGCTCGATTGGGGTATCGATGTACCGGTTAAAGGATTTGATGACAAAAAAATCTATGTATGGATTGAACCTGTTTTGGGATATATCTCTGCTGGAAAAAAATATTGTGAAGAACATGGTCTGAATTGGGAAGACTTTTATAAAGATTCCTCTTCTTTGGATACATATTATGTTCATGGCAAGGATAATATTCCTTTCCATACAATCATTTTCCCGGCGTTGTTAATTGCTTTAAACGAGAATTACCAGCTACCTAACCACATTGTATCTTCTCAGTTTCTCAACATTGATGATGAGAAAATTTCCAAGAGCAAAGGCAATGGTATTACTGTCAAAGATTTGTTAAACACATATTCTTCTGATAGTATTCGCTATTGTTTGACTTACCAGTCCCCTGAATTGAAGGATACCAACTTTATACCTGAAATTCTCGAACAACTGCATAACAAAATTCTTGTTGGCGAGTATGGTAACTTTGTAAATCGCAACTTGGCTTTTCTTGTAAAAAAGTTCAAGGGTATTATTCCTGTCGGTACTGTTAACCCTGATGTAATTTCTACTATTCAGGAAACATATTTCAAAGTGGGCGCTCTCATTGAAAATGCTGAATTAAAAAATGCTATTCAGGAAATCCAGCAACTTGTTAAATATGCTAACAAGTATTATGATGAAAAACAACCTTGGATTCAAGTTAAACAGGATATTTTCGCATTTAACGATACCACCGCTACTTGTATCGCCTTGATTGTTAACATTGCAAATCTCTATGAACCTTTTATTCCTGATTCTTCTAACATAATTTACAATTTCTTTGGAATTTCTAAACCTAATTGGGAATATATTTCAGTTGAACCCGGAGCAACATTAAACAATGTTTCAATTCTCTTCACCAGAATTGACTGACTTTTCAGCTCCTAAAGAAAATAGAGGAGGAAAGCTATAATTAGCTTTTCTCCTCTTTCTATATTCCTATAATTTTAATTTCTAATTTTTTAACATTTCAGCCAATATACCATTGCCTTCAATTATTTTTCTACAAAATATCTCTTTATATACATTCTCTTACTTAAAATACTCATCCTTTAAAATAGAATAATATTTTATATCTATAAATTTGTTTTTTAAAAATTCTTTCTTCCTTAGAGTTCCCTCATATATAAGTCCATTTTTTTGCATTACCCTTTCAGAAGCTACATTCATTGAATCAAGCCTTGTTTCAATTCTCGTTAAATTCATTTCAGTAAATCCAAACTTGACTATTTCTTTTAAAGCTTCTGTCATTATTCCTTTATTCCAATACTTTTTGTTAAGTACATAACCAATTTCAGCAGAAAAATTTTTTCTATCATATTGCACAAAATCAATGCTTCCAATCAGCTTAGAATTTTCCTTCCATTCAATTCCCCATGGTGCAATTTCATTTTTAGAATACTTTAGTAATACATTCTCAATATAATCTACAGCCATATCTATACTTTTATACGTATTCCATGACAAGAATTGTGTAACCTCATTATCACTTGCATATTCATATAAATCATCAATATCACTTTTAGTAAATTTTCTAAGAATAAATCTTTTAGTTTCTATTTTGGGCAAATTAAAATTTTTTTCTTGTTTTAACATATCCACATAAACCATCTTTTCACATATATTTCTAATTAAATAAATAATCTTTAATATGATTTTCTACATTTGTATGTTCAATTAATTTTTGTAAGGTTGGCTGTTCTCCAATCATATCTACACCATTGAATATAGTATCTGTGTAAAATTCTCCTATAGAATTCGCAAAAATAACCCCCTTTGCACGAAAATCAACTTGATTCCTATAAACTCTTATTAACATTTCATTTTCTAATTCTTTATTTAATTCTTTTTCAAGTTTTTCTAATTTTTCATCAGAAACCTTTATTTCATCAAAAAAGTCCTTACATCTTTCTGAATAGTTCACAGGATAAAGTTGCCATTTTTCTATTTTATATTTACGTAAATATCTTCCAATTTCAATTATTGAGTCATAGTTTATTTTTGTAACCACCGTATGTACACTAACCCTTACATTGTTTTGCTTAAGTAATTCAATGTTTCTTTTTATTTTATTAATCTGATTTTCATCATAAGGTCTAACTTTATTTGAAATATCATTATCCATACTATCTATTGTTATTCTAACTGTAGTATTACTATTTTTTATCTTATCAATATATTTTTCTAAATTAGAAGTTGTACCATTTGTATCTATAACAATAGCACATTTACCATCTAATATGTCAATTATAGAACCAATTTCAGGACATAGTGTTGGCTCTCCTCCAGTTAATCCCACTGTTAGTGGTGATAATGTCAATATATGCTTTGCGGTTTCTTTTAGGAGTTCTCCATTTAATTTTGCAGGATTCATCTTATTATTAGCACAACAATAAATACAATCTAAATTGCATACATCTGAAACTAACCAATTTATTCTAAATGGATATTTAACTTTTACATTGGGTGAAATTGCATTTTTATTTTCTTCTAAAAATTTTTCAAATTTATTTTTTTCTAATTTTTCATTTTTTGAAAAATATTCTTTTAATTCAACTCCTTCATAAAATTTATAAATATTCTTTACTATATCATAAACTGTTATACCATTTAATTCTTCTCTTATAAATAATTCTTTATCAATATTATACATATATATTCCCCTTTCTATTTTGTTTTATTTTCCATATACAAATTAATATACTTAACCAAATTACTAAACTCGCTTCTTTTTCCTGCTGATACTCTTATACATTCTCCTAAAAAATTAGGATATGATTTTTTTATATTTCTAATTATAATTCCATTTGTTTGAAGATACTCCGTTAAGTCATTAACATCAATCAAGTCATCAAATCTTATTAAAATAAATCCTGTGTTTACATTTATTATTTCTTTTATATATTTTGAATTTAAATTTGAAATAAGATATGTAAAATTTTTCTGGATTTTATTTATTAATTTTATATCATTAAATCTATTAAAATAATTTATCACAAATAATTCAGAAAATATATTAATAGAAAACAATATTCTAATTTTATTAATTTCTTTTGCATTAACTTCGTTTGTAATAATAAAGCCACACCTTAAACCTGGCACTCCAAAAAATTTAGACACTGATGTAATAACTGATAAATTAATATTATTTATTGTTTCATTAATTAATGTTCTTTCAGAATAGTCAGCATTAAATACAAGTTCTGTTTCATCTATTACAAAATGACAATTTTTATTTTTTCTAATAATTTTCAACAAATTTTCTCTATTTAAAGTATCTAATGTTGGATTATTAGGATTACATATAAATATCATATCTACATTTTTACTTAATTCATTAATTTTATCATATTCATAATATCTATTATCTTTCAATGACATTTTTATAATGTCACAATTATTTCTTTTACATGCGCTTTCATATCCCCAAAAAGTTGGAGTAAAAACTCCAACTTTTTTTATATTAAGTATTCTTAATAGATAATCAAATGCTTCTGTAGAACCATTAGTTACAATTGTAGTTTCTATTGGCACATTCAATTTATCTGATATTACTCTATTTACTTTATTTGATGTTGCAGAGGGATAAGTTTTTAATAAATTCACATTCGAGGCTAATTTAAATCTCATTTTTTTGTCAGGTAAATACGGATTTAAATTATTACATAAAATTATTGTTTTTCTCTTTTTTTTATATCTATTTAATGCCTTCTTTATTTGTTTTATTAAATGCTTTTCCTTTTCAATACTATTGTTTTTATATCCCAAGAACATCTCACCTTCATTTCCAGTATTAGCATCGCAATAAAGGTTTCTTAGTATATTTTCTGGTGATAGATCATTTAAACTTGCATATTCAATAATTGTATTAAGTATAAGATTCCAAGCTTTCTCTTCATATTTTTTAACAACTTTTTTGCAATTAATTGATATGTGTTTTGTTGTAAGTATATTTAATATTAGTCTTTTTCTCATTTCTTCTGATGTAAGAAATTCTTCTGTTTTCACAATTGGATTAATTGAAACTATACCTCTATTTACAAAGGGATTATCAATAATTGCGTCTTTTATATCTTGATACGATAATATTAATTTGTTTTCGTAAGGGACTTCTTTGTCAATTTTTAAATTATTTTCATGATGAAACTCTATAACTTTTTTAGTTATTTTTTCTTTATCTTCAGCACAAATATTATCACAAATGATGCATACATCCAAATCGCTTGAATTAGTATCTAAAATATTTGAACCATATATTATTATTCCAAAATCCAGTTTTGGAAATTCATTATACATTTCAGTCTTAAATTTTAGGCATAAACTATTCACTTTATTTTCCTCCATCTAGTTCATTTTATTTACAATTTCTTCTGCTTTTTTTCTGACATATGAAAGCATTTTTGTTATATCATTTTTCTGTATATTATCATTTCCTGACATATATCTTAATGGATAAACAATTGTATCTTTTTTCAAAACGCCTAAATTATCTGGTATTGAAAATTGATGCAAATAATATATTTCTTCATTATCCATAACTTCTTTTATCTGCTTGTTTATATTATTAAGTTCATCAATATTATATTTAATATCGTTTTTATTACCAACATACATAAATATAACTGAATTTATATTAATATCATTTAGCAGAACAAAATCATTTGATTTGTTTATCTCATCTCCTAAAAAAATCGCCATTTCATGTCTTCGTTCTATTATATTTCCTATCTCTTTTATGCCTAAATTTTTCAATACAAACCATGCTTTTAGAGATATCCAACTTTTCGAGCCTATAAATGGTGTGACTTGTCCAAATGCATATGGTTCTTGCATTATTAAATCAGATGTTGATGATATCATTTTTATCTTTTCTGGATCATTTATTAATAATGCACTTAATGTATATGGTATCATTAATACTTTATGAGGATCTGTTGAAATACTATCAAATAACTCTAATCCTTTTATCTTATTTTTTAATTTTTCACTAAAAGCAAGTGAAAATCCATGACATGCATCAGCATGTAACCAGATATTTTTATCTTCGCTTTTAACGACTTCGTAAACCCCTTGTAAATCTTCAATTGACATAGTTCTGCTGTCTCCTACATAGGCAACAACACACATTATTTTCCCCTTATTATCCTTTATTGTTTCTTTTAATTTTTCCAAGTCATATTTGAAATTATTTGTTTGAACTTCTATAATATTATTTCCACATCCTAACCACATACAACTACTTCTAATACTATAATGTCCTATTCCCTTCGGAATAATTACCTTATAATCACTTGGATTTGTTACTCCTTTGCTCATTGTATTTTTTCTGTGGTTTTCTCTTGCTAAAAGCATAGCTGTTGCATTACTTCCAGTACCTCCATATGTAATAATCCCTCCAACATCATATATATTTTTAATTGATTTAATATTATAACCTACTAATTCTCTTAGCCATTTAATTACAGCTATCTCCATAAATGTTGCAATAGGTGCACAAAAACTTGAATTTATTAAGTTTTGTTGAAGTAAATCAGTGAAAATTGCACCGCTTAATCCTGCTATTGAATTTCCTGCATCAGGAAATCCCATAAAATTAATGGTAGAAAAGTTTGAGCAATATGGTAAAATTTCTTCTTTGAATTTTTCTAGTAACTTATCTAATTCAACACCTTTTATTGGTGTTTCCAAAAGCTCTTGCATTTGCTCCTCTGCAAATTTATTTTGAGCAAAGTTTTCTTGACACTTAAAATCTATTCCTATATCTATTACTTTTTTTAGTTCTTCCTTTACTTCATCTTTATTTTTATTATTAAGTATATTATTCACCTCAAACACAATCTTTCTTTTTCATATATATAAATAAAAGTAAAATTAGCTTTTATTTATACTATTTTACTTTTATTATTACCTATTTTTATTAATATCAAATTCTCTCGAAAAGTATTTCTATATTGTCAAGGGATATTTTTTCTTTTATTTGTATTTGATTCCATGATGGTTTTTCAATTTTTAAATATTCCCTTAATTTATTAGATGTTTGTGGCATTATTGGTTCAAGCAAATTAGATAAATTAGCAATTACATTAGCACAAGTATAAATAGTATTATTAAATTCTTCCATATTTTCTTTCTTCTGTATCCATGGTTTTCTTTCATCATAATACTTATTTCCTATCTCAATTAATTCAACTATTTTATTACATGCTTTTTTAAATTCCAGATTTTCTATATATTCAGAAACTATTTTATAAGTTTCCTCAATTTTTTCAATCATCTGTTTATCCATAACACCTAAAGGAATTTCATCTAAGCCTTTAAATTTTAAAGTCCTATTTACAAAATTTCCAAATTTGTTGACCAAATCAGAATTATGGACATTAACATAATTTTCTATTGTGAAATCCACATCTTTATTTTCTGGTCCATAAGCTATCATATAATATCTTAAAGAATCTACATCATATTCTTCTACCATTTGTTGTATTGTTATACTATTTCCTTTACTTTTTGATATTTTTTCAGAATTTATATTCAAGTATTGTGTTGCAACCATTACATCTGGTAAATGAAATTTTTCTTCCATAGCCAACAATAATGATGGTAAGATTATAGTATGAAATGTTATATTATCTTTTCCATGACACATATACATTTTAATATTATTATCTTCTTTCCAAAACTCTTCCCAATTTAAGCCTTTCTCTTCACAAATTTTTTGTGTTGCAGTAACATATCCTAATACAGCATCAATCCATACATACATTTTTTTATCTTCAAAACCTTCAATTGGAATATCAACACCCCAAGATAAGTCTCTTGTTACTGCTCTATCTTTCAACCCTTCTTTTAAATATTTTTCAGTTTCATTTATTGATGCAATTCGCCAATTTTTTCGGTTTTTTTTGGCATATTGTTCTATCTGATTTTGAAATTTTGATAATGCAATATATAAATGGATATTTTCTTTTTGTATAGTTTTATTTCCACATTCTCTACAAGTTGCTCCTATTAAATCATCTTCATTAGGGACATATCCACAATCACATTGATCTCCTTTTGTAATTAACCCACAATTAGGACAAACTAATTCCAATTCTCTATCAGATTCAAATTTATCACAATGTTCACAATATGGTTGCATGTTCTTTTTAGGATAAATATACTTATTTTTGTACATTTTTAAAAACATTTCTTCTACATGTTTCTTATGATAATCATCGCAAGTTTTTGTATATATATCATAAGAAAAATTCATTTTTTCAAAAATATCTTTAAATTCATTATGATACTTTTCTGCAATATTTTTTGGCTCTATTTTCTCACGTTTAGCTCTTTCCGTAATAGGTGTTCCATGACAATCTGTTCCGGAAACATATAGTACATTATCATTTAATAACTCATGATATCTTTTTAGGAAATCTCCCGAAATTAATGCTGCTAGATGTCCTAGATGTAAAGAGCTATTTGCATAAGGCCAGGCCCCACCAATCAATACATTTCTTTTATTTTTCGTTTCACTTTCTTTAAAATAACATACCTCATTATCCAATAAAAATCCCTCCCCCATTAAAATATGTTTATAATATCATATTAATAGTATTTTGTCAATTTTTTCCTGCCACTTTTTCAATTTAAATATTTTAGTTAGTTACTATTTACACCTTTAAAATAATTTGCTAAAAACCATAGTATATATAATTTTTTTATTTAATAAATTATTATATTTTTTCTCTTAAAAATACTTTAACTTCATGTCTCTATAGTTCTATTGTTTTTTAAACTCTCCTTTATCTTATCATCCTTGTAAATATCTCAATAAGTTTATCATAAATTGCCCATTTAAGGCAAGAATGCCCTATCTCTCAATAGTACCTCCCTACCTCAACATGCAAAAGTTGGAGATAGAAACTCTATAAATGCTTAAATATCTGTATTTACTCATTTTTAAAAGTGGGGAATTTTTTTCAAGATAAAATCTTTCAAAATTCCCTACTTTTTTGTACTGTAAATTCATAAAAAATTTGAATTCAAATCATTTTATCTAGCATATTTAACTTGCTGTCTACTTTGTAATCAACCTTCTGGTACGTCATGCAGGCATATTGCAATTGCCAGTGAATAACCTAATGTTATTGATGCTCCAAAGCCAGATCCTATTGCTAAGCCTTCCGGAAAATTATGAAGTGCTAAACCTATACTTACTATTATTCCCGTTTTTAATAAATTGCTTGTTGTATTTGTATTCATTTTATTTGTATTAAACTTTTTTTGTACTAATACGTCACATATTATCATTATTATTATTCCTGCAATAATTCCCATAAGTACACTGAAAATGTTTGATATTTCCATTGCTTCTGGTATTAAATCAAAGCATATTATTGCTAACATTAGTCCTGAGGCAAATGCTAAAATAAAACTTAAAAATTTATTTGACTTTCTTTTGAAACATACTCCTATTATTCCTCCTATTGTTGTTCCAAATGTCCCAAAAAATAAGCCTATTAATGTTGTTTTTAATATTTCATTCAAATTAAAACACTCCTTAAAATTAAACTTTTTATTAGTTTATTTTTAAGAAGTGTGATTTATTCGTTATTCTTCTTCACCTTTTAATTTTTCTGCTCTGTCTGCTGCTATTAAGTTATCTATCATTTCGTCTAAATTTCCATTTAAAAAATCTTCAAATTGATATACATTCATTCCTATTCTGTGGTCTGTTATACGTCCTTGTGGATAGTTATATGTACGTATTTTTTCACTTCTGTCTCCACTACCTACTTGACTTTTTCTTTCATTTGCTATTTGACTATCTCTTTTTTGTTTTTCTATTTCATATAGTCTAGAACGAAGTAATCTCATTGCATATTCTCTATTTTGTACTTGTGAACGTTCTGTTTGGCATTCTGCAACAACTCCTGTTGGAACGTGAATTAATCTTACTGCTGATGATGTTTTGTTTACGTGTTGTCCTCCAGCACCAGATGCTCTATAAACTTCCATTTTTATATCTGCTGGGTTTATATCTATTTCTACATCTGCTACTTCAGGAAGTACTGCTACTGTTGCAGTTGAAGTATGTATTCTACCACTACTTTCTGTATCTGGCACACGTTGTACACGATGTACTCCACTTTCAAATTTCAGTCTACTATATGCTCCTTTTCCTGTAATCATAAAAGATATTTCTTTATATCCTCCAAGACCTGTTTCATTTTCATTTACTACTTCTAGTTTCCAGTGTTTTTTCTCTGCATACATAGAATACATTCTAAATAGTGTTCCTGCAAATAGTGCTGCTTCTTCTCCACCAGCACCTCCACGTATTTCGCATATAACGTTTTTATCATCATCTGGATCTTTTGGAATTAAAAGTATTTTTAATTCTTCTTCTATTTTTGGCATAGCTTCTTTATTTGCAAGCATTTCTTCTTCAGCTAAATCTTTCATTTCTGGGTCATTCATCATTTCTTTTGCTTCTTCATATGCTTGTTTTGCTTTTTTATATTCTCTGTATTTTTGTACTATTGGTTCTAATTCTGCATGTTCTTTCATATATTCGCGCCATTCGTTTGTTCTTGAAATTACTTCTGGATCGCTTATTTTTGTTGTTAATTCTTCATAACGTTTTTCTACCGTCTCTAATTTATCAAACATAAATATTCTCCTTTAAATTATATATTCTTTGGTATTATACTACATTTTATTACTTTATTCAATAGGGAAACCGCTGTTTAGCGGTTTTTCAATTTCAATATAATTATATTTTTATTCATTTACTTTTAATTAAAATAACATTACAAATTTATTAAATTATATTTAATATTTTCTTTGTCCAGAATTTCTATTTCTCTATTAGTACATGTAAGTATTATTATCTGGTTATTTTCATATTCTTTGCTTATATATGTAAGAATATTTTTTAGTCTTTCTTCATCATAATATGCAAATGCTTCGTCTAAAATTATTGGCATGCTTTCTTCTGAAAGCTCTTTTATTGCTCCAAATCTTAATGATAAATATAGTTGCTCTATTGTTCCTACACTTAGCTTTTCAACTGAAATGTATTCTCCATTTTGTTTTTCTACTATTATACCTTCTTCATCATTTATTTTTACTTTTTTGTATTTACCATTAGATATTTTTTCTATGTTTTTAGATAAGTTTTCTGTAAATTTTGGAGTAACATTTTCTTTCATTTTGGTATATGCTATTTCTAAAACTTCTTTTGCAAGTTCAATTGCAGTATTTTGCTTATTAAGAATTGTTTCTTTCTCATTTAGTTCTTGTAATTGTTCTTCCATATTTGCCAATCTTTCAAGTTTTGGCATTATATTGTTTTTGTCTAGTTCTAGTGAATGTAGTTCTAATTTATTTTTATTTAGTTCTTCTTGCATGTTTTCTATTTTGTATGAAATATCAAATTCTGTATTTCCTAATTGATATTCTTCTTTTAATTTATTTAATTTTTCTTGTATATTAGTTTTAATTTCTTGTTTTTGTTTTTCTATTTCTGCAATTTTTTCTTCTTTAGATCTATTTAGCATTTCTATTTGTGCTTGCATTTTGTCCATTTCGTTTTTAGCTAATTGTAATCTTTCTCTTATTTTTATTTGTTGTTCGCTTTCTTCTTTTGGGGATTCATTATCTTTCTTTTTATTTATTAAAAGTTCTCTTAATGTTATAAGACTTACTACTCCTATTGCAAATGCCATTACTGATACTAAAGTATTTTTTATAAATATAATTCCTATAATAATTGATATTACAAATAAAATGACTGCTCCGATTTTTCTTAACCTGGTTGTTTGCTTATTCTCTTTTTCTTGTTTTTCTGCTTTTTCATTTATAATGTTCGTTATCTCTTTGTATTTTGTTTCTATTCCATCTTTTTCTGCTCTTATATTTTCTATTTTTTCTTCATATGTTTTTACTAAATCCTGATTTAATACTAATTTTTGTTCTTCGAGTTTTTTATCTTCATATATTTTATTTACTTGTTTTAGTACTTCTATTTTTTTTTCGTTTTCTTGTATTTTTATCTCTAAATTGTTTTTATTTTCTTCTATTGTATACCTTTCCTCTTTATATTCTTCTAGTTCTCCAATTTCATCTTGAAGATTAAATTGCTCTTCCTTAACAATGTTCATTGGTCTTCCCGTTGTCCTTAATGTTCCTATTTCCTCTATTTGCCTTTTATTTAATTTTTCTAATGCCTTTTTGTATGAAACATTATCTTCTCCTGTACCTGCGAAGTTTGCTAATTTTTGGACTAATATATTTTGTTCTTGTTTTTCTAATTTTACTTCTGTTTGACAAGATACAAATGTAGATAAAAATGT
Organism: Lachnospiraceae bacterium; assembly: GCA_963621995.1. GTDB lineage: Bacteria > Bacillota > Clostridia > TANB77 > CAG-508 > UMGS1663. The sequence goes on from CAVFFZ010000004.1 coordinate 35,957, forward strand.
TTCTTCTTCTATTTTTGTTTGCTCTACAAAAAATTTACTTCCATTTGTTTTGTCTATTGTAAACTCTTTTGAGATGTCTTCTCCCACCTCATTGTATATTTTAGGATTCTTTTTGTTAAAATCTCTAAATACTTCATATTTTTTCCCATCATCTAATGTATATGTTATTTTTCCAGAAAACTCTTCCGTATTCCATGGTTTGTACCTATCGTAATCCGAAAATTCTTTTCCCCTTTTATTTCTGGATATTCCATAAAACATATCCACAATAAATTTAAGAAATGTGGATTTTCCACTTTCATTATTGCCTTTTATTATGTTTATATTTTCGCTTAAATCTATTTGTTTGTTTTCTAGATTTCCAAAAGCATTTATTTGAGTATTTTTTATTTTCAAAATATCACCTCTTGTTTATGATAAAGAATTAATTCCTATTTCTATAGCTTTTTCTATAGTTCCTTTATCTATATTTTCATCTTTTAATTTTTCCAACATTTCTTTAGCAAATATTCCTTTTAATGTGCTATCATTTGCTATTTCTTCTAAATTATAGCTAATCCTTGTTTTATCTTTAATTTTTATAATATTTTCAATTTCTATTAACTTATAAAGTTTATAAACATTTATTTCAAAATTTCTATTTCCTATTAATATAATTTTGTATAAATTATTCTGCTCTAATTCTAATTCATTTATTTTTTCCGCTAGTTCTTCTATTGTTTGAATCTCACTAATATTTAATTCTTGTTCCTTAAATTCTTTCTCGTCTAATGTAATGAATTCTAGATTTAAATTTCCTTTTTCTAAATTTCCTACTACCATTCCGTGTTTTCCTAATTCGTCAAAACCTAGGGAAATAGTAGAACCAGGATATACTATATTGTTTTTTTCTTCCACATTCTTTTTATGAATATGGCCTATTGCAACATAGTCAAAACCTATTTTTTGTAATTTTTTTGAAGATAAATTGTTATATTCTTTTTCTAATTTATCACTTCCATCTAAATTGCAGTGTGTTAATAATATGTTTATTTTTTCTCTGTTTTCTAATTTGATGTTTTCTATGTTTGAGTTATTACAATAAAAATCTTCAAACCCATATCCATATAAAATGAAGTCTTCGTTTTCCACTTTTTCTACATTTGCTGTGAATATTTTTACATTTTCATTCCAATTATATTTTGCATAATATGAGTTCTTTAAGTATGGGTCGTGATTACCTGGAGCAATATAAATTTTAGTATTTGGTATCTGTTTAAAGCAATCATTTATAAAACTTATTGTGCTTTCTCTTATGTATTCATTATCATATAAATCCCCTGCTATAAATAAGTAAGGAATACTATTTTCTTTTATATATTCTATCATCTTTTTGAATGCTTTTCTTTGATCCAACCTCCTTGTTTCTCCTAAGTCTCTTCTATTGCTAAGCATTTTAAATGGCGTATCAAAATGCATATCTGCTATATGTACAAACTTCATATAATTCTCCTCCACAATTTCTTTGCTCATTATATCTATTAATAATAAAAATGTCAATATATTTTGAACGTTTGTTTTGTCGTTTCTAATGTTTAAATGCTTTTATTTTAATATTTTAAACTTGCTCAAGTAATAATCTAGCTTTTAACAACTATCAAAAAAATCCGCTATAGCGGATTTTTGCTCTTGATTTTATTCTTCCATTGGCCCAAATAATTCATCAAATTTTGCTTCTAATTCCTTTTGTATATCCTCTGTAAATAGTTGAGGTTTTTTCTCTTTTTTTTCTTCATCACCTTGTGGTAATGTAGAACTATCAAAATCTTTAAAATCAAACAAGTCTGAAAGTGTTTCTTGCTTTTTAGGCATTCTTTCTATTTCTATACTTTTTTGTTTTGTTGGAGTCTCATCTATTTCTATGTTATGTAAAATATCTGATTTCCCTTCTTTTACACTTTCTTGTATATTTGAAATTTCATTTGGTATATTTTTTTCTTTTTCGTCAATATCTTCAAATAAGTCATCTAATGATTCTACTTTTAAATTTTCTACTGCTTTTTTATCTGTTTCTGGGACATATGGATTATATGGATTGTATTTTCTCCATTCTCCCCTTACTCCAGCATCAAAATGATTATGGTCTAATTTGTTTTCCTCTAATTCTTTGCACATTTTTTGATGTGCAAAATAATAGTATTTCTTTGCTTTTACTGGTTTTATTCCTTTTTCAAAAATTATACATAAGTCATTGTCCATTCTACGAAGTTCATCCGGTGTCATTAATGGTCTTCCTAACATTTGTTCAGAATCGCTGAACCCTTGTTTATGTGCGTGTTTGTCACGATTTGTTGATTTGCTTTGTCTAAATATTGTTTTTTCTCCCAACGCTTTAGAGAAATATTCTACTGTTTTGTATGAGTTACTTCCTAAAAACACGTGTGTATCGCAGTTACCAATTATTGTTTCATAGCTTTTTTCGTATATTGCTTCTAATTGATCTAAGTTTTGTAAAATAACACTAAATTGAATTCCTCTACTTCTTGATGTTGATATTTTTTTGTCGAAGTCTGGTATTCTACCAATATTGGCAAACTCATCTAGTATAAAGTATACTGGCATTTGAAGTTTGCCCCCATTTAAGTCTGCATAATTGTATAATTGTTGTATCATTTGAGAGAAGAATATTGTAAGTAAAAAGTCATATGCTGTGTGTGTATCTGATGATATAACATATACAGCTGTTTTCTTTTTTCCTATATCTTCAAAATTTATTGTATCTGTTGATGTTACTTCTGCTATATCTTTTGAATCAAATTTTCCTAGTTTTGATTGTAATGAACTTAAAATTGATCCATAAGTTTTTTCTGGTGCTATTTCTATTGATTTGTAATACATTCTTGCTGGATGATCATAAGGTAATTGATTTATTAATTCTGTAAGTAAGTTACTTCCACCATTTGTGTTTGCTGCTCTTACTAATTCAGAACAACTTGCTAAGTTTTGCTCTTCTTCTGGTCTTGTAGCAATTAGGTAATAAATTAATGCTTTTAATAGTATTTCAGCCATGTCCTCCCAATATGGATCTGATTTACTTTCTGAAGCTTGACCTTTTACTACAGTGTTTGCTATTACATCTACATCTAACTCACTAGCTACGTGCATTAATGGGTTGTACCCATCACTATTTACTGGATTTACTAAGTTTAATACTTTTATTTCATAGCCATGTTCTTTTAAGTATCCTGCTGTATCATCATATAATTCACCCTTTGGATCTGTAAATACATATGAACCAAGCATTTGATATGCATTTGGTTTTGAATATGATGCAGATTTACCAGATCCAGATCCGTCCAACTATAAGTGTATTTATGTTTCCACGCTTATCTACTGGTAAATAGTTATCTTCCGCCAATATAATTCCTTTATTTTTGCTTAATATTCTATATTGCTCACCATGTTCACTCCAATCACTAGAACCATGTTCCATATCGTGATATTCACCCTTTGGTTTTGATTTTACAAAACCTATAATAGAACATATTATAAACAAAATTGTATAATTCATTAAGCAACTTCCAAATGTACTTATGTATTCTGCTGAAAACATTCTTGTTATACTTGAAAAACTTCTAATTGCAGGTATTAGCCTATTTACAAAAGTGTCAAGTACAAATACACCTGTTCTTGAAGCATCTTCAATTGCTTCCGCTATAGGCGAAACAAGTACTATAGCTAAAAATACCCATAGTACTCCTATAATAATTAAAATTTTTTTACTTTGTTTTAATGTTCTTTTAAACTTTTCCATGGCTTTCCACCTTTTCTTTAGTATGAATTTCTATCTTTCATCTTCTTTTAATAATGTTGATTTTGTTCTTCTTGTTTTTCTATTTTCTAATATTTTTTCTCTTTGTTCTTTGCTAAAATTCATTTCATCCATGCTACATGTTACTGCTTTTATTTCCATTGTCTGTTCTAAAAAACTATCTTTTTTCTTTGCTTCTGTTACTTGTATTCCTTTTTCATTTTCTTTTCCAAATGATATACATACTACATCATAATTTTTTGAATCTCCACTTGTTTGACTCATTATTAAACATCCTCCTCTTAGTCTTTCTTATCTCGTATTTCAAAAGCGAAATAAGATTTATATGGTTTTAATTTGCATTTACCTTTTACTTCATTTGTTTTCTCATCCATATATAGTACTGGTTTAATTTCTTCTGTTGTTTCTGGGTCTATAATTGATATTGGTCTCTTTAAATTTGGTGTATATCTAAATTCTTTATATTCTTCTTTATCTGAATATAATGTATCAAACTTGATTGGCATAGGTTTTTTAGAAATTTTTACTTTATCATCTTCTAAAACTCCTGTATTAACAACTACTTTTTCTTTTCCAAATGATAGGAATAGTAACTGTTCTTCACGATCTGGCTCATCTATGAAGAATGTTTTTCTTTTTAAATCTCCTTTTATTTCTTCAGTAGATACTAATCTTTCTACTGTGTATTTAGGATATTCTTGTAAATACTCTTTCGCTGTTTTGTTTATTCTATATGTTACTGTATTTACTCCTGCTGGATCTGTTATACTAAAGTGTTTTCCTTGTATACTTTCCATGTTACACCCCTTTCTATGAACCAATTTTCCACAGTTTTTCTTTAGTTTGACAACTATACATAATTGTACAACTAAATACATAAAATGTCAATATTTGGCAAAGATACTTTATTTTAATATTCTTTTGTATCTTCAACTTTGTAATTATGATATTATTGTTTTGTTTCTTGGTTCAAACTTTGATATATTTTTTAATTTTTCATAAATTTCTACTTCTTCTTCTGATGGATTTTTAGGTACCACTATTTTTACTTGTGCTATTAAATCTCCTCTTCCGCCTTTTCCGTCTTTGTAACCTTTTGCTGGTATTTTTATTTTTTCTCCACTCACTACTCCTTGTGGTACATATATTTTGCTTTCTCCATCTATTGTTTCTATTTGTGCCTTTGTTCCTAAAACTGCTTCCCAAGGCGTAAGCAATAAATCTGTATATATATCATATCCATGTAATTTGTAAATATTACTGTCTTCTATATTTACTTTTATGAATAGGTCTCCGTTTTTGCCACCATTTTGTCCTTGTTTTCCTTGACCTATTAGGCGTATTTTTTCACCATTTCTTATTCCTGCTGGTATTTTTACATCAAATGTTGTCATTTTCCCATTTACTGTACGTAGAGATATTTTTTTATTTGTTCCATAAAATGCTTGTTTAATTCCTACATCAATTTGTGTTTCTACATTGTCGCCTTTGACAGGGACTTTGGTTTTTGCTGTTTTTATTTTTTCTACTTTATTTATTCCAAATAATAAACTCCATAAGTCTGTTCTTGTTTCTCTTTCTTCTCTGTCTTTTTGTTTATCAATTTTCTTTCCCACATTAGAATACCAAATTCTATCATATTTTCTTTTTGATGCATTATTAGACAACACTCTATATGCTTCGTTTATGTCTTTAAATCTTTCTTCTGCTTCTTTTCCATCATTTACATCTGGATGATATTTTTTTGCTTGATTGTGAAAAGCTGTTTTTATTTCGTCTATATTTACTTTATTGTTTTCTAACCCTAATATTTTATAATAATCTTTGAAAATCATTTAACATCCTCCCATTATCAATGGTGGATTTATTATATCAAGTTTAGTCTATTTTTTCAATAGTTTCTCTTGTAAATTTTAGGGAATTCAAAATTTAATTAAACCTATTGACGTAATAAAAATTTATTAGTAAAATTATAAAAAGCACTCCTTATTGACATTTTATGTGTCTAAAAGGAGTGTTCTTTTTGAATTAATTTTAATATTTACTTTTCCATTGCTAATGCTATTATATTATCTAATAAATCTGAATATTTTATTCCTACTGCTTCAAATAACTTTGGATACATGCTAATTGCAGTAAATCCCGGTAATGTATTTATTTCGTTAATTATTATCTTATTTGTTCCTTTTTCTACAAAGAAATCTACTCTTGAAAGTCCTGAACCACTTACTGCCTTAAATGCTTTTATTGCTTGTTTTCTAATCTCTTTAGATATATTTTCTTCAATATTTGCAGGAATTATTGTTCTTGATTCGCTATTTTTATATTTTGAATCAAAGCTATAAAATTCTTCTGCAGATAAAACTTCTCCTACGCATGATACTACAACATCTTCGTTTCCTAGTACTGCGCATTCTATTTCTCTTCCTATTATTCCTTGTTCTACCAATATTTTGTTATCATATTTACCTGCATAAACTATTGCTTCTTCTAGTTCCTTTTTATTTTTTACTTTTCGTATTCCTACAGAAGACCCTGAATTAGAGGGTTTTACAAACATTGGATATTCTAACTTTTCTTCTGTTTTTTTACTTACTTCTTCTAATGTACAAATACTTTCTTCAAAATTTTCTTCTATATATCTAAATTTTTCTTTATCTTTTCTTATATATACATATTTTGCTTGGTTTAATCCTGCTTTTTCAAATATTATTTTTGCATAAACTTTATCCATGCAAACACTTGAAGCTAATACTTTGCATCCAACATATGGAACTTTTAAAAGTTCAAATAAACCTTGTATTGTTCCGTCTTCTCCATATAATCCATGAAGTACTGGGAAAATGCAATCCATTTGTTTTAAATAGTTCATTGGATCATCAAGCTTTTCTATTTCGTCTAATTTATCTCCAACTTCTATTGTTCCTATTTCTTCTATTTTTTTAGTGTATTTATACCATTTTCCTTCTTCATCTATGTATATTGGATATATGTCATATTTATCTTGTTTTAAATTTTTAATAATGGATGTTCCTGAAACAATTGATACATCATGTTCAGTAGACATTCCTCCAAATATAACTGCTAATTTCATACTTTTACCTCCATATTAATTTTTTCTAATTAACATTGTCTAAAACTGAGAATCTGTTACAATCAAGGATTGTCCCTAATTATGAATTTTTTCTATTATTTCTCCAAATTTCATTCCATTTGATGCTTTAAATAGAATGCAATCATTTTCTTTTTTTATTTTATTTAATATATCTGTCGCTTCTTCGTTTGATTCACATTCTATTACATTTTCTTTGTTCATTTCTGTTTTAGCTATATTTGCAATATATTCTGCTTCTTTGCCTACTACTATTAATATATCAATTTTATTTTTTATTACTTCTTTTCCTACTTTTTCATGTAATTCTTTAGAATATTCACCTAATTCTAGCATATCTCCTAATACTGCTATTTTTCTTTTGTTTTCTATTTTTCCTAAATACTCTAAAGCTGCTTTCATAGAATCATAATTTGCATTATAACAATCATTTATAATTGTTATATTTTCTTCTATTTTTGTGATGTCCATTCTTTTTTTAGTTAATTCAAACCTTTCTATTCCATTTTTTATTTTTTCTATTGGTATTTCAAAAATACTTCCTACTGCGATTGCACATAAACTATTTAGTACAAAGTGATTTCCTCCTACGGGAACATGTATTTTTGTATTTGTACCTTTTAATATATATGTGCTTCCATCTTCTTTTGATTCAATATTTTCTGCTGAAAAATCGCTTTTGTTTTCTATTCCATATGTAACTATTTTGTATTTTTCTTTATTCTCTAAATACCATTTATGTAATAAATCATTATCATTATTTATAACTATTGTTCCGTCTTTTTCCATTCCTTCTAATATTTCTAGTTTTGCTTTTAATATATTCTCTCTTGATCCTAAATTACCAATATGTGCAGTTCCTATATTGGTAATTACACAAACTGTTGGTTTTGCAATTTTAGTTAGCGTACTTATTTCACCAAAATGATTCATTCCCATTTCAATAGTTAATGCTTCTTCATTTTTTAATCTGAATATTGTAAGTGGCACACCAATATGGTTATTGTAATTGCCTTCTGTTTTCAATGTGTTGAATTTTTGATTCATTACATTTGCAACTATATCTTTTGTGCTTGTTTTTCCTACGCTACCCGTAATTGCTACTACAGGTATATTATACATGGTTCTTTTGTATGTTGCTATTTGTTGTATTGCTTTTATTGTATCTTCTACTATAATAATGAATTTGTCTTTATATTTTTCTTTTTGTTCTTCAGTTATTTGAATATCTTGCAAAATTGCACCTTTAGCTCCTTTTGCAAATGCTTCTTCATAATAGATACTACCATTAATAGTTTCTCCCTGAATTCCTAAATAGGTATCTCCTTCCTTTGTTTTTCTTGAATCTTTCTCAAAATTTTGACAAAGATATTTCTCATTTCCTATTACTAACTTTCCATTTGTAACATTTAAAATTTCCCTTACACTTATTTTATGGTCTTCTTTTTCCATAATTTTCTTTTCCTCCGTTTATATTTTTATGTTTAGGAGATTAAATATATTTATATTTTAATCTTTTATATTATATGTCAATTGTTTTTTATTTGCAATATGAAAATGACGTAAAGGAAGCGTTGCCTTTTGGTTAATCTTTCATGCTCCAAAAGGCGACGTCCCTAATTGGATATTACATTGTTAAAGTTCCGTTTGGTGTATTTTTTATTACTAATATATCTTCTTCTGCTCCTGTTTCTGCATTTATATATACTAAAAATTCTGTACCATCTACTTTTCCTTTAAACTCCCAACAGAATATTTCTGTTTTAAATTCTGTTGGAATCATTGCCATTCCTTCACTTTCTATTTGTAAACTTTTGTTTAAATTCTCTTTTGCTTTTTCTTTAGTTATTTTAGCTACAGGTATATTTCTTTCATAGTGTGAATTTAAATATCCTGTTGTTTCTATTCCTAGTATTTCGCCATTATCTAATGCAACTTTTACTTTTATTAAGTCTGGATACACTACAACATCCCCATTTGTGCTTTTTTGATTGTATGCATAATTTATTGTAACTACTCCATTTTGTTTTAAATAATATGTTTCTTTCATGTTTGGAAATCCCTTACTATTTAAGAAATCTTTTCCTATTTCATCTGCTCTTTCTTGTGATATACTTTCAGCTTCCACATTTCTATTGTAATTCATAAATATTATATGTCCACCTTTTTTGCTTACAGATACTGTTATTATCTCATTTTTATCATTTTTTGTTTTTATGCTAAAATCATATGAAGGTATATCTATGTCTTCTGACACTCCATTTGAATTTATTTCTCCTATTTTATCATTCCCTATAAAATCAGTTGCTATTTTCTTTGCTTCTTCTTCACTTATTTCTTCCCCTGTTAGCCCTTTTTTCTCTACTGATGTCATATGTTCTGAAAATGCACCATCATATATTAAACCTGAATATTCATGAAAGTTTTCCTCCAAATTACTAAAACTATCTTTGGAAATATTACTTACCTGTGTTAAAAGCACACTACTTCCTTTATTGGTTAGTTCTCCCCACTTTATTCTTCCATCATTTATATCTGCTGATAGTTGATTAAGTGTGTTTTCTAATTCTACACTGTATGTGTGCAATTCTTTTAAATTGCTGAAATCGTCATCTGTCAAATCTTGATTATTTATATTTTTTCTTGATAGTGAAAAGCTATAATCACTTACTTGGTTTAAAAATTTTGATGTGTTTGCAAGTTCTTGTGAACCCATTGGAAGTCTTGCTAAGTAACTTTGTGCTAAATTTGCTTCTCTCCACACATGTGTTAAAGTTTCTGCTCCGTGTTCTGGAGTACTAGATATTAATGATTTTGCTAAATATGTTTCTACATTTTCCACATAACTAACTAATTCAAAAAATGCCATATTATAATTATTTTCTGTTGTTTGCCTAAATTGTCTTTCTCTTTTGTAAGTATAAAGCCCTAAAACTGCTATAATAGTAATTAATGTTACTACTAAACTTAGCATATGTCTATCTTTTAAACGATTTTTCCAATCGTATAATTTTGATTTTATTTTTCCCATTCTTCTCTTCTCCTTTATTAATTAATATACCAAAAGGGACAGATCAACCAAAAGGAAACGTCCCCATAAGTAATTTATTTGCAAAATCTGTGTTTTCCTATTGTTTTTATTAGTGGTCTTGACCATATCCATTTGTTTGTGGCAGTTGCTGGATTAAAATAATATATTGCTCCCCCTGTTGGATCCCAACCATTTAGTGCATCTTGTGCTGCTTTTAACACTGTTGAACCTTCTGCTATTGGGTGATTTATTTGTCCGTCTGAAACGGCTGTAAATGCACCACTTTGATATATTACTCCTGCTATTGTGTTAGGAAAATTTGGATCTTTTACTCTGTTTAAAATTACTGCACCAACTGCAACTTGTCCCTCATACGGTTCTCCTCTTGCCTCTCCATTTATTGCTCTTGCTATTAATTGGACATTTGATGTTGAGCCTGCATTTGCCGCATATACTTCTGTTTGATTATTTTTAGGTAAATTAAAAATTGCTATTACTCCTATTAACAAAATCATTATAATTAATAATATTTTGCATATTTTTTTCACTTTATTTCTCCTTTTAATTTATAAGTATTTCATTTATATTTTGTATGTTTTTTTATGTTTTATTCTTTTTTTATTTATTTTTGTTATTTTTTATGGTAAAATTAAAAAAAACATTTTACGATTGAAAGAGCTAAGCTCTTTTTATACAACAGGAAAAATGACCTTCCTATTGTATAGAAAAACTTTCATGACTACATGTACCTTTTATTTAAGCAAGAAAGGATTGAAGTTTTTATGAAGAAAATTTTAATTTTTTACGCATCTTATGGAGGAGGACATCTATCTGCTGCAAAATCTATTAAACAATATATTGATGAAAATTACACTGATGTTCAAACTGAACTAATTGATTGTGTTAAATATATTAATAAAGCTTTAGACAAAGTAACTACTGCTGCTTATAGAGAAATGGCAAAAAAAGCACCCTGGGCTTGGGAAAAAGTTTATTATAAATCTCAAAATGGACTTTTATCTAAAGTAAGCACTTCTTCTAACAAAATTATGGCTGTAAAAATAGCTAAGTTATTCCGTGAATTTAACCCAGACATTGTAATTTCCACTCATCCATTTGGTTCACAAATGACTAGTTATTTAAAACAAAAAGGAAAAACTAATTGTTTGCTTGCAACTATTATGACTGATTTTGCACCACATGAACAATGGCTTATTGGAAATAAATTTGTAGATTTTTATTTTGTATCAAATTCTTCTATGAAAGATAAAATGGTTCAAGATTCTATTGATGGGAATAAAATTTTTGTTACAGGAATTCCTATTTCTAATAGATTTTTACAAACTTATAATAAAAAGGAAGTTTGCAATTTATTTGAATTAGATGCAAATAAAAAAATTGTTCTATTTTTTGCTGGCGGGGAATATGGACTTGGTAAAGATAAAACCGTAGCAATTTTAGATTGTTTGTCTGATTTTAATGATATTCAAGTTATTGCAATTGCTGGTAAAAATGAAAAAATGAAAAAAGAATTTGAGGAAATAGTTGCTAAAAAGCATAAGGAATCTACTATTAAGGTTCTTCCTTTTACAGATAAAGTTCCTGAACTTATGTCTATTTCTAATTTAGTTATAACTAAGCCTGGTGGATTAACTACAAGTGAAAGTTTAGCTTCGTCTCTTCCTTTTATTATAATTAACCCTATTCCTGGTCAAGAAGAAGAAAATGCTGCATTTTTAGAAGATTCTGGTTGTGCTGTTTGGTTAAAAAAACATGATAATCCAAAGGATGTTTTAGAAAGAGTTTTGTTTAATGATGATGTTTTATCTAAAATGAAAGAAAATTCTATTAAGCTTTCTAAAAGAAATTCAACTGAAGATATTTGTACTACTATACTTTCTAAAAATATATAACTTTTTTAGTTAAAATATTTAGTATTGAAATTATCTTTTGAAGTAATATTAATTAAAATGAATATGTTTAAAGGAGGGAAAAAAATGACAAGTAAAGAAAGAGCTTACTTAAGAGGTCTTGCAAATACTATAGATTCTATTTTTCAAGTAGGAAAAGGTGGTATTTCTGATGTTTTAATAGAACAATTAAATAATGCAATTGAAGCAAGAGAATTAATTAAAATTACTGTTTTAGAAACTGCTCCAGGAAATGCTAAAGAGTTAGCAAATGAAATTGCTGAAAGTACAAATTCTGAAGTAGTACAAACAGTTGGAAATAAAATTACTTTATTTAGGCAAAAGAAAAAAAATAGTAAAATAGTATTTCCTGGATAAGAATTTTAAATTTTAGGGATGTGCTTAAAAATTTAATTTTTGTTTTATTGCTTATATTATTTTTAATTTTTTAATTTTAATAAGCACTTTTTTAAAAAGTAAATTTTTAAGTCTGTTCCTAAAATTTACTTTTTTTGCTATTTTTGTTGACAAGTTTTAAAAAAAGTGCTATTATAATTACTGCAGTTAGCAAATGGTTCAGTAGCTCAGCTGGATAGAGCAACGGATTTCTAATCCGTGGGTCGGGGGTTCGAATCCCTCCTGGATCACCATAGCAAAAAATCGCTAAAAGTTAGTATTTAAACTACTTTAGCGATTTTTTATTTTAAACTATTTTAATTTTCTATTTACTATACTTTGAATGGCATTGTAGTCATATCCCTCTGCAAGTAGTTTTTGCTTTCTTGCTGGGTTGTTCCCCCATTTACCTGCAATTACTTCGTTTGCTATTTCTTCGTTTGATTTTCTATTTGAGCTTGTTTTCTTCCCTAGTAAAATTTCATTTACCTTCGCTTGCACTTCATTGTATAGCTCTCCTAAAGCTTGTTTTCTTTCTGCACCAACACCATATTTCCCAGCAATTACTTCATTTGCCAAGTCTACTATTGATTTTGTTGTTTGTGGTATTTCTTTATTTTCACCCGCATTTTTTATTTCTTCTAATGGAAAGTTATCTCCTGGGCAACTAGTTGAAATAGTATCACTATGGTTTTGTACTTTGGTAATATTATATTTTTCTTTTAAATATGCCACTAATTCTTTCATAGCATTTTTTTGTTCTTTTGACATTGTTTCATTATTAAAATTACCTTCTGCACATATTCCTATACTATCATTATTGGCACCATATGCATGTGCCCCTATCATTTCTTCTGGACGACCTCTATAAATTGAGCCATCTTTTCTTACATAAAAATGATAGCCTATACCTGCCCATTTATTTGTATTTTTATGATAATTGTGTATTACTTCTACGCTTTGTAATGCACTTACTCCAGTATGATGTAATATAATTCTATTGGTTACATCTCTCTTCGATAAAGACATAAATTCTAAGTTTGTCTCTATTATATTCATTTATTTATCCTCACTTTCATTATTTTTTTCTTTCTTTCTTGTAAAGAAATAGGTAATTACAGCTCCATAAGAAGTGCTAAATAGCATTAAAAGTTCTTTATTTATTTCTATATTGCTAAACATTGATACTACTAATGATACTGTCATTACTAATGTTACTATACTTTTTACATCTATCAGTTTTATCAATTTTTCTTTCATACTCATTCCCTCCTACTCTTATAGTAAATAGAAAGCCAAGTGTTGGCTCTCTTGTTAATATTCTTCTTGTATGGTCTTAAATTTTTTTAGTTTTCCTACTTTATTATATGAAATATAAATATATTATGTACCAATAAATACATTTATTTTATCTTTGAATATTTTTTATATGACCAAAAGAGCATAATTAATATTTTTAGGTATTTTAGAAAACTTTCCTAAAATATAAAAACACCTACCTTTCGATAAGTGTTCCTTCTTTCATATTTTTTATTTTTAATTCTCCCAAAAAGCTTTGTATGCTCTATGAGCTTCATATATATCAAATTTGCTTGTTACTTCATATGGTGCATGCATTGAAAGTACTGGTACCCCTGCATCTATTACATCTACACCTTTATTAGCTAAAATGTAAGCAATTGTGCCACCACCACCAATGTCTATTCTTCCTAATTCTGCAAATTCATATGCTACATCTTCTTTTTCAAATATGTTTCTTATCATAGCTACAAATTCTGCATTTGCATCTGAAGCACCAGATTTTCCTCTTGCACCAGTATATTTATTAAGTCCTATTCCTTTTCCTAAATAACCTGAGTTGTTTTTTTCATAAGCTGATGCATATATTGGGTCATATGCTGCATCTACATCTGCAGATAACATTTTTGAATTGCAAAATACTTTGTCTAATAAGTTTGGTCTATTTATTCCTAATTTATTTAATATTTCTGAAACAAATGTATCAAATACATTAGATTCCATTCCTGTATTTCCCATGCTTCCTATTTCTTCTTTATCGGAAATAATACATACTGCTGTTGTTTTTGGATTTTCTAAATTTAATAATGCTGTTAATGAAGTATATACACATACTTTATCGTCTTGACCATATGCTGCAACCATGCTGCTATCAAATCCCATGCTTCTCGCACGAAATGCTGGTACTATTTCTAATTCTGAACTTACAAAATCCATTTCTGTAATTCCATACTTTTGGTTTAAAATATTCATTATATTTAATTTTACAGCATCTGCACCTTTTTCTCCTTCAAATGGAATACTTCCTATTAAAAGATCTAAATCTTCTCCTTTAATTCCTTCTTTTAATTTTCTTTCCATTTGTTCAGAGGCTAAATGTGGTAATAAATCTGTAATTGTAAAAATAGGGTCTAATTCATCTTCACCAATTTTTACTTCAATTTTTTCTCCACTTGGTTTTACTATAACTCCATGAATTGCAAGAGGTATAGTTGTCCATTGATATTTTTTTATTCCTCCATAATAATGTGTTTTTAAATATGCTAATCCTGTATCTTCATATAATGGATTTGGTTTTAAGTCTAATCTTGGTGAATCTGCATGGCTACCTATAATATTCATTCCATTTTCTATAGAATTTTGGCCAATTATTGCTAGGTACATACTTTTATCTCTATTTATATAATATACTTTATCTCCTGCTTTTAAATTTTCAAATTCACATATATTTTTAAATCCTTTTTTTTCTGCCAATTCTTTTGAACTTTTTACAATTTCTCTTTCAGTTTTTGAGTTATTCAAAAAATTCATATAATCTGTACAATATGAAAAAATTTCTTCTTTCTTTTTACTTTCTATTCCTTCCCACCCTGTATTCGTTTTGCGAAATAGTTTTTCCTTTAAACTCTCTGTTTCTGTCAATTCTTTTAACATTTTCATCATCCTTTCTTTTGTTTTTTCAATTATATCATTGCTATTTATTTTTTTCTACCTTTTTTTAATATCTCCTTTTTAATATTTCCAACTTTTATTAAATTATTATAAGTTTAAGAATACATAAATTTTTTTTAAATATAATGTAACAAGATCTTTACAAATTAATCTTTTTAGTATTTAATATTATAAGGATTTTTGTATTTTTTTGTAAAAATTTGAAGTTTATTATAACAAAAGGAGGAAAAGTTAGTTTAAAAACTGACTTACTATATATTATGGGAAAAAGTAAGAAAAATTCAAACAAGCCTAAAAAGCAAGTTAATACAGAGACTGTAAGTGATATTCTTTTAGAGGATAAAAACAATATTAGTGATGCTGCTACCAATGCCATGAAAAATGTAGATAGTGTTGTTTATGCTGATAATTTAGTAGAACCTTCTAAATCTTCTAAGAGTATTAGAAAACTTGATATAGAAGAAAAAGAAAAAATTGAAAATGTAGATCTAAAAGATGATGATACAGAAAAGTTAGATTCAGTAGATGAAATAGTATGCGATGTTCCTAGCGGAAATGCTAACAACCCAACTTCTAATGAAAACGCTTTAATTGAAAATAGTAATACGGGTAAAGAATATAAAGTTGCACATAAAAAGAATTCTTATAAAACTGCTATTATCCTTTCTATAGCTTTTATAATTATAGTTTTTTTATTTTTGCTATCTTCAACTATTTTTGCTTTAATAGCAGCAAATAAATCAACTATTATTAATGGAGTTAGCATTAAAGATATTGATGTTTCTAACCTAACTAAGGAACAGGCTTTAGAAAAAATTTCAAATGAATTTAGTAAAAAGTCTGCTCAAACTATTACTTTAAAACATAATGATTTTGAACAAACTATTTTACTTGAACAGTTAGAAGTTACGTTTTCTTTAAATGATGCCATTAATATAGCTTATGGTAAAGGTCGTTCACGGAAATATTTTTGAAAATAATTACGAAATTTTAATATCTTTATTATCAGGTATTAAAATTAATCCGGGTTTTTCTTATAGTGAAGAAACTTTGGATTCTTTAATTAATGAGATGGAAACTAATTTTGAAGATAGACTAATAGAGCCAAGTTATTATATAGAAGAAAATAATTTAATTTTGTCCAAAGGAAAAAATGGAGTTGTTATAAATAAAGAAAAATTGCAATCTGAAATTATGTATTTGCTTAATAATTTAGACTGTAACAATACCGTTATAGATATTCCTGTTGAAGAAAAAGTTGCAAGTACATTAGATTTAAATAAAATTCATGAAGAAATAAGTAAAGAACCTCAAGATGCTTATTATACAACAAATCCTTATGTTGTATATCCTCAAGTTGATGGCATAGATTTTGCTGTAACTATGGAAGAAGCTACAGATATATTTAATAATTGCGAAGATTCATGTAGCATTCCTTTAGAAGTAATTTCTCCAAATGTAACCACTAACGATATTGGGACAGAAGCTTTTCCAGATTTATTAGGTTCATACTCTACAACATATAGTACTAAAAATACTAACAGAAGCACAAATATAAAATTAGCCTCTGAGAAAGTAAATGGCACTGTAATTATGCCTGGTGAAGTTTTTTCTTATAATACAACAGTTGGTAAAAGAACTGCTGCCGCTGGTTTCAAAAGTGCTGCTGTATATGTAGGTGGGGAAGTTACTACAGGAATTGGTGGTGGAATTTGCCAGGTATCTTCTACTTTATATAATGCTGTTTTACTTGCTAATTTAGAAATTGTAGAAAGATATAATCATGGATTTAACCCTGGATATGTGCCAGCTGGTAGGGATGCTACTGTTTCTTGGGGTGGTCCTGATTTTAAATTTAAAAATAACAGAACTTATCCTGTAAAAATTATATGTTCTGGAACAGGCGGAACAATTAACTTTAAAATTTTCGGATTGCTTGAAGAAAATGAGTGTGAAGTAGAAATTGAATCATATATAACAAGCTATATTTCTTATAAGACTATAAATAAGGAGGACTCTAGTTTGGCTAAGGGTCAAACTAAAGTATTACAAAGCGGTTCTAATGGGTGCAAGGCTGTAGCTTATCGAATATTAAAACAAAATGGTGAAGTAGTTTCAAAAACTCTTCTTTCTCAAGACACTTATAATCCTCACAACAAAATAGTTGCTGTAGGAACAAAATAAATTTTATAAAAAAAGCCTTAGCTTCGCTATGGCTTCTTTTGGTGTACCCGGAGGGATTGCGACGAGCCGTGTCAGAAAAATAGTCCACTGGACTATTTTTACCTTCGTTTCGGCTGGCTCCTGACCAGCTCGAAACTCGGCAACTTCCTTTTCGAATCCCTCTTTTTGCACATTAAAAAAAGCCTTAGCTTCGCTATGGCTTCTTTTGGTGTACCCGGAGGGATTCGAACCCCCGATCTCAAAGTTCGTAGCCTTGCATTCTATCCAACTAAACTACGGGTACAATTAAAGTTCATTTAAAATAATAGCACATTCTATAAAAAAAGTCAATTGTAGTAACTATATTTTTACATCTTTTGAATAACTATATTTTTTACTACAACTGCCTTTCTTTTTTACTATATTAATTTTATATTTTGTACTCTATAACTATTTCTTTTATAATTATTTATAACATTTAATTGTAATTTTATCCGTTTACATTGCAACTCTTTACTCTATTGCTTGTTTTATGTGATTTATATTCACTTTTCCATTTTTCATATACACTTCTATTACATCTATTCTAATATAATGTTTTTCATATTTTTTAATATATATGTAATATTTTATTGCACGCAACAGATGTTTCTGTTTATTTTCATTTACCGCTTCTGAAGCAAATCCATATTTTTTATTTGTTCTAGTTTTTACTTCTATAAAAACTATTTCGTTTTTGTCTTCTGCAATAATGTCTATTTCGCCTTGCTGACAATTAAAATTTCTATCTAATATTTTATAACCTTGTTCTTCTAAATACTTACTTGCTATTTCTTCTCCACTTCTTCCAGTTTCTTGTTTATAATACACTTACCATTCACTTCTTCCTATTGTTATTCCAAGTCTAATTGTATTTTTTCTTTTCTTGCCTACTTGTTTGAATTTTGTTGCACTTATATTTATGTCATAACAAAACTTTTTAATTTAGTCCTTTATTTGTATAACATTTCCTGGTAACATTTCTATTAATCCTTCTAATTCCATTAAAGTTATTTTTTGGTTTATTTGTACTATAGTCTGATTCATGCTTCTTGCTAACTCATTTGTTTCTATTTTTCCTTCTTCTAATTTTTCGTAAATTTCTTTATATTCGTCTGGTATTTTTAACTCTGTTTTTTTATTTTCTTTTGTCCCTTTTCCCACATTTTCTCCTATTTGTGTTAATATCTCATTTGGATTTGTGACTAATATTGCTCCTTCTTTTATTAAGTTATTAGTTCCCACGCCTGTTGTTACTCCTATTTGATTTGGTAAGCAAAAAACTTTTTTGTTTTGCTCAAATGCATATTTTGCAGTAACTCCACTTCCGCTTCTATATCTTGCCTCAATAACTAAAACTCCTTCTGAAAGAGCAGAAATTATTCTATTTCTAAAAGGCACTTCTTTTAAATTTATATCTGTTTCTGGAGAATATTGACTAATTACACATCCACCTTCTTCTATTATTTCATTAAATAATTCTTCATTTTCTTTTGGGTAAATATGGTTAAATCCACATCCTAAAACTGCTATTGTTTTTCCTTTTTCTTGTTTAGAATTTTGGTGTGCAATAGTATCTATTCCTTTAGCTAAACCACTTATTATTGTTATTCCTTTTTTTGATATTTCTCTTGCAAATTTTGCAGCATAATATTCTCCATATGTTGTGCTTATTCTTGATCCCACTATTGCAATGGATTTATTATTTAATAATTCTATATTTCCTACCGCATATATTTTATTAGGTCTATCTTTTATTTTTAACAACCTTTCAGGATAAAGTTTATCTGTTTCTTTTATTTCATATATCTTATTTATCATTTATTACCTCCATGTATAACTAAACATTTTTAATTTTTCCAATATTTTTTATCTAAATTTCTATATTGAATTGCTTCTGTAATGTGAGTTATTTCTATATTTTCTTTTTCTTCTAAATCTGCTATTGTTCTAGCAACTTTTAAAATTCTGTTATGTGCTCTTGCACTTAAGCCTAATGTTTCAAAAGCTTTCTTTAAAATTTGTTTTTCTTTTTCTCCTAATTTACAATATTTTTCTATTAAAGTTGGTGTTAATTGTGAATTAGAATATATTTCTGAATTTTTATATCTACTTTGTTGAATCTTTCTTGCTCTATCTACTCTTTCTTTTATTTTTGCAGATGTTTCTATTTTTTCATTTCCCTGTAATTTTTCATATTTTACAGGTGTTACCTCTACTTGTATATCTATTCTATCTAAAAGAGGCCCACTTATTTTCCCCATATATTTTTGTATTGCTTGCGGTGTGCATGTACATTCTTTTTCTTTTGATCCATAAAAACCACAAGGGCATGGATTCATTGAAGCAACAAGCATAAAATTACATGGGTAGCTAAGAGTAGCATTTATTCTACTTATTGTAACTACTCTATCTTCTAAAGGTCCTCTAAGCACCTCTAATGTATTTTTATTAAATTCTGGTAATTCATCTAAAAACAAAACTCCATTGTGTGCTAAACTTATTTCCCCCGGCTTTGGTATTTTCCCTCCACCCACAAGTGATGCTGGTGAAATTGTATGATGTGGTGCTCTATATGGTCTTACTGTTATGAGTGGCGTATTTTTTGAAAGTACACCTGCCACACTATGTATTTTAGTTGTTTCCAATGCTTCTTCAAAACTCAAACTAGGTAAAATTGATGGAATTCTTCTTGCCATCATTGTTTTTCCGTGAACCTGGTGTTCCTATTAAAAGGCAATTGTGTCCACCTGCTGCTGCAACTTCTAATGCTCTTTTTATATTTTCTTGTCCTTTTACTTCTGAAAAATCCAATAATGTTTCAAATTGTTTTTCAAATATTTTATTTATTTCTATTTTTTGTGTAGGAATTTCTTTTTTAGAATTTAAATAATTTATGACCTGATTTAAATTTTTTGCACCTAATATTTCTATTCCTTCTACAACTGCCGCTTCTTTTGCATTTTGCAAAGGAATTATAATTTTTGTTATGCCAAGCCTTTTAGCTTCTATACACATCGGTAAAATTCCTGTTACCGAATTTAGGTTTCCATCAAGTGATAATTCACCTACAAAAGCAATGTCATTCATTTTTTCCTTATTTACTTCACCTAAACTTGCAAGTATTCCTACAGCTATAGGCAAATCAAAAAATGAACCTTCTTTTTTAGTATCTGCTGGTGCTAAATTTACTAATATTTTTCTGCTTTGAAGTTCATAACCTGAATTCCTAATTGCAGTTTTTACTCTTTCCTTTGCTTCTTTTATACTTGTATCTGGAAGTCCTACTATTTCAAATCCAGGCATGCCTGAAGAAATGTCTACTTGCACAGAAACTAAATATCCATCTAGCCCTGTTAATGACATACTTTTTACTATTGATAACATATTTCCTTCTTTCTTTTTGGGTTTTATTTTAGAATTAATTTTTATTTGAATAAAAAATTGTTTTAAATAAATTTTCTTATTTATATCATAATTTATTTTGTTTGTAAACATAAAGCCGATAATTTTTTAAAGAAATTATCGACTCTATTTTATGTTTTCCGACTTTTTTATTTAATTATATTTATAAAATTTCATTTTTTTAATCTTAACGCATTTAGTGTTACTGTTAAACTGCTTATTACCATTGCTAAACTTGCCCACATTGGATTTATTGAAATTCCTATTGGTTTTAGTATTCCTATTGCTATTGGTATCATTAAAATATTATAGAAAAATGCCCAGAATAAATTTTGTTTTATATTTTTTATTGTTCTTTTGCTTATTTCTATTAATTTTAATATTGAATTTAAGTCATTTTTTGTTAATATTACGTCTGCTGAATCCATTGCTATGTCTGTTCCACTTTTTACACTTACTCCTATATTTGCTTTTGTTATAGCTAAACTATCATTTATTCCGTCTCCACACATCATTACCATTTTTTTCTCTTGTTGTAAATTTTCTATTATTTCAGCTTTTTGAACTGGTAACACGTTTGATATTACTTTTGTAATTCCTAGCTTGCTTGCTATTTTCCCTGCTGTTTGGTTATTATCTCCTGTAAGCATAATTGTTTGCATATTTTTATTATTTATTTTTTCTATTACTTCTTTTGCATTTTCTCTTAATATATCATTTACCCCAATTAAAGCAATAATTTTCTTATTTTTAATTACATAAATTATGCTATTCCCATCTGATGTTAATTTATTTTCATCTTCTATATGTTCATTTTGAATATTATATTTTTCTACAATTTTTCTGTTTCCTAATATTATTTCGTCATTTTCTATTTTTCCTATAATTCCATATCCTGCAATATTCTCAAATGTTTTTACTTCTATTTTTTCTTGTTTTTTAGTTTCCATATAGTCTGTAAAAGCTTTTCCTATAGGATGTGTTGATTTTTCTTCTATACTACCAACTATTTGTATTAATTGGTCATTATTTAATTCACTATAATTATATATTTCGGAAATCTTTAATTTTCCGTAAGTTAAAGTTCCTGTTTTGTCAAATACTATAGTGTTTGTTTTTGAGGCATTTTCTAATACTTCACTTTTCTTTACTAATATTCCATTATTTACGCATACTCCCTCGCTTACTACTATTGCAAGTGGTGTTGCTAAACCTAAACTGCATGGGCATGCAACTACTAATATAGTAACAAATGTGCTTATTGCTACTGATATATTATATCCTAATATTAAATATATTATAAAAGTTATTATTGCTATTAAAATAACTACTGGCACAAAATATCCTGAAATTTTATCTGCTATTTTTGCTATTGGAGCTTTGGTATTACTTGCTTCTATTACTAATCTTACTATTTCTGATATTGTTGATTCTTTTCCAATTTTTTCTGCCTTATATTTTATAAACCCATCATAATTTAGACTTCCTGCAATTACTTTTTCTCCTATTTCTCTATTTACTGGCTTGCTTTCCCCTGTTATAAAAGATTCATCTAAATGCGCTTTTCCTTCTATTATTTCTCCATCTACTGCTATTTTTTCCCCTGGTTTTGCAATTAAAATATTACCTTTTTTAATTTCATCTAGCGTTACTTGCTTTGGCTTGCCATCTATTTCAAGAGTTGCCATGCTTGGTGTTATTTCTACTAATTTTTTTATGGCTTCTCTTGTTTTGTCTTTGCTAATTCCATCTATATATCTTCCTAATTTTATAAAATAAATTATAATTGCTGCAGATTCGAAATATAAATTCATTACAAAATGATTATTCCCATTAAATATTTCGTACATTCCATATACACTGTAAGCCAAACTACTTAATACTCCAATTGTAACTAATGTATCCATATTTGGAATTAAATGTATTAAATTTTTAAAGCCATTTTTTAAAATATCATACCCATACATTAAAAAAGTAATTGTTAATATAAATAATGTTATTGCATAATTTATTGGATTATTATAAGGATTTAATAAATTAATTGTTGATAAATTTATCATATGCCCCATTGAAATATACATCAATATAATTGCTAAAATGGTAAATACAATAAATTTTATTTTTTCTGTTTTATTTTTATTTTCTATTTTGAATTCCTTAAATATTCCTGTACTTTTAAAGCCTGCCTGTTTTACATATTTTTCAATTTTTTCTTGATTTAATATATTTTCGTCATAATAGATTGTAGCATTTGCCATTACTAAATTTACTCTAGCCTCTATTATTCCGTTTTGCTTGTTTAAATATTTTTCTAATCCATTTGAACAAGCACTACAAGTCATTCCTTCTATACCTAAAATAATATTTTTCATTTTATTATTCCTTCCGCATTTTGTTCTTTGGTATACTTGCTTAAAAATTATTATTCTTTTACTTCAAAACCTAATTCGTCAATTCTTTCTTTTATTTCATTTATGTCTGCTTCATCTTCCATTTTTATTATTACTTTATTATTTTCGTGATTTGCTGTTACTTCCTTAACATTTTTAATTTCTTTCAAAGAGTTTTCCACTCTTTTTTCACAACCTGTGCAAACCATTCCTTCTACATTTAAAATAATTTCTTTCATTTTTAAACTCTCCCTTCTTTATTTATTAAATTTTTTAAATAAACTTATTAATTTTTCCATTTTTTTTCATATTATATACTCTTTATGGTATTTTGTAAATATAGGGGTATACTTTCAACTTTTGCTATAAATTCCGAATAATTTTAACTTGACTGAGCAATTCCTTTATTTTATTGACTTTTTGGCATTTTTAATATATAATATAAATATATTTTGTTTTAATTTAAAGGAGGCGATTTTATGAAGTTAAACATTACATCTCAAAAACTGATAAACGAAATGAAACGGATAATGCAAGAACAGGCAAGAACTAGTTGCAATGTGCAAACATTAATTAATTCTCTGTTTGACATTCGTGATACTGAAAATGATTTTGCGAATTTATTTTACATTTATTTTGAAAGAAAATTAAAAATTAAAATTGATGTTATAGATTCTGCAATTCTTCAACTCAATAATGAAACAGAAATTGGCGTAACTAGTACAAAGTTTGTGTTTGAGACTTGCGAAGGTAATACCATAGATATTGAAATTGACGAAGAACTTGAAAAAGTCATTTATTCTGTAAATAATATTCTTATAGAAAATGAAAAAAAATACGTCATCCCAGATTATTTTGTGGTAGCACTTTTTGAATCAGAATCTCAAACAATGCGTAGGTTTTTGAAGAAAATTAATGCTAATTATATGGAGGCAAAAGCATTCTTCAAAAGAGAAAAAATTTTTGGTTATGAAATTGTACCATATGAACTTAGTTCTTTTGTATGGTACAGGAACCCCGATTACAAAGGAATAGATTGTGATATTGTAGGGAGGGAAGAAGAAATCAAAGCAATTTATCGTATCATGTTAAAATCCAGCAAGCGGAATGTTATTATCTATGGCGACGCAGGTGTAGGTAAAACTGCTGTTGGAGAAAAGTTTATTTATGAAATAGCAAATGGATTGTGTCCCTTGAGATTTGCTAATTTCAAAGTTCTTGAGATGAGTGTAAGACACTTCATACTCAATTGCGAAAATTCAAGACAAGCTAATGAAAAGATGAATTCACTTTTGGATTTTTTAAGTAAGCAAAAAGATGATATTGTTTTGCTTATTGATGAAATTCAGACAATACTTGGTAAAGGTGGATTTTTTGATTCAAAAAAACTTGACTTGTCAGCAACTTTAAAACCAATTCTGGCACGAAGCGATTTAAGAATTATTGGAATAACAACATCAATTGATTATTACAATAATTTTTTGTCAGATGAAACACTTTCCAGAAGATTTGAAGGAGTAGAAATCAAAGTTCCCAAATATAGTGAAATCTTTGACCTAATTATTCCAAGAGTAAAAAGAATAGAAGCCAAAAAAGGAATATCAATTTCCAATGAAGCTATTAATCAATGTATTTGGTATGCCGCGTGTTTTGAATACAATAAGTCAAACCCAGATAAGAGTATTGATGTTGTTGATAGAGCAATGGCAAATGCTGAATTGGAAGGCAGAAATTATGTTATGAAAGATGACATTGTAAATGTTTTCAGAATTTCATTTGAAAAATGGAATAATATGGATGAAAATGTTAGACTTTCAACAGCATATCATGAAGCTGGGCATTATGTTATATCACGAATCATTAGCCGTAAAGTATATGAGGTCCTTGCAGTATCAATATATCCAACAGATGAGTACAACGGTGTTAATGTATTCGAGTATAATGATGAAGCTACCCCTATAACAAACAGAAAATTCTTTTTGGATAATATGGCTGCCGATTTAGGAGGAAGAGCAGCAGAAGAGCTTGTGTTTAATGATGTCACTAGCGCAGCAACCATTGATTTGTTTAATGCAACAGAAATTGCCAAGACTATGACTATGGAATATGGCTTTTGTGGAAAAATTGGCAAGAATAGGTACTATGCTGATTCAGACATGAAAATCGGTAGTGGTGAAAATGCAGATAAAATAAGCGAAGAAATAAATAATATAATAGATGAAGCTTATGAGCTAGCTAAGGAATATCTGGTAAACAACAGAGATTACCTTGACGCGATTGCAAATGCATTGGTAACACATAAGATTCTTATGAAAGAAGAACTAGACCTAATATGGGAACATGTTTCTAAAAAAAGAAGTGCATATAAGAAAGGTAAAAAAGTTGTGAAACGCATAAAAATAATGAAAATATTTAAATAAATTTTTCATTTATATCGTCAAAAATAAAAAGGATCAAACTACAATAGTTTGGTCCTTTTTCTCTATTAATTTCTGTAATTTTCACTTTTACGCAATATATGTATGAAAAATTGAAATTTAAGAAAATTATATTTATAAGCATTGCAATGCTTATGTAAATTATGGTATAATAATAGAGTGTAAAGCAAACTTATATGAAACTTTAACAGTATGTTTAAAAATAAATATATATCATTTAAGGAAGGATAATTATGGACGAATTTATTGTTATTAAAGTAATGAATAAGGCTACTTTGAGAGTATTGAAAAACCAAAATAAAGATTATTCAAAAAATGAAAAAATCTGTAGTCTTTTAGAGGATGAATCTTTTTTTTATAAAGTAACAAAAGAAGCTTCATTAGCGGTATTAAATCAAGTTGGAGTGAATACAGAAATGCTTGATATAACATACAAAAAATTAGTAAATAAAATAAATTTTGATAAATTAGTTAATCAAGGTAAAATTGATATAAATGATGAAAATTTAGTTGTTAAATTTTAATTAAAGGAGAAATATTTTTCAAAATGAGTAACGAATATATAAAAAAATTTTATGAAGAAGCTTGTACGAATTTAGATGGTGAATATAAAATTGTAGTAGAAGCCGATAGAGACATTGAGGAAGAATGGATTGAGCATGATGTTATAGATTGGCAAATAGAAGATTGTATGAAAAGTTTAGTGGAAGAGCTTTCCAAAAATACATTATTAACTTTTGAAGAAAAAGTTTTAAAATTATACGAATTTATATGTTTACATTATGTATATGATGTAAATGTATTATATTTTTTTAGAACAGATACAACAGATCCAGAAAATATTAAACATATTGCATGTGATTGGTATGGACGTATTATAAAACAAGATTGGTATTTAAAAAGACAAAATCATAATAGAAGAATATGTTATGAGTTCTCTAGATTTTATGCTAAAGCAATTAATACTTTGATTGACAATAAAAACGATTTAGAAGCAGTTATATTAGGAGATAGAGAAAATAATCATTATGTTGTCGGACTAACAGGAAAAGATTATAGTATTATATTAGATCAAGATGATTTTAATCAAATAAAAGATTTAACAAGAGTTAAATTAGGTTTAACAATCAAAGGTATACATATATTTAGAGATGATTCAGGAAAATTTACAAAAATACTTGAAAATTATAATAATAATAAATTAGATGAAGTAAAAGAAATTTCTGATGCGAGAAAAAAATACTTAGAAAATAATGATATTATTGCATACATAAATGTAATTATTGATGTAATGAGAAAAAACAACATTGATGCTCAAGGTTGTTTTGAATATGTTAGAATTACAATAGAAAAATTAGGAATGGATTTTCAAAAAATCTGGAAAGAAGATATTTCTGCAGATGAAAAAAGATATGAAAGATGTTTATACTTTAATGTAGATGATAAAAATTATTTATTAGATAGTATTGAAAAAAAATTGAAAGAAGTAACTGAGGCAGATTTAAGAGGTAGTGAATTTGTTTTTAGTCCAGAAGAAAACGAATATAAATATTATGGTGGTTAAAAGGAGATATATTATATGAATCTAACAAAAATCAGTCAATTAAGTAATTTAATTAGTAGAGATTTAAAAAGAAAGGTTACAATAATGCTTGATCCTTCTGAAAATTATCGTATGGTTGGTAATTCAAATGAAGTTTTGTTAAGCACTGATCCAGTTGAATGGGAAATTCCTTTAAAATATGTTAAAAAGATTGATGAGTTATGTAGTAACCCTGAGTTAAGCACTGAAGAAAAAATAGTAAGAATATATGAGGATTTATGTGAAGATTATACATATGATGATAATGTTTTATCATATATTACTAAAAATGATGATGATACATTTTCTTTAACAGACTATTATGGTAGAAACACAAGTAAAGAATGGAGAAAAGAACGAAATAAACACAATAAAAGAAATTGTTTTGAAATGTCTAGAATTCTTGCAAAATCTGTTAAAAAAATAACAAATAACGATGAAAAACCTTATGATTATAATGTATGTGTTATTTGGGATGAGGCGGTTACTCATTATTTAGTTGGACTAACTGGTAGTGATTATTTTGCAACACTTGATTTGGATGATTTTAATCAAATAAAGGATTTAACAAGGCAAAAAGCAAATCTTACCTTAGAAGGAATAAAAATATATGAAGACCCTAATAATCGTTTAACTAATGTAGTTAATGAACATAATTGTGGTAGAAAATCAAGTGCATTAGATGCAATAGAATGTAGAATAGATCAAAAAGAAAATATAGAGCCTAATTATAAATCATTAATTGAATATAATGATCTTGAATTTATAAAAGAAACAATAGATATTTTAAAGAATGAACTGAAAATTGACTCACAAGGTATTTATGAATATATAAAAGAAATTGTAGATACAAAATTTGGACCAAGAACTAGAAAAAAAGTTTGGACAGAAGTACCAAGCAAACCAGGTATTGGTAAAATATATACTCGTGGACTTGTACTACAAATATATGGTAAATCTTATTTAATAGATGTTACAAGTAAAACATCAGATGATATGATGCGTCAGGTTACAAAAGAGGAGCTGAATTCTCCAAACGGACCAATTCCATATAATAAATTGCAACGTAATTGGGATACAGATCCTTTTGATGGTCGTGCTGGTAAAGAATATTATGATGAAGAGGAGAGATAATAAAAATGAAAAAAAAAGTTATTGTGGTTATTGCTACAGAATCAAAAGATAAAATATCAGGAATCCAAGAAGCTTTTAATGAATTCTTTCCAGATAAGGATTATGGTGTAAAATATTATTATGGTAAAACACAATCTGACGTTTCTGATCAACCATTTGGTGATGAAACATATTTGGGGGCTTATAATAGAATTAATAATATTAAGGCTAAATACGATTCAATATTAAAAGATAAAGACGCTGATTATTATGTTAGCTGTGAAGCAGGTATAGATGACACAAATAAAGCAATG
This sequence comes from Lachnospiraceae bacterium, assembly GCA_963621995.1. Classification (GTDB taxonomy): domain Bacteria; phylum Bacillota; class Clostridia; order TANB77; family CAG-508; genus UMGS1663. The sequence continues at coordinate 64,631 of CAVFFZ010000004.1, forward strand.
GTAGCTGGTAAATTAGAAACAATGTATGCTAGTGAACAAATTTCTTGTATATTAAATACTCAAACAGGTGAATATTCTTATGGCAAAAGTAGTTCGTGGATGATTCCTGCTGAAGATATAAAAAAAATTAAAGAATCTGATTTAGATCAATATTTAAGAGGTTTAGAGTACACAGGATTACATGATGTGGGAAATGGCAATTATATTTCCAGAAGTATAGCTGTAAAACAATCTATGGAATCAGCAATAGCAACAAGTTTGTTTTTAGAAAGAAAACAAAAAATAGAAGAACGTAAAAATGCAAATGACATTGATGAAAAGCAATAATTTTTAATGTTTGAACATGTTATATATAATAATAAGTGATTTTTATTATCAATTTTATGTTGTAATGCACCTTGAATGATTTGATAAATTATATTATTCATATTCAATGTTCTTTGACCTGTATTTGTTTTTGTAGTATTTCCTATAATTGCTTTGCCATTATTATCTTTTGTTTGAGTTCTTCTAATATAGATTTTTATGTTTTCTTGTGATTCATATTAAAAATAGTAATTTTTTGTTGAAAAAATAAAAATTTGTAATATAATAATATAGACATTAAATGCTGTCTAGTCTTTGTCTGCGACTAGATGGTATTTTTTCGTTTTTAAGAGAAAATACCAACAACTTTTTAATGAAAGGAGGAGGTATAGATGCCTAAAACAAAGTTTCAAAACCTTATATTTACCTTAATGACTGCTGTTTTAATGGCTTATTGTATGATTGCTTATAGTGTAGCAATAAATTCATCAGCTGGATTAATAAATCAAACATTTTTAATAGCATTAAAGGAATTTCCAATAGAAGGAATTATTGTATTTTTATTAGCATATTTTGTTGCGAGTCCAATTGCTAAAAAACTAGCTTTTAGAATAGTAAATCCTAAAGAAGATAATAAAATGTTTATCATTTTATCAATTCAAACATTTACTGTTTTAACAATGGTAGGGTTAATGAGTATATATGCCTTATTTGCACAACATTTAATAAATAGTAATATTGTGTGTAATTATATAGTTTTGTATTGTAAAAACTTTATAATGGCTTTCCCTTTGCAAATATTTTTTGTTGGACCGTTAGTAAGAAATATTTTTAGAATTATATTTAAGAAACAATTACAATCATTATAACAACAACTTACAATTTTTATTTGTATCTGATTTTCTAACCTCTGGACAATTGAAAAACGGACTTCCAGAAGTTTGATTTTCAGACTTCACATTTATAAATTCTTCTCTTATTTCTGATATAGTTTTTCCTACATAAATTCTATTAGGTTTATTATTTCCTTGTCTTTTTTCTCTAATTAAATTAGCTTTATTTAGTTGTTCAAAGGCAGAACTAATAGCAGACTTACCAACATGTAATTTTGTTTCTAAATCCATTCTCGTAAAAATCACATACATATTTTCTTCTTCATCATAGTAATTTTTTTTCCTTTAGGAATATTATTTGCCAATTCATTATTATAGGTAAGTGATAATCTATCACATAATAGAGAATATAGTAGAATTGCTGTAGGAGATAAATCTTTATAAATCTCATTATTGCAAAGTTCTTTGTTTACTCGAAAAAATTCAACTTTTCGATAATCTTCTTTAATTTTATGTGGTACAAAAGTTAACATTGAAATTTCTCCTAAACCAGATGGGATAAGAGATTGCTATTCTTGAAATTTTCTTGAAATTTTTTTGAGATAAAAAATAATTCTTGAAATTTATTTTTGAAATTTTTTCGGTATTTTCAAGAATTTTATAGAATTGGATAAAATTAAAGACACATGCTATAATCTTACAGACATGTGCCTTTACATATTTTAGACTTTTTTAGAATTTTCTGAGATTCTTTGAAAAATCTCTTTAATTGGTCGAGGCGAGGTACTCTCGACAATTGCTATTTTTCTTTATTTATCACGTAATTTAAAGTCTTGTATTTTTACTTTGAAACATTTCCTTGAAACTTTAGTAAAATCAATTCTAATAAAGGTTCAAGGCTTTTCTTTGGGGTTTTTAAGCATATTCATAATTGTAAGCTGAATCTACATAAAATATTTCTTTATCTATTAAATAATCTTCAACATTCTTATTTTCTGCCTTTTCAAATTCAACATCTACGTCAACATAGTATTTCATTGTGACAGTAATATCAGTATGCCCCAATATCTTCTTAAGAACTGCTGGAGCAATTTTAGCTTCTGCACATCTAGTTGCAAATGTTCCCCTTAACATGTGAGTATGAATATCAGTCTTTTTTACGACTTGTCCTTTTGTATTTTCTTCTTCGTAAATTCCAATATCCAAATCTAATGCAATTCTTTTTAAGCTACTATTTATAGAGTTTTCTACATACATTGTTCTATCTTCTTTACAAAATAATAAATGTTCTTTATTATCAATCTTGTTTTCTAAAGCACCTTGAATAATTTGATAGATTATATTATTCATATTCAAAATTCTTTGACCTGTATTTGTTTTTGTAGTATTTCCTATAATTGCTTTGCCATTATTATCTTTTTTTGAGTTCTTCTAATATAGATTTTTCTGTTTTCTAAATCTATATCTTTATCATAATCTAAAACTAAAGCTTCTCCTATTCTCATTCCTGTACTCAATAATAGTAACAAGATATATTTGTGTCGACATTCCTTATAACTTGCATTATTCAAATAATCAACCAATTTCTTTTGTTCATCAACTGTTAGTGAAACTCTATGATGACTTTTATATTCACTTTTTGACTTTTCAACTCTATTATAGCCTTCCATAAAATTATCTGTTATGATATTTTCATATTTTGCTTGTCCAAATTCCATACATAATAACTCATAGTTTTGTTTTATAGTGCTTTTAGAATAATTTTTCAAACTCTCTAAATATTTAACAACTTCATCTCTTGTAACTTTGGAAATAGGTTTATTGGTAAATTTCTCTTTAGCTAGTTTCTTTATTGTATCTGATTTTCTTTTGTGTGTTGCCTTAATTATCTTACCTAATTTATAATCTTCTTCAATTTTGCCTTTTACAAGATCAATTATTGTTTTATTACTTTTAGTAATTATTCTAAATTCTTGATTTTCTTCCATTTCAATTTGAAATGACAATGCCTTATTAAATGCTTCTTTTTCATTCTTACCTACAAATGTTTTAGTTGTTCTTTTTCCTGTAATTGTATCCCTTCCTGTTGTTACTATTGCTTTCGGTGTTATAGAAAAATAGAAAGAATCACATTCTACATTGTTATCAATCACTTTTCCATTTTCAAATTTTGTTATTTGTCTATATTTACATTTATCTTTCATTTTACAGTGATTACAAATCTCTTTGCTAGATAAACCTTTATCTTTTGAATTTCTGATTGTTTTTGTTAAATAAGTTCCTACAGTAATTCCTTTTACTTTATTCATTTTTCGCTTTCCTTTCTTGTTAAATTTAAGGAAAACTCTTGATATATTTTGATTTTTTGTGTATAATTATTTTAATACTATAGCAAGAGTTTTCTTGTGATTCATATTAAAAATAATAGTTTGAAGGTTTAAATGTCGCATATTTAAATCTTCTTTTTTATCTCTTGTAATCTTATTCATTTACTTCACTTAAAACTCTACGTGTACTCACGTATTCATTAAATGAACTTACAGCAACTTTAAATGATTTTCCTACTTTGATACAAGGAAAATCAGAACGATGGAATAAGTCTAAACATGTTTTATTTCCTATTCCTAATATTCTTCTTACATCTGATGTAGTATAAAATTTAATTTCGTTTTCCATAAGTTTTTTCTCCTTTCGTACTTTATTTACGATGATATTTTCTTTGCCCCTCATCATCTGGGAATTATTAGATGGTAATTTACATTACTCCACTGGAATTTAACCACTCCGACTCTGTCCGAGTTGCACCCTATACGATGAGTTAAGGCTATGCAAGTGTCTCATTATGTTGTATCTAACAACTGAAATATTCAATTTTCAATGTCCTATCTAAAGAATTTAGGGAAATTCTATTGACTTTTCAAAGTAATTATTGTAATCTATATATATCAACAAGTAATTACTTGGCTTTATCAAAGTATAACGTAAGCTTTATAATTTGTCAAGCGATTACAATAAAATTTTTAAATATTTTTTAGGAGTGGAAAATGAAAGCTAATTTTTATATAGAAAATCAACGTTTTTGTCTTGCATTTGACAGATATGTAATTGAAGAAATAAACGGAAAAAGATATGTTTTACCAGAAAAAGGAGCTAAAAGTCATGCTTCAACATTTTCTGATTGGATAGATAGATATTTAATAGATATTTTAAATATTGGGAAAAAAGTATATTACAAAGAGAAAATTGAAGACATAGAAATTTTAGACTATGTGCGAAACTATGGTTTATTTGGATTTATGGCTGATTTCCCAGTTAATAGATATTATGTTTTAGATGATATTGTAGCTTTAAGAGATTATAATTTAATAGAATATGAAGATCATATAACAAATATGAATTTAGAAGAATACCTAAATTTCTTTATGCCAAAACTAAACGATAATCAAATTAAAGAACTTATTGAAAAATGTAGAAATGATATATCTCCTAGAATTATGGAAAAATATCTTACACCAGAACTAAATGAATTTTTAATTTTTTCTAAAAACTATGGAGAACCTGTTGATATGATTTTGCAATATGCAAAAATTCTATATGAACATCTTGTTCACTTTGTAGAAGAACGTCACTTAATGAATTACTCTCCACTTATAGCAATAAATAATCTTTATATTAATATAGATAGCTTACACAATAATGAAATAGGTTTAGTTTATGGTTATTTAAAACAAGCAATAGATTTGAATTTCTTAGTGAATTTATCACAAGATACTATTATGCTTAAGATTTGTAAATTCTGTCATAAAGCTTTTATACCAAAAAACTCAAAGGCAGAATATGATACACCACAGTGCAAGAATAAGGCAAATGTGTATAACTTTAGAAAAAGAGCTCAAGAATAATGAGTGAATAATATATTTTTAATTGTTATATTAACAAAGAATTACTTAAATAGATTATTAAAAGGAGAATTTTGATGAAAAGTAGTAAAGAAAAATATTATAATATTACAAAAAATGCAAAGCCACATTTAAATGTACTTAATTTTATAAATCTTAATGTGTCACCGGGAAAAGCTGTCGACTTAGGATGTGGTGCAGGAAGAGACACTATAGAGTTACTAAAAAATAATTGGAATGTTTTATCCATAGATAAAGAAGATACAGAATCTATTATAAGAGAACAGCTTAACCAAAAAGAATCAGAGAATTTTAAGTTTAAAAAATGTTTTTTTGGTGAAATGAATTTGCCTAAAGTAAATTTAATTGTTGCAAATTTTAGCCTACCTTTTTCAAAAAAAGAGTTTTTTAGTGATATATGGAAAAATATAACTAATTCTCTTTCAGATGAACGGGTATTTTGTTGGAAATTTTTTTGGAAAAAAAGATACATGGGCAGAAACAAAAGAAAATCTAATATTTTTAACAGAACAAGAAGTCAAAGCTCTTTTTAGTGATTTTGAATTAATTCAATTCAATGAAATAGAAAAAGATGCAATAATAGCTTCTGGTGAAAAAAAACATTGGCACATATATGATGTTATTGCACAGAAAAAAATCTAATATTTTTAAGGAAAATATTGACAAATTAGAATAAATAGCATATAATTGTTAACATAAAAGTTGTTGAATTAATATCGGATAGCTAATATCTGATGACGACTTTTATGTTTTTAGTAACTGTAGGAATATGCTAGAAAGGAGGTTTCCCAATGAAAACTACAAAAAAAACTGGCATCGCGAAAACTAACTTTTGGACGAATGGAAGTAGTTATGCTTCTAGACGTTCAGCTCAGAGCTTTTTGAATCCACAGCCGAAAACAAAAGTCACAGCAAATAGTGAATGTGAAAGTGGTTGCAATAACTCTTGTGGCACAGCTTGTGCTTCTGGATGCACCGATTTCTAATTTACATTTGCAAAACACAAAGGAGGAATATTAATTTATTAGTATTCCTCCACCTTTATTTTATAGGAGGTTTAAACTTATGACAAAAAATTATTTTGCTATGCAATGGCATATTACCGATAAATGTGATCAACGGTGTAAACATTGCTACATTTTTGCAGGCGAAGACAAATTATATTCACCAGAGTTTGATTTGCCAATTCTAAAAGAAATCTTTTTTGATTTTTTGGCTACGTGCAAAAAAATGGACAAAAGACCGAGTATTTCTGTGACTGGTGGAGACCCTTTGTTGCATAAAGATGTATGGAGTTTACTAGCTCTTTTTAAAGAGTATAATGTTCCTTTTGCAATTTTAGGTAATCCTTTCCACTTAAATGAGAATGTAGCAAAACAGCTAAAGGAATTAGGTTGTACTACTTATCAGATGTCTTTAGATGGTCTTAAAGAGACACATGATTTTATTAGAAAACCTGGTTCATTTGATGCAACTTTAAATAAAATTCATGTTTTAAATGAAGTTGGAATTAAGTCAGCTATTGCTACAACTGTTTCAAAAACCAATATTGATGAAATACCTCAGCTTGTAAAAGTTGCAGTAGATTATCAAGCAAAATCTTTTGGATTTTCAAGATACTGCCCAAATGAAAAAGATAGAGATAACCTTGTATCTCCTTCTGAATACAAAGCCTTCTTGGAAAAGATGTGGGAACAGTTTATTATCCTTCAAAATAAAGGAACAGCCTTTATATTAAAAGACCATTTATGGAAACTGTTTCTGTATGAAAAAGGATTGTTCAAAATTGAAGATGATTCTGAACTTATTATGGATGGATGCCATTGCGGCATTTCTCATATTACAGTTTTAGCAAACGGAACTGTTTATGCATGTAGAAGGTGTGAAAGCCCTATCGGTAAAGTTCCAGAAGAATCTTTGTATGATATCTTCTTTGGAGATAAAATGGAATCATATCGCAATTTTGAGGGCTTTGAAGCTTGTTCTAAATGCGAATTATTACGATTTTGCAGAGGTTGTCCTTCGGTAGCTAAATGTGCAACTGGAAATTTTTATGCAAAAGATCCTCAGTGTTGGAAATAAAACAAAATAATTTTGAATAAAGGTCGATAGCACAAAACTGTACTATCGACTTTTTCTATCTTATATAATTCCTATTCTTTTAAAATAATAATAAGCATCCATTCCACCTTTGAAATATAATTCTTCGTCAGTCATAATTTGCATTTTTTCTTGTAGCTCTATTGCGTTATAAAGTAAACCACATTCAATAGGTGTCAATCCTGTTTCTACTTTATCTCCAAATAAAATATTTTGTAACTTTTCATTACTGTCTAAAATCTTTGTATATTCTTTTTGCAAATTTTTAAACTCACTATTATTTTTTTGTAAGTATATTCTTACTCCATCTAAATGTTCCATAAATTCATCTTTACAATCTTCGTAAAAAGTGGTAAATCTTTTTATATTTTCCATATTATCAAATCCTTTCTAATATTCAATATCAAAATCGTTATTTTTCTTCTTAAATTCGTTTCTATCAAGTTGTTTTTCAAAATTAAAGTCAGTATATGTTTCTCTCTCAAAATCTCGTACAAGCTCATCCTCAGATGGATATGAAAATTTATGACAAAGCCATTTGATAAATTTTTTTAAAGTTGTTTTAAACTTATCTATTATCTTATTTAATTGCTTATTTTCTTGCTTTAATTTATGAATTTCTTTTTTATATTCATGTTCCATATTATAGGCTTTACTTTCAAATTTCAATTCTAGTTCTTTTTCCTTATGTTCCAATTCTTCTTTCAATAAACTATTAGAGAGCCTTAAATTTACGTTTTTCTCTGTCATATTTATATAATCTTCTTTGAAATTTTCTGCAAAATCTACAGTATTTACTTGTTTTGACAGTTCTTTATTTAAAGTTAAATTTTCTTTGTGAAGTTTTAAAATTAATTCATCTTTTGGCTTTATAATTTTTTCAAATATCTTTTCATCTCTATTAAGCATTACTTTTTTTATATCGCTTATCTGGGGAGTTTCTGGCAATTCTAAAGTTATATTTTCCAATACCTTTTTAGTATTTTCAAAATTAGTTATTTGCTTGTAATTTTGTATGGTTTCGTTTTTTCTTTTGGTTTCTTCAGCAGGTAATCCTCTTTGCAAGTCAAAACCTTTGCTTGTTATATATTCATAAAAAGCATTTTGCAAATTTCTATAACTATTTCTGCCTTTCCAAAAATCTCTACAACATACTTTATCAATTTCTTTTCCATCTTTATCTTTTGTATGAATTACTGGAATATAAATCAAATGCATATGTGGTGTAGTTTCATCAAAATGCACTACTGCTGAAATTATATTTTTTTCTCCAAGATTTTTGTAATTACAAATAAACTTGTAGCTTTCTTCAAAATATCTTTTAGTTTCTTCCAGTCCTATTGTATCAAAAAATTCTTTATCTGATGTAAATACCATTTCACACATTATTATGCTATTACTTCTAATTTGACCTTGCAAAGCATATTTTTCCCTTAGTCTATCAAATTCTTTTGTGTAACTTAATTCATTTTTCTTAAAGTAATAATTCAAGTGCGATTTACTAATATCTATTTCCTTATTTGAATGACTTTTTGCTTTTCTATCATTATGAACACATATTCCGATTAGCTTGGCTCCTCGTTAATTTCTCATTTCTTACTATAGCATAACTCATTGCTCCGAAGTCCTTTCTTGCTCGAAACAAATTTATTTGTCTAACACACTAGACAAGTTTTTCAAACTTATCCGTGTGCTCTGCGAGGCTTTCCTAAAAATGCTTTAACATTTTTAGGCTATAAATTATAATGAACTTATCATTATAATTTATAGTGAAATTGCCCATATAAAGTAGAGCTGGCAATTTCATATCATAGCTATGCTTACGTAGTTACAGCTTCGTTATTATAAGCAAAGTTAGTATAGAGAAAATCAAGTGAGCCATCTTCATAGTTCCTTCCTTTATAAGAAACTTTATTTTCTTCTTTCTTTGAGATAGAAATATTTGTATTCCCTAAATTGTTATATAAGCAAATCATTAAATAACTTTTAGAATTTTGTATATTAGGTATATTCTTCAATATATCTAATAACTGTATTAAATTTTCTTTTACTATAAGCTTTAACTTATCTAATATTTTATAGTGATTAATTGTTATATTCCCAACTTTTAAAGTATCTTTATAATATAAACTATCAATAACATCTTCTAAAATAGTTTTTTCTTCTTGTGAAAAGTCCTCTAGTTTGCATTTATCTTTTATTTCTTTTAAATAAAACTCATCATCACTATTAGGATTGATAGAATCAGTATTGATTATATTAGTTTTGATATTATTAGTATTGATTCCTCGTAAATTCTTCGATTCTAAATTCGTAATATTTTCGTTTCCAGAATCGTAATTTTTACGAATCAAGAAACGTAGATTTTCCGTTTCTTCATGTTGTATTTTCCCAACATATATTAAATTAGGCTTTCCTAATCCTTGTCTTTTCTCTTGAACAAGTCCTACATCATTTAATTGTTTAAATGCTTTTGTAGCAGTCTTATCAGATAAATTTAATTTTTCTTGTACTTCTTCTCTTGTAAAAATTAAATATATATTTCTTTCATCATCTATCCAATGATTTTTTTGAGATAGAGATAATCTATCTAGTAAAAAAGCATATAATATTTTACTATCAGAATTTAGTTTATCTTTATATAAAGAACTTACAAACAGTTCTTGTGGTATTTTATAATATGAATTTTCTAAATATTCATTATCTTTATAAGGTTTAAATTCCATAAAAAAAGTTCTCCTTTCTGTTTATTCGAAGAACTTTAAAATTACTTGATATTTTTTTCTTGAAACATTCTTGAAACATTGTAAATATTTTCTTGAAACTTTTTCTTGAAGAAAATATGCACATTTTATAGAATTTTTCCGAACTCAAAAAAATTATGCTATTCTTCATTTTTATTGAAAAATAGCATAATTTATAACTTTTGAATTTTTATAAATTCTCTTAAATTCCCTTGAAAAAGGGCAAAATATGGTCGAGGTGGTAGCTTTTTCAAACTACCCCAAACCTTTTATTTATCAATGTTTTATGATACTTTTGGTATTTTAAAACATTTTTTTAAAACCCTTATTTTAGTATTAATCTAAAATTCAAATGTTTAATTTTAAATGTTCTTTTATGCTCTTTCTCTCTTTAAATAATCTATTACTTTTTGAGTTTCTTTTTGTTTATAATAATTGTAAATATCGCCATAAGTATTTATTGTAGTTTCAATATTGGCATGTCCCATTAATTTTTGCAATACGGGCAAGTCTACTCCTGCCTCAATACATCTAGTTGCAAAAGTATGTCTTAACATATGGGTATTTACTGGTTTTGTTATTCCTGCATTTTTGCATATTCGCTTAAATGCCGAATTTATTGTATTATCTACATATAATTTTTTATTTGCTTGGCAAAATAGAACTTTATTTTTGTTTTCTATTTTGTTATTTAATGAATCTATTATAATATCTTCTGTAAGTTCATTTATTTCTATATTTCTTTTCCCACTTTTAGTTTTAGTTGGACCAATAATAGTATTTTTATTTCTATCTTTTGTTAAAGTTTTTGTAACTTTAATCGTTTTATTATCTAAATCAATATCTTCATTGTAATTCAATGCTAGTACTTCGCCGATTCTCATTCCTGTATATAAACACAAAAGAATAATGTTTTTATAATTTGATGAATGACTTTCTAAATAGTCTTCTAATTGATTTTGTTCTGTTATTGTTAAAGCAACTACATCTTTATCTTCCTTTAAACTTTTAGGCTTCTCAATACGATCAATGCCTTCAAATAAATTTTTTACTAAATATAATTTATAATTTGCATATTCATAAACATATTTAAGCATTCTATAATCTTTTTTTATAGTAGAATTTGACTTTACTCTTTCTTCTTGTAAAAAGTCTTCAATTTGTTTTTTAGTTACTTTTTCTATTGGAATATTAGCAAATTTATGCTTTTTTATTCTTTCTAATGTTGACATATTAGTATTGTAAGCATTTGCTTTCGTTTTTCCCATTCTATATTTTGAATCTTCAATTTCTTTTGCTAAAATTGCTATTGTTTTTTCTGTTTTTTTCAATTCAATAGAACAACCAGACCTTTTCATTTCTAATTTGTATTTATACATTTTATCTAATGCTTCTTCTTGTGTTTTAGCAGTAAATGTCTTTCTAATTACTTCTCCTGTTTCTATATCTTTTCCTATTGTTAAAGTTGCTTTATGTTGTTCATTAATATAGAACTTATCGCATTTATCAGCATTTTTACATTTTCTACATTTATCACAATTATTCATTGATTTTTTGTTTTTTCTATTTTGACAAACAGATCTATCTTTGCATTTCTTACATATAGGACACATAGATAATTCAGAGTTCTTTTTTTCTGTTTTTATTATATATGTTCCGACTGTATAACCTTTATTACTCATAATATTTCCTCCATTTCTTAAATTTTTTGAGGAAATACCTTGCTCAATTTTTAAATTGGTAGTATAATTATTTTACAAATATATCGAACAGGGTATTTCCTGTTTACTAGAAGATTTAATGTGCTAGATTAAGTCTTCTTTCTTTTTTATTCTACCATAATTCTTTTATGGCTTAAAAATTCATTTAAACAATCCGCTTTTATCCAAAACTTTCTGCCTATTTTTATACTTGGAAAATCTTCTTGATGAAATAATTGCAAACACTTTTGTTTTCCAATATGCAATAATTTGCATACATCATCTGTTGAGTATAGTTTAATGTCGATTTCTTCTAATTTCTGCATATTTTTACCTCCTTTCCTTGACAATACTTACTTAATATAGTATAACTATATTGTGAGAGATTTGTCAAAACTATTTAAAATTGTAAATTGATTATATAATCATATTTTATATTTGTCAACATATTTGTAAAAATATTTTGAAATATTTCACATTTTGTTTTTAGGGGGATTAAAAAGATGCAAAAATTACCTCAATATTCTTTTAATGAAGGATTTTATATATGGTTTGATATAAACTCTAAGGAGGAGTATTATTCAACCCCATTATATATGTATAAAACCGATTTTAATGATGATTTATCTAATTATAAAAGGGTAATTATACAAGAAAAAGACTTTTATAAAAAAAAGCCAAGCAAAAAAAATTTTGCTCCAAAACATCCTGCAACTATTCTTTATCCTTTTGCTGAACAATTTGGAAGACTTTTAATAAATTTATTAAATGCAGACTTTTCAAACTTTGATAAAGCATATAATACATTTTTCTATTTGTATGGATTTGAATTATTAAAAGAATATATACCAGATAAGGAATTAATAAATACATATAAGTCTGAAGAAGAATTAACAAAAATAATGAAAAGAGTATATGAAGATAGTTATGGATATTTATCAGATATGCAATATAATTTTAGAAAATGTGTAGATTTTGTATATAATTTAAATGGAAATGAAGAACTAAAAAATAGCAAACCAAGTTCAAAATTTATTGCATCTTTAGTAACACATCATAATGATGTATATTCATATTCAAGTGATATAGAAGTTATTTTAGATACATATTCGGATAAATATTTAAAATATGGTAATCAACCATTAAATAAACTAACAGAAGAACTGGATCAAGACGATTCTTTTATACCAATGACTAATGTTTATACAAGTGAAAAATTAAGTAATATTGTTTTTGTTGTATTAGAACAATTTGTAAAAAATTCTAGTTTACCAATAAAACAATGTCAGTATTGCAATAGATATTTTATTCCAAAAATTAGACAGGATGAAATATATTGTGATTTGCCAAATGAAGATGGAAAGAGTTGTAGAGAAAAAGGTGCAAAACAAACATATAAACAAAATTTAGAAAAGATTCCAGCTTTACTTGAATATAGAAAGGCATATCAAAAAAAGTTTATGGAAGTTGCTAGAAGTGATAATAATAAACAATTAAAAAAGGATTTTGATAGTTGGAAGAAAATTGCACAAGGTAAGATAAAGGATTATAAACAAGGTAAAGTTACAGAAGAAGAATTGTATAAGTGGATGATAGAAAACAAATAACCACATATATGGAGGCAATATATGGAACAATATAATAGTGAATTTTCAGAGGCAATTAAAAACATAAATAAAATTTGCGAACCAGCAAGACAAGCTGTACAATATGCATCTGAATATATGAAGAAAATTAGTGAACAGGTAAGGAAGGTTTTTGAACAATATGATTTTTCAAAAATGTATCAAAATTTACTTATTCCCATGCAACAATTTGCACAAGAAATTGAAAGAATAAAAAATGATCCTGATAGTTTATTAAACTATATGTCATACGTTAAAAATTTATCAAACTATTTTTGGGCAATGCCATATAGTATTGATACATCTGAATTAAAAGCAATTTTTGAAAATGTAAAAACGGAAAAAGAATTTGATAATTATATGACAAAATATTTTACAAATCAAAAATTACAGCAATTGTTTAAGGATATAAAATTAAAAATATCTCGAAAGCATATTACAATATTCAAACAAATTGAGAAAGCATTTTATAATAAACAATATTCTTTAATTAATAATGCTATAATTTCAATTATTGATGATGAATTATCTTATTATAACTATAATAAAAAAGAAACTAAAAGAAAAGATATTTTATACCCAATAATAGAAGAATATAAAAAGAAAGATGTTTCTCAATGCGATTGGCTAGATTTATTTTATTTAGAGATGTTAAATAACAATATCAATCTATTATTTGATAATGTTGACTTTAATAATATTAAAATTAGTAACAATAAAGCTATTAGAAGGCATACAACTCAACATGGAAAGAAATACTCAAATAAAAAAATTGTGTCTATAATGCTTTTAAATACACTATATAATTTATTATACATAAAAGAAGATTTAAAAGTTTATAAGCAAAGATTAAAAGTAAAAAAAGAAAAAGATGGAAGTACACATTATATTTTAGTAACAAAAACAAAAAGTAGGTGATTAAGATAAAACGAAGACTTAATATATTTATAGATGAAAGTGGAGATTTTGGATTTGTAGACGGAAGTTCAGAATTATATGGAGTTTCTTTTACAATACATGAAAGTGATGATTCTATTTCAAATGACTTAGAATATCTAAATAATAGACTAAAAAAAGCAAAATATGATGGGATGATACATCTAGCAGATTTAGTAGCTAAGCGAGGGGACTATACTCACTTTAATTTGGAACAAAGAAAAAATATTTTTTGGTCTATATTTTACTTTTCAAAAAGAGTAAAAGTAAAAATACATACAGTTATAATTGATAAGAAATTTAAAAATAATAGAACTCAATTAAATAGAGAATTAGCATTAGAAATAAGCAAGTTTTTTAACTCTATAAGCGAATATATGAATGAGTTTGAAAAAGTAGTTGTCTATTATGACAATGGACAAGAAGCATTAGGTGCTATTATAGATACTTTATTAATTACAAAAAATAATGTAGAACATAGAATTGAATTTGATCATAAGGAGAAAAGATTATTTCAAGTTTCTGATATGCTAACATTTGTAGATAAAATTGTATATAAACATAATCATAATATGCCATTAACAAAAGCGGAAAAATATTTCTTTAGTGTAAAAGATATTTTAGGAATTATAAGACAATTAAAAAGCAAAAGATTATAATAAAAAGCCATTCGTTTGAATGGCTTTTTGCGACGCTCAGCGTCTACGCGGGTTTGGTCCTTGTGAGACCAAAGTAAATAATATCTATCTACAATATATATTATTCATTTATCTAATAAGATTATACACTAAATTTAAAAAAATGTACAGTGTTTTTTTAAAATTTTTAATCATTATCTTCTTTTAAGTTTTCTAAAGCAATTTTTACAGCTTCAACAACAAAGGCCGTAAAAGTGCAATCTTTACCTTTAATTGCATTTTCTACTTCTTCAATTATATTATTAGGAAATCTAATACATTTATTAGTTGTCGGTGGAACTGATGGAATTTTAAATTTTTTCATCTATAAATCACCTCTGCAATACATTTATATATATATTATATGCAAAAATGTATTTTTTATCTGCATAGCAAGTGTATTGCAATTTAAAATAAAATATGATAAAATTTTCTAAAATAAAATGAAAGGAGTGATGTTTTTTATGGAAAATACTAAAAAAAGTGGTTTTGCAACAGCAGGTCTAGTACTAGGAATAATTGGAATCTGTACATCATTTATTCCGATTATTAACAATTTATCTTTTTTTATGGGAATTATTGCTATTATATTTGGAGTTATAGCTCTTATAAAGAAAGCAGGTAAGGGAATGACTATTACAGCAATTATTTTGGGCATTTTAGCCATTACCATTACATTAAATACACAAAAAGCTGTATCAGATTCATTAAATGAAGTTAGTTCTAATCTTGATAAAATGGCAGGAAATAGTACTGAAGAAATACTTGCTAATGATGTTGATGTTGTACTGGGCGATTTTGAAATTAAGAATGGGACATACATAACCGATACTAAACTTACAGTTAAAGTGACTAATAAAACTGCTGAAAAAAAGTCATTTCAAATTCAAATTGAAGCAATTGACAAAGATGGATCAAGATTAGCTTCTGACTATATTTATGCTAATAATTTAACTGCTGGACAAAGTCAGAATTTCGAAACATTTAACTATGTAGCTTCTGATAAAATTTCTGAAATGAAAAATGCAACATTTAAAATTGTAGAAGTTTCAATGTATTAAATATTAAAAAGCACTCGTGTATTTTAGAGTGCTTTTTAATAATATTCTAATTCATTCTCTTGTTTTTCTTTTTCAAATTTTTTTATATTTAGTTGTTTTTCAATATCAAAATTCATATATGTCTCTTTTTCAAAATCTCTTATTAAGTCTTCTTCAGATGGTGCAGAAAACTTGTGGCATACCCAAGAGATAAACTTTTGAACTGTAATCTTAAACCTCTCAATAACTTTCTTTAAATAATTATTTTCATTTTCTAACTTGTTTATAATTTTTTGATATTTATAGTCTATTTTATAAGTTTCGTGTTCATATTTATATTTTAATTCTTTTTCTTTGTTTGAAAAATCTAATTCTAAATTTCTACATTTGACTTTTAATTCTGTATTATAATTTAGTAAATTTTCTTGTTCTTTTTCAAATTTTTCAGCTTTATCTATAATTGTTGTTTGTTTTGATAATTCTTTATGAAGTGATATATTTTCATTATATAATTTTTTTATTAAATCATCTTTAGGTTTTATTATTTCATTTTTTATTTTTTCATCTCTATTTAGCATGATTTTTTTGAAATCTTTTATATCTGGTGTTTCTGGTAGCTCTAATTTAATGCTATTTAGTAATTCTTTTGTATTTTCGAAATTGGTGATTCTCTTATATTCTTGCACAGAATAATGTTCTCTATTAGTTACTTCAACTAATTCTCCTCGTTCTAATTTGAAGCCCTTTTCAGAAATATGCTTGAAATAAGAATTTTGTAAATCTCTATAACTATTTTTTCCTTTCCAAAAATCTCTACAACAAACTTTATCTATTTTATTGTCTTGTTTATCTGTTGTATGTATTACTGGTATAAATAACAAATGCATGTGTGGTGTATCTTCGTCCATATGAACTACTACAGATATTATATTTTGTTCGCCTAGATTTTTATATTCACATATAAATTTGTAACTTTCTTCAAAGTATCTTTTACTTTCTTCGTAACCAATTTTATCAAAAAATTTTTGATCAGAAGTAAATACCATTTCGCACATTATATTGCTATTACTTCTGATTTGACCTTTTAAATCATATTTTTCTTTTATTTTATCAAATTCTTTTATATAACTTAATTCATTTTTCTTTAAATAATAATTTAGTTCTGTTTTAGTACTATCGATATTTTTATTTGAATGATTTCTTGTTTTTCTTTCATTATGCTTATATGCTCCCATAGCTTGTGCTCTAGTTAGTTTTTCATTTCTAATTATAGCATAGCTCATATATTCCTCTTTGCTCCTTCTCAAATTTACGAGATAAGATTTTCTTGTCTAACACACTAGACAAGTTTTTTCAAAACTTATCTGTGTGGCAGGAGTTCCTGCACCCTTTCCTAAAAAATAACTAAAGAATTTTTTAGGCTTTACTCAAAATAATTTGTTTATTTTGAGTAAAGTGAAGTTGCAATATAAAGCATACTTTTGCAACTTCATATCAGAGCAAAATTCTACGAAGATGCTACTGCATTTTCGCCAACAAAGTTAGCATATAAGCTATCAAAAAATCTATCTGGATATTTTCTTTCATATTCACGAGTAGAATTAGCAGTTTTATTTTGTGATTTTATAGTGCCATTCCCTAAATTATTATATAAACAAATCATTAAATAATTAGTTATGTTTTTGATATTATTACTACTTTTTGCAATATCTAATAATTGAATTAAGTTATTTTTATTTATTAAAGCTAGTTTAGATAATATTTTGGAATTAGTAATTATAACACTACCAACTTTTAAAATATCAGCATAATATAATCTTTCAATTACATCTTCTAACATAGTTTGTTCCTCTTTTGAAAAATCATTTAGTTGGCTTTTTTCTTTTACAGTATTTAATGAAATACATATATTATTATTTTGAGGATTGATAGAATCTGTATTGGTTATATTAGTTTTGATATTATTAGGATTGATTGTAGGGAATTTTTCCACATCAAGAATAGTATTTTTTACTTCTCTAGAACCGTAATTTTTACTGTTCAAGACTTGTAAATTTTCCTGTTCAATATTAGTTATTATTTCTTCGTGTTGAATTTTACCAACATAAATTAAATTAGGTTTTCCTAAACCTTGTCTTTTTTCTGCTATTAAATTTGTATCTGTTAATTGTTTAAATGCTTTTGTAACTGTTTTTTCAGATAAACAAAGTTTATCTTGTACTTCTTCTCTTGTAAATATTAAATATACTCTATTTAATTCATCAAACCAATGATTCTTTTGTGATAGAGATAATCTGTCTAATAAAAAAGCATATAATATTTTACTATCGGATTTTAATTTCTCTTTATATAGTTTATTTATGAATAATTCTTGTGGTATTTGATAATAACTGTTTTCTAATATTTCATTATTTTTATAATAATCTATTTCTTTCATCTTTGTTCCTTTCTAAGATGAAAGAGCATTTTTAAGTTCTGCTAAGTTTTTTAGAACTTTTTAAAACATTTTTTATTTATCTAAAATTTTTTTAAAACATAAATTTTAGAACTATTTTAGAACTTTTTATAGGATTTTTGAAAACTGCATAGAAAAAGAGTATTAACCAAATTCCTTTGATTAATACTCTTTCAGACTTTTGCAATTTTATTGAGTTTCCTCAAAATTGCTATCGTATGGTCGAGGTGACAGGGATCGAACCTGCGACCTCATGGTCCCAAACCACGCGCGC
>CAVFFZ010000005.1:0-71757 GCA_963621995.1 Lachnospiraceae bacterium
AAATTTCAATTATAAAACGGACCAAAATTGGACCATTTTTCATTTAGAAAATACAGATGATTTAGCAAAATTTATGAATAATAAAGAAACCAGAGATCCGTCTCGTGAACAATTAGCTTTTCCAGAATTTAAAACTCGCGATGGTGAAAGTGCAAATGATACTAATAAAAGGATGAATGATTTTTTTAATGAAATACTTGAGAAATATAAAGGAAAGAGAATAGCTGTTATAAGTCATGGTGGAACAATAAAATTCTATTTGTTAAGTTTTTGCAAAGTAAACGAAAGATTAAATCTTGAGTATAAGGAAAATGAGTTGACTATAAATTCTCCATGCTTATTAAAGATGACTTTTAGGAAAAATAAATTAGTAAATTTAGAACAAATGAAATTATAAGAAATATAAAAGGTACAAGTTGGATAGAGTAAAATAAAGTGCGATTTATGCAAGTTTAAAGTGCAAAAATTGCACTTTAAACTCTATTCATTTTCTTATTTTCATCCCATCAATCCATTTCTCAAATTCATTACTACTAATTTCATCATGTTTATATTTATCAAGCATTTTTGAACCATCAACTTTATATCTTTCATAAAGAGCCAATACATCAGGATTATTACTAATAGAAGCTTGTTTACTCAAATTTTTATATCTATTCCTATACTTTTTACAAATAGGATCATTAGCTGTTAATTGTAAGTGAAAAATGGACCAGTTTATAATTCGATTTTTTAGATAACATAATAATTTTTACAAAGCTCTTAACTGATATAAATTAAAATTTCTTATAAATGTCAATACTTGATTTATCAATTTATTTTAGTATTGACACGTTAAGAAATTTTAATATACTAAAAACATAAGGTTATGTAATCAAGTGGTCCAAATTTCAATTATAAAACGGACCAAAATTGGACCATTTTTCATTTAGAAAATACATTAGCATATGTTCTACTAGAAGAAACCTTATCAGCAAATTCCTTACAAGTTAGACCATCTTTAAAAATATTATCACAATACAATGTCTTATGTGCAGTTTTAGGAATAAAATAGTGATTACAATTTTTACATTTTACAATCCTAAAACTATTTTTATAATTCATAAATTCTTTCATGCAAATAAACAAAAGACAAGTAAAGTCATTAGAAGAATAGTAATATCTAATATTATCTTTTGACTTATTAGTGTTAGAACCTAAAAAGAAAGAATCTAAGTCAAAATTCATTTTTATATCTTTAAAATTTTCAGATATATTATCTAAAATTGATTCATATGTTTCATTATCTTTCAAAATCTTTAGACTTTCATAATCTGAATCTTCTTCAGTAGATGATTCAAATAATGTCTTGAAATATATTTTTTCTGCGATATTCCTAAAAACAAATTGAGCAGAGTCAATAAAACTAAAATAAAGCAATTTCGTCTCTTCAGCATAATCTATAAATTCATCTTCTGTTAATATTATTTTTGGATTCTCCATAATTTCAGATGTTAAATTAATATTTTTATAATATTCAAAATTTAGATAATTCTTTTTACAAGCAATAAAATTAACAAGAAAATAATGCACTAAAAAATAGTTCAAATGTAAAGCATTTGTAAAATCTAAATTTAGAAATTCGAGCAGAAATGTTCCGATATTTTTTGCTTTAGGTTTAACTTTTTCAAAAACATATAATTTTTTATTCTTTAGTTTTTCTGGTATTTTCTCTGAGTCTGTTAGTTCTATTGGTTCGTATCTTACAAAATACTCTTTTAAATTTTTGAAGTCAAATGCTATTTCTAATTCATAATTCATAATTTTTCTCCTTGAACTTGTATTAAATTTATAACCTTTCTATATATAAAAGGCGAAATGAAAGTATTAAAATTCCCAAAAATTTTTAAAAAATTAATTTTTATGCTTTCTCATATAATAGGCGAAATAAAATCAAAAAATCTCACAAAATTTATAAAGAATTTTAAAATTTTAATATTCCTATATACAAATAGGCGAAGAAAGACTGAAAAATCTTAGTAAAACTACAAAAAATTTTTAAGATTTAATCCCTCTATATGCAAATAGGCGAAATAAAATTTGGAAATATACCAAAAATCATAAAAATTTTTTTAAAATTTTAATCCTTCTATACACATAGGCGAAAAAAAAGTGAAAAACCTGACCAAAATTGTAAAAAAAATTAAAAAAATTAAAAAAATTTTAAATTATTGGTCTTTCTATATACATAGGCGAAATAAAAATAGAAAATGTGACAAAAATCATAAATTTTTTTACAAATTTTTAAAAAATAAAGAAATAGCCATACAATAGAAATAAATTTTAGAATTATTATCTGTACGGTTTTTTAGAGCAAATAAAACATCTAAAATAATAAATAATAATTAGTTAACTAAATTATACAAATGTAAATGCAAGAATATATAAAATTTAATATTTATACATATTTTTGCCTAAAGAATTTAAGAAAAAGAGAGGTGATTATATGCCAGAATTGTCAAAGGTAGAACGAAAAACACTAACAATGAAAGAGACAGCAGAGTATTTAGGAATATCATATTGGTTAGTAAACCAATTAGTAAGAAGAAAACAAATACCATGTGCAAGAGTTGGTGGAAGAGTATTATTTAGAGTACAAGCACTAGATGAATACTTGAATAATAAAGAACAAGAATCATTAAAAAAGTAGGGGAGGGAAAACATGCAATGGATTAAAGTGTTTACAGATATATTTGCAAATCCAAAAATCAAAATATTACTCAAAGAACGTGATGGGGACACATTTTTTAGAGTATGGATTCAATTATTAACAATAGCAGGACAATGTATGCAAGAGGGAAAGTTAATGATTTCAGAAAATAATCCGATGACAGTGCATGAACTTGCAACAATCATTCACAAAACGGATGCAAAAATGGAAAATATATTGAACAAATTAATCCATTTAGAAATGCTAATATATCAGGAAAATACATATATAATTAAAAACTGGTATAAGTATTGTTAATTGTAAGTGAAAAATGGACCAGTTTATAATTCGATTTTTTAGATAACATAATAATTTTTACAAAGCTCTTAACTGATATAAATTAAAATTTCTTATAAATGTCAATACTTGATTTATCAATTTATTTTAGTATTGACACGTTAAGAAATTTTAATATACTAAAAACATAAGGTTATGTAATCAAGTGGTCCAAATTTCAATTATAAAACGGACCAAAATTGGACCATTTTTCATTTAGAAAATACAAGTATCAAAGTATTGATAAATATGAGAAAATTTTAGAGCAAAATAGAGCAAGACAAAAAAGATTTAGAGATAAGAAAAAAGAAGAAAGTAACGTTACGCAACCGTCAAGTAACGTGGAAGAAGAGAATATAACAGAAAAGAATAAAATAGAAAATAATAGATTAGAAGATGATATAAAGGCAGGTGAAAATGGTAGTGGATTCAAAACAATTGATTTCTGACATAGTTTTAGATACTAATAATAAAATGCACAAGCAGTGCAAATTCTGTGGAAAGTTATTACATATAAATGATTATACTGCACTATATGTCAATATTGTTTATAAAGATATAGCAACTGCATATGAAAGATGTACCTGTAATGAGGCTAGTAAGATTTGGCAACAATATGATGAATACATTGAAAAAGACAAAATAAGAAAAATCAATTTAAGTAAAATAAACAAATTATTTAAAAATAATAATTTAGGAAAACGTCAATTAAATAGCACATTTAAAAATTATAAAATAACAAATAAGAATAAAAATGCTTATGAAAATGTTAAAAAATATGTAGATAAATTGATAAAAGGAACAACTAATAAAGGACTTTTTATAACAGGAGCTTATGGTGTAGGTAAAACTTATTTAGCATCATGCATTGCAAATGAAATTATTAAGAACGGAAAATCAGTAATATTTGGAACATTAATACAATTGTTAAATTTTATTAGAGATTCATATAGCGATTCAGAAGTTTCTGATAAAGATTATTTGAATTTATATTCGAGTGTTGATCTTTTGGTAATTGATGATTTAGGAAAAGAAAAGCCAACAGAATGGGTATTAGAAAAACTATTTTTGATAGTAAATAATAGATATAATAATTATTTGCCGATTATTATAACTACAAACTATAACAGAAATCAATTAAGAGAAAGATTATGTGTAAATAAAAATTATAGTATTGTTGATTCAATAATTTCAAGATTATATGAAATGTGTGCTGGTATTGAGATTAAGGATGATGACCATAGGATGAGTGATTCCCTAATTAGGGAATCACTCCGAAATAGTTGAGATAACTGGAGTATAAGCTAAATTACTTTAGATGTAAAATGATTAGTGGCAGATAAAAAAGCCACTTTTCTTTTTATATTGTTTTAGAGAAAAAACTAAAATAAGAGAAATGTTTTTAGCAAGATTCCCTTTTGTGTACACAAAGTTTTTTGGATAGTTGGGAAAGTCCCAAACCCTTTTATGAAGTGGAGATGATAAATTGAAGAAAGATAAAATTATAACAATTAGAGTTAGTGAAAAAGAGAAGAGCGGATTGATTGAGAAAAGTAAAAAAATATGATATATATTTATAAAAGAAATATAAGGAGATGCTATAATAATTGAGAATAGAAGAATTAAATAAAATACAAAAAAATGCTATGAGTAAAGAAATAATAAAGGAACATTATGAATGGGAAGATGAAAGATTGATTTCTTATATAATAGGGGAAATACCTTTTGAAAGAAAAATATATAGGTATAGTGGTAAAGAATTATCAAAAAAAGAACTAGACCAAAATGATATAATTGAAAAAATTAATGAAATTATAAAAAAATATAATTATAATATGAAAATAGAACAATTAGAATTTGATGAACTAGAGAAAGAATATGTAAAATTAGAAAAATATAAAGAGAAGTTTTATACTTCATATGATGATGTTATTAATGGAATGAAATTCAATAAAGTTCTTATGATAAGTGGACCAGGAGGAATAGGAAAGAGTCAATTTTTATTTGAACTTTCAGAAAAAGTAAGTAAAAAATTCAAATATCTATGTTTATATGGAAAATATTGTGAAAATGTAAGCAAGGAAATCTTCACACAAATAAGTAAAGATATAAAAAATGATAGGTTTTATTTTATCATTGATGCAATTAACGAATTTAGCAAAGATTTAAGAAAGAAAATATATAAATTTATAAATGATAATAAAGATAATTCAAACTTAAGAATAATAATTTCATTAAGAGATTTTTCAATGGCAGAAAAAGAAATTCAAGAATTAAAAAAGTTAGTTGATGTTGAAGAAACTTTTACAGGAGTTGATCCAGATAATGCATTAGAAAAAATATCAGAAAAATATAATTTGGACTTATCAATATATGATAGATTATTATATGATAATAATCCATTGCATTTAAAACTAATAATAAAGTCAATAAGTGAGAATCAATTAACGAATAAAAGGTTAAAGCCAATTACAAAAGGAACATATATTTATGAACATTTTATTAAGAATGTCCTAACTAAAAATGAATGGAATATTACAAAAGATATAATTGAGGAGATGTTTAAAAACAAGAGTAAAGAAATAAAAGTAGATGAATTGAATAAATTAGATATAACAGATATTAATGCATATATGAATAAAATGAAAACAAATAATTTTATCGGTACATATGATTATGATAATGATACTTTTGTTTATTTTATAAATGAAACTTTAACAGATTATTTAATTGCAAGATTTTTATTTGATAATTTAGTAGGATTGAATATATCTGAAACCGAAGAATATATAAATAAGATTGTAAAAGTATTTTATAGTATTCATGATCAAGTTATTTTAATGCTATTTGAAAAATATGAAACTAATATAGAAATGGCTATAAAAATAATAAAGGAAACTGATTTAAATAATTACATGGATATAGAGATTTTTAACGAATTAAATTTAAGTACTGATAATATGGTGAAAATTCAAAAAATGCTTAAAGTAAATAGTTCATTAGAACAATTATTAATTCGAGCTGGAGGAAATGAAAGTAATCCATTTAATTGTACAAATTTTTTAAATAATAAATTAAAAAAATTTTACGATAAAAATCAATTAAATATAGTAGGATATGATGTTAAAAAAATAAGACATAAATTAAAAGTATATGTTCAAACTATTAGCAAATTTAATTATGATAAAAAATACATAGAAGAAAAATTCTGGTATGCAATTTGGTGTTCATCATCAGTCAATAAATTAACTAGAGCATTAGCTAAAAAGTTGATATTTGAAATAACTAATATTCATTCAGAGTATATTAACAAATTGATATCAGTGTATAATGAAGTCAAAGATGAATATATACAAGAAATGGTAATACAAGTATTAAGTTCTTTAAAAAAGAATAATAAAATAATAAAGAAATTTTTTAATAGAATAAATGTTAAAGATTTTTGTAATATTAAGAATTTATACTTTATTAGCAACTATCTATATGGAAAAGAAAATTATGAAAAAATGGAAAAAACAAATTATCTTTTAGATACAGACAAAAAAATAGATAGTAATATTTTAAAATTTTTACATAGAATATTTTTTACATATAAATATGATTATGATTTCTTTGGTTTCGAAACTTATAATTCTTCTATAACATTTCAAACTAAGTTTGTGAAGGAAGACAGAAAAGCTGTTATAAAAGTAAATAGATTTATTCAAAATAACTTTAAATGTTTGAATGATAATGAATGCCATTCAACATATTTTAAAGAGAATTTTATAGATAAAAAATTTTCAATAAATGAAGAAGTAATAGAGAATAGAGTAATTTATTTAGCATGGCAGAAAATTTTCAAGAGATATATGAAAACATATAATATAAAAATCAAAGATTTAGATAATATACACGTGTATGAAGAAGATGAGAAAGGAATTATATATAAGGCCTTAGAATTATCACTTTTGAAAATTAATGGCTCTATGACTTGTAACTACTTTACAGATGATTTTGAAATATATGGAGACTATAAGGGATATCAATTTAATTGGTATGATAAGTATGATGAAAGAGCTGAAATATATTATCCAGTAGCTGTTTTTAATCAAGATATAGAAAATTTAGATAATAAGACTTTGAAAAAAATAGTAATTCCCGAGAAAAAAAATATAAAATGGGTGAAAGACAGCGAATTAAGCTTAAATAATATAAAGAAAATTATAGAACCTATAACATATAAAAACGAAAAATATTATATGTTATATGGAAGTGTAAGATTAGATGAAAAATCAGATGATGAATATGGTAATAGTTGGATTGATACATATATAATAAATCTTGCAATAGATGAAGATTATAATTTATGTGGTGTTAGTGATGAAGATAGAAAATATACAATAGAGACTAATAAATATAGAGGAAATTTAGAAGACTATAAAAGTAAAAGTTATAAAATGTCAACTAGTTTATATAGTTCAAACGATTTAAGTAACGTATATGTAACAACAGATTTTAATTTGCCACCGGCAATAATAATAAAAGAATTTAATTTACATTATAATAAATTTTCTTCCTCATGGAATGATATTAATGAAGAAAAAGTCATATTAGTTAATAACAATGAAGGAATGTGGTATAGAAAAGGATGCGTTGGTACTTTATATATAAAGAAAAAATATTACGATATATTAATAAAAAAATATAATTACAAATATTTTTGCTTTACAGAGAAATATCATCCTAAAACAGGATATTGTCAAGACTCAGCACTTCAAATTCAAATAAATTCTGATGGCAGTATTGAAAAATATAAACATTATAAAAGTCATAAACAGCTTCCTAGACAGCAAAACATAGAGTGCAAGAAATGTATAGTATACAAAAAAGAAAAAGAGAATGAGAAAAAGTGGAAGGATAATAAATTCTATAATTTATTAATTGATGATATTAAAGAAATTTGGGATGAATATAATGAAAATGATAATTAAATAGTTATTTTATTGTAAAAATTCTATGTTTATGATAAAATGACCATAGTTTTGAGAGGTGAAAATATGCAAAACAAAGTAAAGCCATTTGTAAAATGGGCGGGAGGTAAAGGAAGTCTATTAAATCAGTTAAATAAGTATTATCCATTAGAACTAAAAAATGGAGAAATAGAATGCTATATAGAACCTTTTGTAGGTGGAGGAGCAGTTTTAATAGATATATTACAAAATTATAAAGTAAAGGAAGCATATGCTTTTGATATAAATGAAAATTTAATAAATTCTTATAACATAATAAAAAACAATGTTAATGAATTAATATATAATCTAAAAATATTAGAAAAAGAATATTTGAGGTTAGAAAAAGATGCAAGAAAAGAATATTTTTATAATATAAGAGAACAGTACAACTCTTATAAGTTAGATAAAGATGAAAAGTCATTGCAAAAAGCTGTAGAATTTATTTTTCTCAATAGGACATGTTTTAATGGACTATATAGAGTAAATAAAAATGGCGATTTTAATGTTCCTATGGGAAACTATAAGAATCCAACTATATGTGACGAAGAAAATTTAAAGGAATTATCTAGACTTATAAAAAATGTAAAGTTTCAATATGGGGATTATAAGACAAGTCAAGAATATATAAAGAAAAATACTTTTGTATATTTTGATCCACCATATAGACCTTTAAATGTTACATCAGGATTTACATCATATACTAAAGAAGATTTCGATGATGAAAATCAAAAAGAATTAGCATTATTCTATAAAGAATTAAGTAATAAAAAAGTAAAAGTTATGCTTAGTAATTCTAATCCTAAAAATACAGATAAAGAAGATTGTTTCTTTGAAAATATTTATAAAGGGTTCAATATTAATGAAGTATATGCCAAAAGGATGATAAATGCTAATTCGAATGGAAGAGGAGAAATATCTGAACTTCTTATAACAAATTATGAGTCAGATAATTCTTGCTATGGAGAAATAGAATGTATAGAGGGAAATACTATTTTGAAACAGATAATTTCAAATTAATTTATAACGATATATTTAAAGCAATAAAAAAAGTCGAAGATAAAAGTATAGATATGATATTTGCAGATCCACCATATTTTTTATCCAGTGATGGTATAACTTGTAGTGGGGGGAAAATGGTAAGTGTTAATAAAGGAGAATGGGATAAAACATTATCAATTAAAGAAAAACATAAGTTTAATAAAAAGTGGATAAAAGAATGTTATAGAATTTTAAAAGATAATGGTACTATTTGGATAAGTGGAACTTTGCACAACATTTATTCTATAGGAATGGCACTTGAAGAGGAAGAATTTAAAATAATAAATAATATTACATGGCAAAAAACAAATCCACCGCCAAATCTAGCATGTAAAACATTTACACATTCTACCGAAACTATTTTATGGGCAAGAAAAGACTTGAAAAATATTAAATATACATTTAATTATGAAATTATGAAAAAATTAAATAATAATAAACAAATGAAAGATGTCTGGACAACTTCATTAACTAAGCCATCAGAGAAAAAACAAGGAAAACATCCAACTCAAAAACCATTAGAAATATTAGATAAAATAATACTTGCTTCAACAAATGAAAATGATTTAGTTTTAGATCCATTTTGTGGCAGTAGTACAACAGGAATATCAGCAGTTAGATTAAATAGAAGATACATAGGAATAGACAATGAAAAAGAATATTTGGAGATATCAAAAAAAAGATTCGAAGAAATAAAGGAGGAGATATAATGTATTTAGAAATGGACTATGATAAATTATCAGAAATATTTGTAAATAATTTATTAGTAACTAATAGGGGCTTTGATTTTTATGTTGATTGGGAAAATGCGAAAGCGTACAAGGAATTTGAAATAGAATTAAATGCAATGAATGTACTAATAAAAGCAGATAATATAAAAGAAAAGTTTTTCAAATTAGTTGAAAAAGTTCCAACTGTTATTGCAACTTTTCCATTATTATTTGCACTTTCCAAAAATGAAAGAAATGAAGTATGGAAAGGAAAAAATTTGTTAGCAGTTGTTGGAGATGAAATAGGAAATGCTGAAAATTTAAAATTTTCGTTTGAAGTTGAAAAGCTAAAACAAGGGTTATCTAAACAAGAAATAGAAGATTATTATTATTTCTTTGAAAGAATTGGATTAAAAAATTTATGTGAGAATTTAGCAGAAAAAAGTTTAACTGATTATGTTATTGGGGTATTAGTAGGTTTAGATTCTAATGGTAGAAAAAATAGAGGTGGTACTGCATTTGAAGATGCATGTGAACCTATAATAAAGAAAATTTGTGATAAATATAATGTAACAATGTTATCACAGAAGCAGTTTAAAAAATTAAAGGAATATGGCTTTAGCGTATCTGAAGATATTGCAAATAGAAAAGCAGATTTTATATTAATAAAAGACAATAAAGCTTTGAATATAGAAGTTGATTATTTCTTTAGAGGAGGTTCAAAACCTGAAGAAATAATTGATAGTTATATTAATAGACAACATGATTTAGATAAGTTAAATATGGGATTTGTGCTATTAACAGATGGTTTGTGTTGGGATAATAAATCAAAAAATCAATTACAAAAAGGATTTAGAAACATGAATTATCTTATGAATTTTTATCTTGCAAAAAATGGAATGCTAGAAGAAGTTATACAAACATATTTTAAATAAAAACATATTATGAAAGTTTTATGGGGGTAACTTTTTATTAAGGTTACCCTTTTATAATTAAAAGGAGGAATTTAATTGATATATAATCCTAAAAATTTTAAGTTAGAGAATACAAGCATATGGAGTTTTAAAGAAAGAGGTAATTGGGCTACACATAAAGGGGATTATAGAGGAAATTGTCCACCGCAAGTACCAAGAAATCTAATATTAAAATATACAAGAGAAGAGGATATCGTTTTGGATCCATTTTGTGGAAGTGGTACATCAATGATAGAATGCAAATTATTAAATAGAAAGGGGATAGGAATTGATGTAAATATAGAATCACTAAAATTAGCTAGAGATAGATTAAATTTTGAATATAATAATATTTATGAACCAAAGTTAATACGATCAGATTCAACTAATTTAAAAAAAATAATTCCAGATGAAAAAATTGATTTTATCTTTGCTCATCCACCATATTCAGATATAATAAAATATAGTAAAGATATAAAAGAAGATATATCAAGATTAAATTTACAAGAATTTTTAAATCAAATGAGTTTATTTTCAAAAGAATGTTTTAGAGTTCTAAAAAAAGACAAAGTTTGTTCAATTTTAATAGGTGATATTAGAAAAAATAAAAATGTTATTCCATTAGGATTTCATATCATGAATATTTTTATTCAAACAGGTTTCACATTGAAAGAAATAATTATAAAAGAACAACATAATTGTAAGATGACAGATTATTGGAAAAATAAAAATAAGGATTTTTATTTATTAGCACATGAATATATATTTGTTTTTACAAAGAAAAATTGAAAAATTGATAATATTGTGATAAAATTTTAAACGAAGGAGAGGTTTTATATGGATGAATTATTAACTGCAGAAACTAAAAATTTTCAATCTATAATGACAGAATCAAGAAAATTAAAAATACCACAATATCAAAGAGATTATTCGTGGAGTGAGGAACAATGGGAAGAACTATTCAACGATATATTAAAAGGAAAAAAGAATAAAAATAAACATTATATGGGGGCATTAGTATTTATAAATAGAAAAGATAATATACTAGAAGTTGTTGATGGACAGCAAAGATTAACAACAATTGCAATAATGATACATTCTGTTATTAAATTTATTAATTATTTAGTAGAAAGTGAAATAAATAAAGAAGAAAATTTAGAAAGAATAAATATTATAAAATCTTATATTGGAAAAAAATCGAGTAAAGATCTTACTTGGGAAAACAGATTAGAATTAAATGAAGAAAATAATATTTTTTATAACACATATATAATGAATTTTGAACAAATAACCTCAATTCCAGAAAAAATTTCATCAAGTAATAAATTATTGATAAATTGTCAAAATTATTATTATAAAAAAATTCTTGAATATGCTGACATTAAAGATATAAATAAAATTACAGATAAAAAATTATTTAAAATTATGGAATTAATAGATTATATTGTTGAGAACTTAGTATTTGTAAAAATAGTTGCAACTAATGAATTAAGTGCATATACGATATTTGAAACTTTAAATGATAGAGGAATAGATTTGTCAATAACAGACTTATTAAAAAATTATTTATTATCACTTTTTCAAAGAAAAAATGATCAGAAATTTGCTAAAAATAGATGGGATAGTATAGTTGAAAAAGTTGAATTAAAAAATTTTCCGACTTTTTTAAGATATTATTGGATGATTGGTAATAAGGCTATGAAAAAAGATGAATTATTTAAAGCTATACGAAACTATATTAAAGATAGAAAGTCGGCTTTAGCATTCTTAAATGAATTAGATGAATATGCTGAAATTTTTTCAGCACTTCAAGACGAAACATCATATTACTGGAATGACAAAAAGAGTCTAAAAGACATAGTACTAAATTTACATATATTAAAAGTAAAACAATGTTATCCACTATTAATGGTTACTTTAAAAAAATTTCCGTCAAAATACTGGATAAATATATTTAGGGCATGTGAAAATATATCTTTTAGATATTTAACAATTTGTGGTAAAAATCCAAATACTCTTGAAGACATATATAATAAAGTATGTAATAAAATTATTATAGGAGATATAAGCAATTACAGTGATATAAAAAAAGAATTGAATAAAATATATATACAGGATGAAGAGTTTTATAATGATTTCATTAATAAAACAATAAATACAAAAGGAAATCAGAGAATTGCTAAGTATATTTTGATAAAATTAAATACTCATATTTCTACTGAAAAAATTGATTTAGATATAAATAAAAATAGTCTTACATTAGAACATATATTGCCAGAAACTCCAACTAATTATTGGAGCGAAATTTTTCCAAAAGATATAATAGATGACTATATTTATAAGATTGGAAATTTTACATTATTGTCTCAAAAAAGAAATCAAAATATTGCTAATAGTGATTTTAATAAAAAAATAGAAATATATAGTAAAAGTGAAATATTAATTACAAAGAATGTTTCAAAATATTATACTGAATGGAATAAAAACAACATAGACAGAAGACAAATGTTTATGGCAGAAAAAGCTAAAGACATCTGGAAAATATAGAAAAAGCCCAATAGGGCTTTTTTCTACACCAACTTAACCTCCTCCATCACAAACTCATCCACCATCTCCTGAATCATATTCAAATACCTAACTTGCTCAACAAAACTCTCATTCTCAGAAGGAGCAGGAAACTTTTCTCTAAGTTCAAACTCAACCAAATTAGCATAACTCTTCAAATGATATTCAAACTCCAACAAATAATCCATAACAGAACCATCCATAACCAAACGAGAAAACTTAAAAGGCTTATACTCTTCCAAATACTTCTTAGCACAAACACCATATTTACCTAGTTTCAAATTTACCACCACCCAAACTCATAATAACTAAATTCAAGCAATCACCAAAACCAGCCCTATAATATTTATCATTCCAATAACCAATATAATCAAGATAATTCTCATCAAGCTTGTCCAATTGCCTTTGAACATACTTCTTATTACAACTTGCAACATTTTTCAAAATATTATCACAATACTTATCAAATTCAATTAAATGTCCTTTATCTTCTTCAGTAATTTTGCTCAAACACTCATCTCTAAAAATTATCCATTCTTTCATCAAATCATTAACTTTATTATCTAAATCCATAAAAATCATTCCTTTCAAAATTTAATCAAAAATCTAAAATAGT
The DNA here is from genome assembly GCA_963621995.1 of Lachnospiraceae bacterium. Taxonomy (GTDB): domain Bacteria; phylum Bacillota; class Clostridia; order TANB77; family CAG-508; genus UMGS1663. Next base: position 13,902 of record CAVFFZ010000005.1, read on the forward strand.
CATAAAAATTTATTAAAAAACTAATCAAAATCGTAAAAAAATAAATTTAATTGCTATTTAAAATCAAATGTAATTATTAGAAAATTCCTAAAACTTTCTAATAAAAATCAAACGAAATTAATACAAATCTCCTAAAATCTCCCAACAAAAATTGGGGAGAAATTGGGGATCAAATTCTCAAAATCACCCCAATTTTAACAAAATTGCACACTAAATAAAAAAACAGAAAAGCACTAATATCACTAGCATACAATACAATTCAACATATCCAATAAAATATGTTATGTAACCCTCATAACCCGAAGGCCTACACTCACACAAATCACCATTAAAAAACAAAACTGAATCCAATTAATCTTACACAAAAATAACAAAAATTATATGATATAATAAACAAAACCACAATATAAAAACATTTAAAAAAAGAAAAACAAAAAGAAATATAAAAAATAAGAAAACAAAATATGCAATTATAGGGTAAAAAAAATATGGAGTAAAATATGGAAAGGTTTGAAATAAGATCTAAAATCTTTAAAAAATATCACTTAGTAAACGGACAAAAAATTACAATAAAACAACTTAAAAAAATTTCAGAAAACGAAAAAATTGAATTAAAAGATTTAATACTAATATTAAACTGTTATAAAAATGCAAAATATAAAAATCTAGAATCTTGGACTACTATAAAAATAAAACAAGAATGTACAAAAAGAGAAATAGTAAACCTAATAAAAATTGAGTTAAAATATCTACCGCAATATGGTAGTAGAATGTATAGTAAGAAAGAATTAAACAATATATGTCAAAAATATAGAATCAATATTGATGACTTTTTAACCTATGTATATAAATATAAAATTTGCTATTATGAAAATGCTTATATTCTATCAATGAATAAAAATGGAATTTGGATAGGAGAAAATACAAAATTATCAGTTGAATTTTTGAATGATAATTATTTGAAACTATATAAAAAAGTAGAAAAAATTGCAAATAAAATGTCAATTTTGTATAATTCTAAAATAACAAAAGATGAAATGATAGATGTAGGAATAAATTATATTTTAGACCAAGGAAGAATAGAAAAAAATATGTCTTTTAATAATGAAAGAGCTATTGGAAAATTAGTTTATAAAGCGAAATACAAAATGTTAGAACAAGTAATAAAAGCATTTAAAGAAAGTAACTTAGATGATATTATGGATTTCATGGGAGATTACGATAAAGTAGAGCAAAAGAGTAAAATAGATAATTGGTTATATACAATAAAATGGAGAAAAATTGAAAGAATAATTATTGATAGTATCCAAACAAATATAGAAGAAATTATAAAAAATAGAAAGTGCGGACTGCGTATGCTAGCTAAAAGATTAAATATGGAGTATAAAGAACTTTATCAAAACATAGAAAATATTTCTGAAAAATTAATAAAAGGAAATAAGGCAAAGGTTTGTAGAGATGGAAGGGTAGTGATTATGAATGAATAAATATAAAATAAAAGGTACTAAAGTAACAGATGAAATAATAAGAATATTTGAAGAAAATAGTTTAAAAGTAATGACAATTAAAGACATGAGAAGTGTTGTAAATAAAATAATTATAGTAGGTATCTTTTATTTTTGTATTTCTTTTATATTAGAAAAAATACCATTAGCCAATCTAATATTTTTAGCTATTTTTGTATTCGTAACTATTGGATATATGTTTATCAAATTTAATAATATTTTATATTTTAGAAGTAATAAAATAGGAAGTAAACCATATAAAATTTTTTCAAAGAATAAATATTATGAAATTAACAAACATAATAGAAAAATAATTTCAAAGAGTGAAGTTAAATTAATAAAAAAGATTTTAAAAAGTAATAATATGTATAATATTGAGTGAATGAAAGAATTAAGAGATTACTTTAAATATAACAAGAAGACCGATAAATATGATGAAGCAGGATTTGCACAAATAGTAGTAGGAATGTATGTAATTCCAATTACTTTCAATATAATTAGCATATATACTGCAATAAGTAAAAATGAATTGCAAAAAAATATCATAGATATTGGTTACATTATAGTTTTTGCAATTACAGTAGTTGCAATTATATACATAATATACATTATAAAGAAAATAAAAATGTTATCAATTACTAATTCATATACATATCCAATTTTTATAGAGACTTTAACTGATTTTATTATATTAGAATCTAGAGAAAGTAAAGAGGTTCTAAGAATTAAAGGATAAATGCTACCGACTTTTTATTAATTATATTATTTTATAGTTATCTAAAATAATCAATAATATAAAAATATAGAAATAATCATATTTAATGACAAATTTCGACAAAAAATACAATATAAATATGTTAAATTAAAATCATATAGTATTGAGCAAAAAATAGTAAAAGAGGAACAAAAATATGGAAAAATTAGACGAAAATAAGTATATTAGTTATAATGAATATGAAAATTTCTGCAAAAGTAACAATATAGAAGAAGACAAGGACTTGTTAAATAGAAAAAATAATAAATTTATTGAAGAAAAACTAGTCGAATTTAAAGAATATTTTGATCATATTTTTACAGATGTAGGAGAAAATATAAATTTAGATGAAGAGCAAAGAAAAATTATTCTAAGAGATGATGACTATTGTTTAATAAATGCAGGGGCTGGATCAGGTAAGAGTACAACTATGGCTGCAAAGGTAAAATATTTAGTAGATAAATTAAATATTAAACCAGAGGAAATAATAATGCTAACATTTACAAAAAAATCTAGTGAAGATTTAGATGAAAAGGTAAATGCTTCATTAGATCTAGGAATACCTGTTTCTACATTTCATTCATTAGGAATGAAATTTATAAAAAAATTTTATCCATATCCAATTCAAGTAGTAGGAGCAGATGAACAAAAACAGATTATTTGCAATTATATTAAAGAATTATTTAAAGATAAGGCTAAGTTAAAAGAATTAGTTGAATTATTTCAAAAATATGAAGACAAAAGTTATATTGCAAAAGGATTTATAGAAAACTTTGAAAAATTTGATACATTTGAAAAATATTTTGAAGATTATAAAAAAAGAAAATATTTAGCAGAAAATAATAAAGTAGGTGGAATACATCAATATTTAATAAATAGATTAAGTTTAAGAAATTCACTTTACACAATTAAGGGAGAAAAGGTAAAATCAATAGGTGAAGTTAGAATTGCAAATTTCCTATATATTAATGGTATAGATTACTCATATGAAAAAATATATGAGGAGAAAGTTAATGAAGATACAACATATGTTCCGGATTTTACAATAGAATATCAAGGGAAGAATATTTATATAGAATATTTTGGATTATCAACTTGTTATAATGAAAAAAATGAGCTTAATAGAAAGGAAATTGCAAAATATAATAGGACAAGAAAAATTAAAGAAAGATTTCAAGAAGGCAATAATAATGATTTTATCAATTTAGATTATAAAACACCAGACGGAGGTTTTATAACAACATTAGAACGAGAATTGTTAAGCAGAAATATCAAATTTGAAAGAAAAAATGATAAAGAAATTTTTGATAGAATTTTAGATAACAACTTAAATGCTGAATTTTTTAGATTTACTGATTTAGTAATAAATTTTATAAATATTTTTAAAAATATGTTAGTAGATGACGAAAACTATATGTTTAATAAAAGAATGTCTGAAATTAAAGAAGAAAATTTTAAATATTACTATTATTATGAAAACAGACAAAAAGAAGCTGAATCTAGAATAAAGGCATTAGAATATTTAAAAGAAATTTATAAGTATTACCAACAATATCTATCAGATAAACATATGATAGATTATAGTGATATGATTAATATTTCTTATAAACATATAATAAAAGAAGTTAAAAATAAATATTCAGAGTTAAATTATAAATATATTATAGTAGATGAATATCAAGATATTACATTTCAAAGATTTTTATTTGTAAAAAGATTAATAGAATATTTTGATGCTAAACTAATTGCAGTTGGTGATGATTGGCAATCTATTTATGCTTTTGCAGGTTCGAGATTAGAACTATTTAATAAATTTAGTGAACTATTTTTAAATTCAAAGGATGATATGTATCTTTCAACAACATATAGATATGGACAAGAATTAGCAGATATAACGAGTAAATTTATTCTTGAAAATTATGAACAAAGTAGGAAAAATATAAAATCAGTAAAAAATTTAGCGCATCCTATAGAACTTTGTGAATATAGTGGATATGAAGAATATGAGGAAATAAATAAGATAGTACATAAGTTATATATGGAAAATAAAAATGATAATATTTTAATTTTAGCTAGGACTAATGAATGCTTAAATAAATTAGCAAAAAGTGAATTTTTTACAAAAGGAATAAACGATGTATTAATATGTAAAGAATTACCGGATGCTAAAATAGAAGCATTAACTATGCATCGTTCAAAAGGATTGACATCAGATCAAGTAATAGTATTTGGATTGAGGGAAAAATTATTTCCAAGCAAAGGTAGACCATCTCATTGGATATTCGAATATTTTAAACTAGATTCAATAAGTGAACAAATGCCATTCGCAGAAGAAAGAAGATTATTTTATGTGGCATTAACAAGAACTAGAAATAAAGTTTATTTAGTAGTTCCTAATAATAGAATTAATAAAAGTGAGTTCATTAATGAACTTGAAGAGATGCTATAAAAACACTAAAATTTTAAAATTTATAAAAAAAGACTTAGTAAAAAAAGAAAAAACTTTAACTAAAAAAGAAATTAAAAAGTCTAAAACTTTTGAGTTTTGTGAAAAAAATCATAAGGCTCAAAACTTTTTTCATAATTTTGAAAAAACTTGACTATAATAATAAAAGATAGTATAATTATTATAGTTAGGAGGAGATTTATGGAAAGAATAAGTAGAGAAAATTATTTATCTATATTAAAAAATTTCAAAGATCAACAAATAATAAAAGTTATTACAGGAATAAGAAGATGTGGGAAATCAACATTACTTGAAATTTTTCAAGATTACTTAAAAGAAACTGGAGTAGAAGAAAAACAAATAATATCAATAAATTTTGAAAATGCAGATTATGAGGAATTACAAGACAGAAAGAAATTATATGAATATATAAAAGAAAGATTAGTAAAAGGAAAAAAGACATACGTTTTTCTAGATGAAATTCAAAATGTAAAAGAATTTGAAAAAACAGTAGATAGCCTATTTATAAATAAAGATGTAGACTTATATATAACAGGTTCAAATGCATATTTATTATCTTCAGAATTAGCAACATTGCTTACAGGAAGATATATAGAAATAAAAATGTTGCCATTATCGTTTAAAGAATATTTATCAAGCTTTGAAGATAAAACAGACTTGTCAAGAAAATTTAGAGATTATCTAAAATATAGTTCATTTCCTCAAGCAATTGAATTATATAAAATAAACCCAGAAAACATAAATTTATTTTTAGATGGAATATATAATACTATTTTGTTTAAAGATGTAATGCAAAGAAAAGGAATAACAGATAAGAATGTCTTAGAAAGAGTTACAAAATATTTGTATGACAACATAGGCAATAGAACAAGTATGAAAAGCATAAGTGATAATATTGAAGGAATAGAAAAAAATTCATCATATAATACAATTTCAAACTATGTAGATGCATTAATAGATAGTTACTTAATATTTAAAGCCAACAGATATGATATTAAAGGAAAAGAGTTTTTAAAAACTCAAGAAAAATATTATGCAATAGATATAGGATTAAGATATTATATGTTAGGACAAGGCTCTGGTCGAGATATGGGACATATATTAGAAAATATTGTGTATCTTGAATTGTTGAGACGAGGATATGAAGTATATATAGGAAAATATGATGATTTAGAAGTTGACTTTGTAGCAAGAAAGCCAGAAAATATTATATATTATCAAGTTGCACTTACAACTAGAGGAGAAAATGAAGAGGACAATAAAATACTAGAAAGAGAATTAACTCCATTGAAGAAAATAAATGATAATTATCCTAAATACATTTTGACATTAGATGATGATTTAGATGCTGATTTTGATGGAATAAAGAAGATAAATGTGTTGGATTGGTTATTGGAAGATAAAAGGTAAAATTTATATTGATATAATTATGTAAAATAATAAAGAAAAATTAGTAGAAGGAGTAAATTATGGCAAAGTTTGATGTAAATAATGTTAGTATAGAATCACTATTGGGATATGTAAAAGATGGTACAATTGCAATACCTGAAATTCAAAGACCTTTTGTATGGGACACAACAAAGGTAAGAGATTTAATGGATTCCTTATATAATGAATATCCAGTGGGTTATATAATTACATGGAAAAGTCCAGATGTAAAACTAAAAGATGGAAGTGCATCAGAAGGAAAACAAATATTAATTGATGGGCAACAAAGAATAACGGCATTAAGTGCTGCATTATTGGGAGAGGAAGTATTAGACTCAAATTATAAAAAGAAAAGAATTAAGATAGCATTTAATTTGCAAACAGAGGAGTTTCAAACTAATAACCCTGCTATTGAAAAACAAGAAGAATGGATATCAGATATTGTAGAGGTTATGAAACCAGGATTTGATACATTTGAATTTGTAAAAAATTATTCGGATAAATTTAATTTAAATGCTAATGAAGTTAGCAAAAAAGTCACAAAACTACAATCGATAAAAAATATCATGATAGGAAGAATCGAGTTGGGTTCATCACTAGATATAGAAACAGTTACGGAGATATTTGTTAGAATAAATTCAAAAGGTGAATCACTTTCACAAGCAGATTTTGCAATGTCGAAAATTAGTGTAAATGAAACATATGCAGGAAATGATATTAGAAAAACAATTGACTATTTTTGTCATTTTGCAAAAACACCTGCGGATTTTGAGAATATAAAAAGGAACGATGTTATATTTAGTAAAAAAGATATATTTAATAAAATAGCATGGATAAAAGATAAAAATGAAGATTTATACTTACCATCTTATACAGATATGTTAAGAGTTGCTTTTACATATAAATTTAAAAGAGGAAAATTAGCAGATTTAGTGAGCTTACTATCTGGACGTGATTTTGAAACAAGAGAGTATAAAGAAGAGATTATTGAAGATAGTTATAAGAAATTATATGAGGGAGTTAAAGCTTTTATAAATCAAACAAATTTTGAAAGATATGTAATGATATTAAAATCAGCTGGGATTATAGATGAATCACTTATTAGATCCCAGAACGTATTAAATTTTGGATATATTTTATTCTTGTTTTTAAAAGAAAGAGGATTATATCCAGAAAAAATTGAAACATTAGTTAAGAGATGGGTTATTATGTCTATAATTACTCAAAGATATACATCATCTCCTGAGTCACAATTTGATTTAGATATTAGAAGATTAAATGAATCTACAGATATAGAACAATACATTAAAGAAGAAGAAGAAAGAAGATTGAGTGACACATTCTGGAATAATATTTTAGTTGAAAATTTTAATACATCTGTAGCAAGTTCACCATATTGGAAGACATATTTAATTGCACAAATATTTTTAAATGATTCTGCATTTTTATCTAAAGACATGAAAATAAAAACATTAGTGGAAGGAAGAGGAGATGTCCATCATATTTTTCCAAAAGATTATCTAAAGAAAAATGGTAAGAATAATAGAACAATATATAATCAAATTGCAAACTTTTCACTAATACAAACGGAGGTAAATTTACAGATAACTAATAAAGCACCAAATAAATATATGGAGGAAGTAAATAATCAGTGTGAAAATAAAAATCCTACAATTGGATCAATTACAGATAAAGCGATTTTACAGGAAAATTTAAAAATAAATTGTATTCCTGAAGGATTCGGAAAGATGACAATTGATAATTTTGAGGAATTTTTGAAACAACGTAGAATATTAATGGCAAATAAAATAAAAGAGTACTTTTATAAATTATAAAAGTAAAGAAAAGCAAGATATCAATGTAATTGAAAATTACAGAAATATTTTGCTTTTTTGATACAATTTTACAAAATTCGACAATATATGCAAAAATATTATGAGATAATGAAATAAGGATATTTAGAATTTGGCAATCTGTAGGTCTGCAATTATCTCTTTCAATAATTATTTTTTCATCGAATAGTAAAACGACAAATTTTATATTATAATTCTTAAATTTTTCTTTAAGAATATTAAAATTTACAGGGAGGATTATATAATTAAATATAACATCGTAACCAGCTTTTAAATATGTATCAATTGTATCTATACATATTTTCCAAAAAATATCCAAATGATTTCCTTGTTTCCATGCAGGAACATAGCCACCAATGACTTGATGGTAAATATCATCACCTTCTATAAGGACAGACTTTTCTTTATTAATTGCAACTTTCTTAGAAATAGTGCTTTTACCAACTCCTGCAGGGCCAGTAATTATATATAAATATTATTTATTTAATTTCATCTCCAATATTTATATAATAAATACCACAAGAACAATATAATTACAAGAAAAGTATAGAAATATCCACAATAAGTGATATAATTGTGAAAAAAAGTAGGAGGTAATTATGAACAAAGATGAGTTAATAAAATTAGTAGAGAGTTTAAATTTCCCTAATAACGAGTATTATATTTTATCAAGCGGATGTTTACTATTATACGGACTAAGAGAAAAAGCAGGTGATTTGGATTTATGTATTTCAGAAAAATTATTTAATGAAATAAAAGAAAAATTTAATTTGACAGAAGATAAGAAAAACAAATATGGATTTTATAAATTGAATGATAAAATAGAGGTTGTTGTTGATTCTCCTGAAGAGTTTATAAATCAATATGATATAAAAGATGGATATCAGGTACAGAAACTTGAAATAATTTTAAGAGATAAAAAGAAAAGAAATTTACCTAAAGACCAAATTGATATTAAAAATATTGAAAGGTATATAAAAAATAAAAATAAGTAAAAGGAGCAATTATGAAAAATCGAGAATACATAGAATATACATACAAACATAGGAAAATAGTTATATATTTAGCAAATAAATATGTAAAAAAAGATAAAGAAAAAGTATTAAAGCAAATAGAAAATCATGACATAGATAAACTTTTTGCTTATTTATTTTACAACAAAAAAGATGTGTCAAAAATACATAGAAATTCATCTTTACACCATCAAAATGAACTAGAAAAGAATAATATAGATTATATAGAAATGGTGCTAGATTGGGAAAGCGCAAGATATACAAAACCAGATAAACCACTAAACGCATATGATACTTTGTACAAATATTACCCTAATATGGAAGAAAAAATCTTACCAATATTAAAAGAATTTGGAATAGATAAAACTAATTTGCCAATGGAAGAAGATGTATTAAAATACGCAAATAGTATAAAGAATGTAACAATCGATGAAATAAAGAATGAAATGATAGAGTATATAAAGAAAATTTAATCCTTCTCCTTACACCTACTCCCACCTAGACTCCATCAAAAATGTGAAATTTTTGTGAATTTTAGCACTCTACTATTGACACTGCTAAAAATAGATGTATAATATTTATGAAAATGATAAATAATACTTATCATAAATATGTGCCACTCCCATCAAGTGTCAACACATAAATAAAAATTAAAGGAGTTGATTTTTATGATGATGATACCAAGAAGACATGATTTCGATTTATTTGATGACGTATTTGGAGATGCATTTTTCAATGAGGGAGCAAGTAAGCTAATGAAAACAGACATTAAAGAGAAAAAGGACAAATATGTAATAGACATTGACTTACCAGGATACGAAAAAGAAGGAATAAAATTAAACATTCAAGATGGATATTTAACAGTCCATGCAGTAGTAAATAAAGATGAAAAAGATGAAGAAAAAGGCAAATTTGTACGTAGAGAAAGATTCTCTGGAGAATGTTCTAGAAGCTTCTATGTTGGAGAAAATGTAACTGAAGATGAGATTAAGGCTAAATTTAAAAACGGAACATTAACAATTGAAGTACCTAAAAAAGAAGAGAAAAAAGAATTGCCAGAAAAGAAATATATTCCAATTGAGTAAAATTTAAAACAAAAATACACATTGAATAAGCGAACTAAAGGGATACCCAATAAGGTATCTCTTTTAATGTATAATAAAAAAATAAAAAGAGAAAAAAGCTTTTAATAATCCACATCAAATGATATAATTGTGGAAATTTGATATAAAATAAATCAAAAAGGAGAATGAAATGATAATATTTGGAATTGATATAAGAATATATTTTTTACTATTTATGACATATGCAATTTTAGGATGGTGTATGGAAGTAACATGCAAACTAATTCAATATAAAAGATTTATAAATAGAGGATTTTTAATAGGTCCATATTGTCCAATATATGGATATGGAGCAATATTAATAACATTTTTACTAAAAAAATACACAGATGATCCAATAATATTATTCTTTATGGCAATAATAATTTGCGGAACACTAGAATATTTAACAAGTTATTTTATGGAAAAAATATTTAAAGCAAGATGGTGGGATTATAGTCAAAAGAAATTTAATATTAATGGAAGAGTATGCTTAAATACAATAGTTCCATTTGGATTACTAGGACTATTTATTATGTATGTTTCTAATCCGTTCTTTATTAGTAAAATACAGCTATTACCAGAAATATGGTTAAATATACTATTTTGGACATTATTAATAATATATATTGTAGATAATATTGTATCTGGAATAGTAATTAGATATGTAAAAAAGACCGAAAAGATTGTAGGAAAAGACTTAGACAATACAGAAGAAATAACTAAAAAAGTAAAAGAAGTATTACAAAACAAATCTGTATTACACAGAAGATTATTAAATGCTTATCCTAGTTTAGAAGCAGTGAAGATTAAAATAAAAGAGCAAAGAGAAGAAATAAAAGAAAAAGTAGAAGAACAACGTGAGGAATTTACAAACAAAGTGGAACAACAAAAGAGAGAATTTGAGAATAAGGTAGAAAAGAAAAAGAGAGAAATTGAAAATAAAGCATATAGAAAAAGATGGAGAATATAAAGAAATTTTAGATTGTGATACTGCAGAAGTGTATTTTAGAGATATGACTGAAAAAGAAATAGAAGACTGGGTTGATTCAGGAGAAGCAATGGACAAGGCTGGAGCATATGCAGTACAAGGAAAATTTATGGTATTTATAGATAAAATAGAAGGAAATTATCAGACTGTAATGGGACTTCCAGTTCATAAATTATATGGTCATTTAAAAAGTTTAGGTGTTATAGAATAAAATTAATTCACAGTCCTTTCATAAAATTGTTACTAAACTAATAAAAATTCATCAAAAAAAAGACATAATTAAATAGTACAATTTAAATAGTGAAAGGAAGTGGATGCCTATAGGTATATTAAAAACAATTTAAGCATGAGAGAAAAACACAATATAAAAAAATTTGAAAAACGCTATATATAAAATATATGGCGTTTTTTGTTGTTCATAATTAGTTCATTTTCAGATTGTATAATAAGCAAAGTTGGGAATTGTATCAATTACACTTCAAAATTAAATAGTTTGGTACAAAAACAGGAAAGGAGAAGAGATTATGCATAAAGTAGCAAAAGCAATATGCAAACACAGAAAATTAATTCTAATAATAGCACTTTTATTATTAATACCATCAATAATAGGAATGAAAGCAACTAGAATTAATTACGACATATTAGTATATCTTCCAGAAGACATTGAAACCATAAAAGGCGAAAATATACTATCAGAAGATTTTAATATGGGTGGATTCTCAGTAGTTTTACTAGAGGACATGAGTACAAAAGATATAATTAAATTAGAGGAAAAAATAAGGAAAATAGATAATGTAGAAAAAGTAGTAAGCATAGCAGATGTATTAGGGTCAAACATCCCAGTAGAAATGCTACCAGATGATATAAAAGACAAGGTTTACAAAGATAATGAAACATTAATGTTAGTTACATTTAAAGAACAAATATCATCAGATGCAACAATGAATAGTGTAGAAGAATTAAGAAAAATAACAGATGAACATTGTAAAATAAGTGGCATGACAGCAACAGTATTAGACACAAGAAACTTATCAGATTCAGAAGTTGTAATCTATGTAATAATTGCTGTAATTCTATGCTTAATAGTACTAGAACTTGCATTAGACTCATATGTAGCCCCAGTATTATTACTATTAAATATAGGAATAGCAATACTTTATAACATGGGAACAAATATATTTATGGGTCAAATTTCATATATAACAAAGGCAATAAGTGCAGTACTTCAACTAGGAGTAACAATGGACTTTGCAATATTCCTATACCATAGTTATATGCAAGAAAAAGGAAAAACAAATGATAACAACGAAGCAATGGCAAATGCAATTTCTAAAACTTTTGTATCTGTATTAGGAAGTTCACTTACAACAATAGCAGGATTTTTAGCATTATGTAGTATGAATTTAACACTTGGAAAAGACATTGGTATAGTTATGGCAAAAGGTGTTTTATTAGGAGTTATTTCAGTAGTAACAATACTTCCTGCAATGATACTAGAATTAAACAATTTAATAGAAAAAACAAAACACAAAGAAATATTACCTAAATTTACTAAAGTTAAAAACTTTGTAATGCAACACCATAAAGCAATAGCAATAGCATTTTTAATTATCTTACCAGTAGCATTTTATGGATATCAAAATACAAAAATATACTACAACCTAGATAAATCTTTACCTACAACACTAGATAGTGTAGTTGCAAATACAGAACTAAAAGATAAATTTAATATGACATCTATGGAATTACTATTAGTAGACAAAGATATGCCAGATTATGAAGTAAATAAAATGGTAGAAGAAATAGAAAAAGTAGAAGGCATTGAATGGACACTAGATTATTCAAAAATTGGAAGTATGGGAGTGCCAAAAGAAGCATTGCCAGATGATATAGTAAGTATTTTCCAAAGTGATAAATATCAAATGATACTTATAAATTCAAAATATGAAATGGCAACAGACGAGTTAAATGCACAAGTAGAAACAATAAATCAAATTATTAAAAAATATGATGAAAATGCAATACTTGCAGGTGAAGGACCTTTAATGAAGGACTTAGTAGAAATAAGTAACCATGACTTTAACAGTGTAAATACAGTATCAATAGTAATTATATTTGTAATAATGATAGTTGTACTAAAATCAATCTCATTACCTGTAATACTTATAGCCGTAATAGAATTTGCAATATTTATAAATATGGGAATTCCATATTATACAAATACAATATTACCATTTATTGCTTCAATAGTAATAGGAACAATACAATTAGGAGCAACAATAGATTATGCAATATTAATTACAACTAAATATATAACAGAAAGAAAAGAAGGAAAAGATAAGAAAGAGGCAGTAGATGAAGCTTTAGGAACATCTATAGGTTCAATAGTAGTTAGTGGATTATGCTTTTTTGGAGCAACCTTTGGTGTAGGTGTATATTCAAAAATAGAAATGATAGGTTCTCTATGTACACTAATGTCAAGAGGTGCAATAGTAAGTATGGTATGCGTTATAGCAGTACTACCATCATTCTTAATGATATTTGATAAATTAATTTGTAAAACAACAATTGGAATGAGAAAAATAAATAATTAGAAAGAAAGGAAGTAAAGAACATGAGTGATAAAAAAATAATTTCAAAAGTTACATCAGGTGTGCTATTAGGAACAATGCTTGTATACCAAGCACCAGTATTTGCTTTTACAAAAGACGAAACTGTATATTCTAAATTAGATGCAACTGGAAATGCTTACAATACAATAGTAAGCGAACATATAATAAATACTGAAAAAGAAAAAATAATTAATGATATAACAGATTTATTAAACCTAAAAAATAATGGAGAACAAGAGTATACTGAAGATGGTAATAAATTAGTATGGAATGCAAACGAAAGTGATATATATTACCAAGGTGAATCTCAAAAAGAATTGCCAATAGAATGTAGTATTAAATATGAATTAGACGGAAAAGAAGTATCTGCAAAGGAAATTGCAGGAAAATCCGGAAACGTAAAAATTACTATAGAATACACAAACAAAGATAAGCACATTGTAAATATAAATGGAAAAAATGAAACATTATATACACCATTTGTTGTAGTATGTGGGGCAATTATAAATAATGAAAATAACAAAAATATAGAAATTACAAATGGTAAAATGATAGACAATGGGAACAAAACAACTGTTATAGGAATTACATTACCAGGAATGCAAGAAAGTTTGGGAATATCTAAAGATAAATTAGAAATTCCAAATAAAGTAGAAATTACTATGGAAGCTTCAAACTTTGAAATGAGCAATATAGTAACCTATGTTACACCAAAAATAATAGAATCAAGTGATTTAGATATACTAAATGATATAGATGAAATATACAGTAAAGTAAATGAATTACAAAGTTCAAGTGAACAAATAGAAGAAGGAGCAAATAAATTAAAAGATGGTTCAAGTCAATTAGTAGATGGAGTAAAAGAACTGAAAGATGGAACAAGTACAGCATATAGTGGATCTAAAATGATTGAAAATGCAGTTGTAAGTAGTACAAAAAGTTTACAATCAGATAAATCAGAAGCAATAGACAGTACAACATTAGAAGCAATTAAAAATCAAGCAGAATCATCTGCAACATTATCAGAAGCACAAAAAACAGCAATAAAAGCACAAGCAGAAGAAGGGGCAACATTAACAGAGGCACAAAAAACAGCAATAAAAGCTCAAGCAGAAGCGGAAGCAACACTAACAGAAGCACAAAAAACAGCAATAAAGGCACAGGCAGAAGCGGGAGCAACATTAACAGAAGCACAAAAAACAGCAATTAAAACACAGGCAGAATCATCTGCAACATTATCAGAAACACAAAAAACAGCAATTAAAAAACAAGCAACATTTACAGAGGCACAAAAAACAGCAATAATAACAAGTGCACAAAGCAAATATCCAGCAACATTAACAGAAGCAGAAAAACAATTAATAATATCAGTAGCACAAGAAACAGCATATACATCAGCTATAGAAGCAGCACAAGCATCTGCAAAACAAGCAGCAGGAGAAACAGCAGTGCAAACAGCAGAAACAATAGCAAAGCAAGTAGCAGGAGAAACAGCAGTGCAAACAGCAGAAACAATAGCAAAACAAGCAGCAGGAACTACAGCAGTACAAGTAGCTGGTCAAACAGCAAAACAAGCAGCAGGAACTACTGCAGTACAAGTAGCAGGAACAACAGCAAAACAAGTAGCAGGTCAAACAGCAACAACTACAGCAACACAAGTTGGAAACCAAGCAAAACAAAAATTTACAAATCAAGTAGTTTCTCAAATGACTACATTAGGTGAATCTTTAGGAGAATTAACAGAAGGATTATCAACATTAGATAGTGGAGTAGAAAAATTATCAGCAGGAACAAATGAACTAGACTCAGGAATAACAGAACTAGCAGATGGAATAACAAAATTCAATACAGAAGGAATAGATAAAATTTGCAATTATATAAATGGAGACTTAAAAGATATAACAACAAGAATAGATAAATTAGAAGAATTAGCAAATAACTATAATAACTTTACAATGCTAAACAGCGGAGACGAAGGAAACGTAAAATTCATAATGATATCAGATGGAATAAAAAGTGAAGAAGACAGCAAAGAAAAGATGATTGTAGAAAATAACTCAAATGAAATTAAGCAAGAAGAATCAGAAAATAAAGATTAGATAAAAATGTCAATAGGGGTGTTCCTTATTGACATTTTTTTTGTTATAATTTATTCATATAAAGTTCATATTTAACTAGTATAATAAAAAAATGAAAAAATATATTAGTAATTTGTCAAAATTAAAAGACAATAAATTAACACATAATATTAATAAAAATGGAGGAAATTATGTTTAATATTTTAGTTGTAGAAGACGATAAAAATTTAAGAAAATTAATTGTAACTTGCTTAAAGAGAGAAAACTATAATACATACGAAGCAACAAATGGATTAGAAGCACTAAATGTATTAGATGAGCAATATATAGATTTAATAGTAACAGACATAATGATGCCACAAATGGATGGATATGAGTTAATAAGAGAACTGAGAGAAGCAAATTATTCAATGTCAATATTATTGGTAACAGCTAAAAGTACTTTGTCAGATAAAAAAGAAGGATTTTTATTAGGGGCAGATGACTATATGGTAAAACCTATAGATATAGAGGAATTGCCATTAAGAGTAAAAGCATTATTAAAAAGATCGAATCAAGCAAGTGAGAAAAGAATAGAAATAGGAAAACTCACAATAGATTACAATAAATTATCTGTTACAAGGGACGGAAAAGAATATCAACTAGCACAAAAAGAATTTTATTTATTATACAAATTAGTAAGTACTCCAGATACAATCTTAACAAGACAAGAACTAATAGAGGAAGTCTGGGGGTTAGATAGTGAATCAGATTTTAGAACTGTTGATGTTCATATAAAAAGATTAAGAGAAAAATTATATGATGTAGATGAAATAGAAATCGAAACAATTAGAGGAATAGGATATAAATTAGTAATAAAAGGTGAAAATAAATGTTTAAAAAAATAGTACAAAAAATATTTGGAAAAAGGAATTCAATGCAAAGAAGTTTAATGAGAAGTTTTATTATTGCACTAGTGCTAGTAGCAATACTAACAGTAATAGAATTTTCAGTATTTGTAGTTCCAACAATGCAAGATAAATTAATAGAAATAAATATTCACGACAAAGAACAAATAGATAGTCTTATATACATAACAAGAAAAATTTGTGGATTTGCAATACTAAATATAGTAATTATAAGTGCAGTATTAGTAAGAATAAATTTAAAAAATATATTTAGACCAATAGAACAAATAAACGAGGCAACTAAAAAGGTGGCTTTAGGTGAATACGATATAGAACTAGAAACAAAAAGAGAGGATGAAATAGGCGAATTAACAAACAATTTTAACAAAATGACGCGTGGTTTAAAAAGCACAGAAAATTTACAAAAAGAATTTATAAATAATGTATCACATGAAATTAAAACTCCTGTATCTTCAATAGAAGGATTTGCAAAATTCTTAAAAGATAAAAATTTAACAGATGAAGAAAGAGAAGAATATGCCAATATTATCATAGAAGAAGCAAAAAGATTAGAAAATTTAACAGGAAAAATATTAAAATTAAGTAAATTAAACAACCAAGAAATAATCACAAATAAACAAGAAATAGAAGTAGCAGAACAAATAAGAAAGGCCATAAGTTTATTAGAGCCAAAGTGGGCTAAAAAAGATATAAAAATAAATGTAAGTTTAGAAGAAAAAATATTTCTAGGAGATGAAGACCTAATATTCCAAGTATGGGTAAATATAATAGATAATGCTATAAAATTTTCAAATATTGGGGAAAGTATAGATATAAAAATATATGAAAAAGATAGCAATATTAATGTAGAAATAAAAGACCACGGCATTGGAATGAAGGAAGAAGAGATAGAAAAAGTATATGATAGATTTTATCAAATAGATAAGTCACATTCAAAAGAAGGAAGTGGACTTGGACTAGCAATAGTAAAAAGAATAGTAGAATTATCTGAAGGAAAAATAGAAATAAAAAGTAAAGAAAACAAAGGAACAACAGTTATTGTAAAATTGCCAATAGCAGGTGAAAAAAATAATAAAATAATAATAAAATAATATAAAAATGACGCAAAATGGAAAAGTTCCTAATGTGTCATTTTTAGTATTTCATACAATAGGAAAGTTATCCTTTCCTATTGTATGAAAAGGGCTTTGCTCTAAAAATTGCACAGAAATTTTCTTAAGGAAAATTTCGCACAAGAACAAATTTACGGAAAGCTTCAATGTTTTTATTTTGTTGCTAATATTAGTAGTTTTTTATAACATACTATAAATTTATTAGCTTTCCGATTTGTTCTGCTTTTTCTCATATAATTCTTTTGCAACTTCAGGGTTATGAGCCCCTGTAAAATCTTTAATTGGTGCAAATTCATTTTCTACTTCTACCTGTAATAGTTCAATGTCATTAAAAAAAGAAAAAGCATCAAAAATAAAAGTTTCAAATTTAAAAGTATTAGGTGTTTCTGGTACCTGTTTCATCCCTTCATCATTTATAAAAGTATTTTTCTTGAAAGCTCTGTGATAAGGCAATTTGGTATTACAAATTTTATCGATAGCAGAAACATGAAATAAATGTGCCAACATATTCGTTTGTCTATACAAATATTTACCTTCAGCATTTTTAGCAACTTTCATACTATCTGTTAAGTGGCAACTATTTATAATAGCAGGTTTACCATTTCTCCTAGCAAATATCCAATCTTTGTCGTTAGCATTTTCTTTAAATAATGTTTTTGAAGCTATTAATTTATTGTTGTGAATTGTCAAACCTAAAAATAAAGGATCAACAATTTCTAAAATAACATTATCTACACCACTAAATGAAAGCCATTCTATTTTCTTATTATAAATATCTTCTAAAATTCCATCAACTTTCATAGAAGCGAAAACATCGCCATTTCCATTAGAAGCTTCTTTTATTTTATAAAGTTCCTCTAATATTAAATTGCTATTTATATCTATTAAAGGAAGTTGGGATTGCTTGAAAAATTTTATATATTCTTTAGGGTAGCCAAAGTAATTTTTTTCTTCAAAAAAATCTTTAGTTGCTTTATCATTATAAATACTGGTCATAATATACCAAGGAATAATTACATTATATTTTTTACAAGCCTCTTTTAGCATATCACATAGAATTTCAAAAAGAGATTTTTTAGGGATAATATCTAATTCAAAAGTACCCTTTGGACCTTTATATCCAAGTCGAGTGCCTTGGCCACCAGCCATTGTTACAACAGCAAATTTTCCATTTTTAATTGTTTCTTCGCCAATATTCTTATATATAACAGCATCTTCTTTAGGAAGTCTATTTTTTATGGAATAAGGTAAAGGGGCAATTAAGTTATGGGAAATTACTTCATCTATTTTAGAAGCTTCATATAAGTTAAAAATTTGTTCAAAGTTAATATTACAAATTTGATTAACTAAAAACTCTTTTTCTTCATTATTCAATTCATTATAAAAAGCAAGTAAGTGTTCTTGATGATATTTTTTCAAGATTTCTTTTGCTTTTTCCAAATTTTGTACCATAAACATCTAATCCTTTTATATATCATATACAACAAATTTCAAATTAGTGATTTGCTGTTCTCAAAGATTGAATAATAATTTCTTTATTAGGCATGTCAGAATCTTTTAAGTATTCAATTTCTTTTTCTATATTGTAAGGAAGACGAACTAAAGTAAAACATATAGAAGAAAGTTTTTTAGAGTCAAGTTCACCTTCTAATATAATATAAGAAGCCATAGTTGAAAATTTAGAAGTTTCATTTTCTTCACCTTCATTAGCCATTTCAACAGGAACGCCAACACTTCCAACATTAAAAATAGTTTTATTTTTAAATCTAAAAATATTTGGTGTATGTAAGTGACCATAACCTATTACATCAGGAATAGGGTCATTTTCAGTCTTACCAATAAATTCTGTATTTTTAAATAAATCTTCAGGATTACTAATAATCTTATTAAAGTAAATTGTATCTGAATTTGGATACATTGGGTTAAAAATATGTTCTAAACTAAAAGGAGAAGCATGAAATAAACGTATTAAATGTCCACTTAGATAAAATTCATAAGAAACAGGGCAATTATAAAGAAATTTAGCTCTTTCTTCTCCAATTCGGTCCCTAGTCCAAAATCTTCCGTATTCAATTCCAGGTCTGCAAATAATTTCATCGCAATTACCTAAAAGAATGACCTCACATTTTTTACGTAATAAATCTATAACTTTGTCCGGATTTGCACACTTAATAACGCTATCTCCAAGACAGAATATCTTTTTGATACCCCTTCTTTCAATATCACTTATAACTGCTTTTAAAGCAGTTATATTACCATGTACATCAGATAAAATTGCAATTCTTTCCATAAATTTCTCCTTTAACTGAGGATAATTATATAATAAAAAAAATATATTTACAATAAATTACCATAATAATCTAGTAAAAAATTACTTTGTAATTGGAATTTAAGAGCCTATGCAATAGTTTTTATATTAAAATTTTAAATCAGACTTAACAAGACCTTTAAATAAGGCAACAATTATAAAATAAAAAACAACAAATAATAGAATTTGTGTAATTAATTCAAAAATAGAATTGCAGTAAAAATTTCTAACAATAAGATTTAATAAAATAGTAGCCAATCCGGGTTTAAAAATCCAATTAACAAAATCAATTTTAACTTTAGTTTCTTTTATTAGTAATCCTAAACTAACAAGACCATTTAAAATTTCACTTACAAATAAAACGACAATATATCCTTTAATTCCTTGTATAGGAAGTAAAAAATAAATTAAAGTAACACTAGTTAATAAATCTAAAATATTAATTCCCATAACAGAAACTTGTTTATCAAGTCCCTTTAAAATTCCATCAACAATATTATCCACATACATAAGAACAATTAAAGGAGATAAAACTTTTATAAAAACACAGGCACTTTCCTCGTTATAAATATAGAAAGAAAGTTCATCTGAAAAGCACCAAAAAATTCCCATAATTAGAAAAGAAAAAATAAAGCAAAATTTTAAAATTTTACAAATAGCAAAATTAATTTTTTCATAATTCCTTTTAGCATTTAAATAAGAAAATTCAGGTATAAGAAGCATACTAAAAGAAGAAATAAAAGTGCAAGGAAACATTATAAGAGGCATAGCCATACCGTTTACAATGCCGTATTTAGACAATGCATTTTCACAAGAAAGCCCAGATTTCTCTAAGCGGGTAGGTATTAAAATTTGTTTTAAAGTAGAAAGTCCAGATCTAATGTATGAAGTAAAAGCAATAGGAAGAGTTATCTTTAAAATCTGCTTAGTAAATGAATTGTTTTTTAATGGTATAGAAGTATTATTTCTAAAATCTTTTTTATAAAAAATAAAAAGAGCAAAGAAAGATAATACCTCTGAAATACAACTACCTAAAACAAGGCAAACACATGCTGTTTCAATAGTAGAAACTGTGAAAATATTCATAAAAAATATAATTAAACCAATCTTTAGAACTTGTTCAAAAACTTGGCAAAAAGCAGTTTTTTTAACATTACGAATAGCAGAAAAATAGCCGTTAATGCTAGAGCTCATAGCCAAAAAAGGAAGACTTATTCCCATAATTTGAAGGCAAATTGAACTAACTTTTCCATGTAACCAATAATTAGAAATTAAAGGGGCAAGGAAAAATAAAAGTAAAAAAGAAGAAAAGCCAGTAATAAAGCTATATATTACACATTTTTTAACAGCATTTTTAATATGCTTATCATTACCAAAAGCAAGCTGTTCTGAAACAATTCTAGAAGTGGCAAGGTGAATACCAGAACTTGCAAAAGTAACAAAAAGCATATAAACAGACATAATTAAAGAATAGACACCAACTGCACTACTTCCTATTTTGTTAGAAATATATATACCAAAAAACATACCAATACTTCTTAAAACTAAAGAAGTAATAGTAAGTAAAATACCATTAAATAAAAATAATTTAACTTTTCTCAAAAAATCACCTAACTAATTTTATGAACCAAAAATAAAAAAATGACGCATCTTTTAACTCTGTTACAAATCAAATATTTGTAGAATTAAACAATATAGCAAATTCAAATCTAATTTATGTTAGAAGTACAATTAGAATATAGTAAGCACCAAACGACATATAACGACATAAAATATAATATATAACATGAAAGTAGGTGCAATATGAAAGAAGTATTAAAAGTTAAAAATATATCAAAGATATATCAAGCAGAAAATGGTGAAGTTGAAGCGGTAAGAGATGTTAGTTTTAGTGTGGAAGAAGGCGAATTTGTTAGCTTAATTGGACCAAGTGGATGTGGTAAGTCTACTGTGCTTTCTATTATTGCAGGTCTAGAGGAAAAGACTTCCGGAAATATTGAAATAGACGGGCAGATAGGCTATATGCTTCAAAAAGATAGTTTGCTTGAATGGCTTACAATTTATAAAAATGTGTTATTTGGATTAGAAATTAAAAATATAAAAACCACAGAGAATGTAAAATATGTGGAAAACTTACTTAAGAAATATAATCTATATGAATTTAAAGATAAATATCCAAATCAATTATCTGGAGGAATGAGGCAAAGAACAGCTTTAATTAGAACTTTAGCAATAAAACCAAAAATATTACTATTAGACGAAGCATTTTCAGCACTTGATTATCAAACAAGAATAATGGTTACCAAAGATATTTATGATATTTTGAAAAACGAGCATATTACGGCACTAATTGTAACACATGATATTTCAGAAGCAATAAGTATGTCAGACAGAGTAATTGTATTATCTAATAGACCTGCTGTTGTTAAAGAAATTCATACAATAGACTTTGAAATGGAAGATAGAACACCATTAAATTGTAGAGAAAGTCCAAAGTTTAGTAAATACTTTGATACTATATGGAAAGGACTGAATGTACATGAATAAAGAAAAAACAATGTCAAATGACAGAAGAAAATACTTAAAAAGAAACAAAACAGAAAAAATTGTTATAAAAATAGTTCAATTTAGCATAGTTATTGGATTAATAGTATTATGGGAAGTTTTAGCAAATAAAGGAATTATAGATAGTTTTATTATGAGTCAACCTAGTAGAATACTAAAAACTTTTTTAAATCTATCACAAAATAATTTGCTAGAACATTTAAAAGTAACTTGTTTAGAAACATTAATAGGCTTCTTACTAGGAACATTTTTAGGAGCAATTATAGCAATACTTTTATGGTGGTCTAAATTTTTATCTAAAGTTTCAGAACCATTTTTAGTAGTATTAAACAGTTTGCCAAAAGTAGCTCTTCGGACCAGTAATTATTATATGGGTAGGAGCTGGAATGCCAGCAATAATTGTAATGGCACTTGCAATATCTTTAATAGTAACAATTTTAGAAATATTAAATGGCTTTTTGAATACAGACAAAGAATTAATAAAAATGGCTCAAACATTTCATGCCAACAAATTTCAAATACTAATAAGAATAATAATACCCGCAAATAAACACACATTTTTTAACTCATTAAAGGTAAATATAGGATTATCTTTAGTAGGTGTAATAACAGGAGAATTTTTAGTATCAAAAGCAGGACTTGGATATTTAATAGTATATGGAGGGCAAGTATTCCAATTAGACTTAGTAATGACAAGTGTTATAATACTTGCAGTTGTGGCATATTTAATGTATCAAGCAGTAGTAATTCTTGAAAAAATATTTGTAAAAAGATAAAATCACAAAGGACAATTGGGGACGGGTCACTTTTGTCCTTTACATAATTTTGACTAAGGACAAAAGTGACCCGTCCCCAATTGTCCTGAATAGAGTTATTAAAATAAAAATAGGAACAACTGGGCAAGCAAATGAATAAAATATAACATAATGTTTTTACATTCAAAATAAATAGAAAGGGGAATAATGATGAAAAAATATTTTATCATCGCAATTGTAATTATACTTGTAGCTGTGGGTCTTATTTGCTATTTTACTACAAGGGATAATTCAAAAGAAGTAGCACTTCAAAAAGTAAGAGTAAATGAAGTAACAAGATCTGTTTTTTATGCACCTCAATATGTAGCAATAGCTAAAGGATTTATGAAAGAAGAAGGCTTAGAGGTAGAGTTAACAACAGGGCAAGGAGCAGACAAAGTTATGACTGCAGTCTTAGCAAATCAAAGTGACATAGGTTTTGCAGGGCCAGAAGCAAGTATATACGTATATAACGAAGGAAAAGAAGATTATTGTGAAGTATTTGCACAATTAACACAAAAAGATGGCTCTTTTTTAGTTTCAAGAGAAAAAACAGAAAATTTTAGTTGGCAAGATTTAAAAGGAAAAACAATTATACCAGGAAGAAAAGGTGGAGTTCCATACATGACATTTGAGTATGTATTAAAGAAAAATGGAATAAACCCTGAAACAGATTTAGTATTAGATGATAGCATTAAATTTGATTTAATGGCAGGAGCATTTTCAGGAGGCACAGCAGACTATGTAACATTATTTGAACCTACAGCAACAATGACTGAAAATGCTGGAAAGGGTTATGTTGTAGCATCTGTTGGAGAAGCTTCAGGAGAAATACCATACACAGCATATTTTGCTAAAAAAAGTTATATTGAAAATAATAGTGAAACAATCCAAAAATTTACAAACGCAATATATAAAGGGCAAAAATGGGTGGAAGAACATAGTATGAAAGAAGTTGCAGAAGCAATAAAAAGTTTCTTCCCAGATACAGATGTAGAGCTATTAGCAACTGTATTACAAAGCTATAAAGACATAGATGCTTGGAAAACTACACCAGTAATGAAAGAAGAATCATATAATTTATTACAAACTGTAATGGAAGAAGCAGGAGAATTAAAACAAAAAGCACCATTTAATAAAGTAATAAACAATTCATATGCTAAAAAAGCAATAAAAAAATAACTTCTTTGGGGATAAAGAAAAAAACAGCTAAAAAAAATTGGCTGTTTTTTTGCCCCGCCCCCAAAAACAGTTATTTATATAACAACTTAATTTTATTTCCATTTTTGGCTATAAAGCCTTCATCAATTAGATTTTTAAGTTCCCTCATCATAGCACTTCTATCTACACTTAAATAATCTGCTAAATTTGTAAAAGAAAAAGGAATAGTAACAGATTTACTAAAGTCCTTGCTGGAGAGAATTGAAAGATATGTTAAAATTTTTTCTCTGATAGTTCGTTTAGATAAAACTTCAATTCTTGTATTTTGATGTACGGCATTTCTTAAAGTTAATTCTAATATAATAGAAGATAAAGTAGAATGAAATTTACAATTTTCTTTGCAATTATATGCAATGTCATCATGTAATAAAAATAAAACATCACAAGGAGAAATAGCTGTAACCGTAAGTTCATTATTGGTATGGACAGGATAAAATGCTTCACCAAAAATGTCTGAGGTATTAAATTTATCTACAATATCTTGATTGCCATTTAAAGCAAATCTAATTAAGTCAGCCCTTCCATCAAGCATAATACAAATTTGATTTCTTTTTTGAATATATGTAGTTATAGTTTCATTTTTATTAAAATGCTTTTTTTGAACTTTGGAACAGCCGTGTTCTAAAGTATTTATTAAATCAAAAATTTCAGACATAGTATATAATCACATCACTTTCAAAAACTATATATTATATGAAAAAAGTTTGTCTCGAAATAACGGTTTTATTTATGTTAAGATTATACCCTAAAATCCGCAGTATTGCAACAAAATTTGACAAAAAATATTTGTAATCTAAATGTAATAAAAGAAATCAATTTAGAACGCCAAGAGATACAAATTATTTAAAAAATAAATTTTATTATTGTTGCATTTGCAACAGAAAAATAAAAAACTTAATATATAATAAGTTCATAAACAAAAACGGAAGGGGAAACGAAACAATGAAGGTAATAAAAAGAGATGGCAGAGCAGTAGATTATAATAGAGAAAAAATCCTCACTGCAATTGAAAAAGCAAACAAAGAAGTAAAACCAAAAGAAAGAGTAACAAAAGAAGAAATTAAAGAAATAACAAAATATATAGAGGAACTAGATAAAAAAAGAATATTAGTAGAAGATATTCAAGACATTATAGAAGAACAATTAATGGACTTAAAAAAATTTGAACTTGCTAAAAAATATATGATTTATCGTTATACAAGAGCATTAGTAAGAAAAGCAAACACAACAGATGAATCAATATTAGGATTAATTAAAAATCAAAACAAAGAACTATTAGAAGAAAATTCAAACAAAAATGCAGTTTTAGCTTCAACACAAAGAGATTACATAGCAGGAGAAGTTTCTAAAGATTTAACTAAAAGAATTTTATTGCCTGAAAAAATAACAAAAGCACACGAAGATGGAATTCTACATTTTCATGATATGGACTACTTCTTACAACCAATATTCAACTGTTGTTTAATAAACATAGGAGACATGTTGGATAACGGTACAGTAATGAATGGTAAATTAATAGAATCACCAAAAAGTTTCCAAGTAGCTTGTACAGTAATGACACAAATAATTGCTGCAGTAGCATCTAACCAATATGGTGGACAATCTGTAGATATTAGCCATTTAGGAAAGTATGTAAGAAAAAGTTATGAAAAATTTAGAAAAACTTTTGAAAAAGAATTTGGAAATGAATTGTCAGAAGATATAATAGAAAGATTAACACAGCAAAGACTTAAAAAAGAAATAGCAGCAGGAGTACAAACAATTCAATATCAAATAAATACATTAATGACAACAAATGGACAATCTCCATTTGTAACAATATTCTTAAACTTAAAGAAAGATGATCCATACATTAAAGAAAATGCAATGGTAATTGAAGAAGTTATCAGACAAAGATATGAAGGAATTAAAAATGAAAAAGGTGTATATGTTACACCAGCTTTCCCTAAATTAATATATGTACTAGACGAACACAACTGCTTAAAAGGTGGAGAATATGACTATTTAACAAAACTTGCAGTAAAATGTTCAGCAAAAAGATTATACCCAGATTATATTTCAGCTAAAAAAATGCGTGAAAACTATGAAGGAAATGTATTTAGCCCAATGGGATGCAGAAGTTTCTTATCTCCATGGAAAGATGAAAATGGAAACTACAAATTTGAAGGAAGATTTAACCAAGGTGTTGTTAGTATTAACTTACCTCAAATTGGTATTATTGCAGATGGCAACGAAGAAAAATTCTGGAAACTATTAGATGAAAGATTAGATATATGTAAAGAAGCATTAATGTGCAGACACTATGCTTTACTTGGAACACTTTCTAACACAAGTCCAATACACTGGAGATATGGAGCAATAGCTCGTATGGAACCAGGAGAAAAAATAGATGAATTATTAAAAGGTGGATATTCAACACTTTCATTAGGATATATAGGTATTTATGAAACTACAAAATTAATAAAAGGTGTATCACACACTACTCCAGAAGGACATGATTTTGCAATTAAAGTAATGAAACGTTTAAGAGATGCAACAGCAGAATGGAAAAAAGAAACAGGACTTGGATTTGCATTATATGGAACACCAGCAGAAAGTCTATGTTATAGATTTGCAAGAATAGATAAAGAAAAATTTGGAGAAATAAAAGACATAACAGACAAAGGATATTATACAAATTCTTATCATGTAGACGTTAGAGAAAAAATTGACGCATTTTCAAAACTAAAATTTGAAAGTGAATTCCAAGAATTATCACTTGGAGGAGCAATTTCTTATGTTGAAATACCAAATATGAGAAATAACTTAAAAGCTCTAGAAGATTTAGTAAAATTCATTTACGATAATATTCAATATGCAGAATTTAATACAAAATCAGATTACTGCCATGTTTGTGGATTTGACGGAGAAATAATAATAAATGATAACCTAGAATGGGAATGCCCAAATTGCGGAAATAAAGATAAAAACAAAATGAACGTAACAAGAAGAACATGTGGCTACTTAGGAGAAAACTTCTGGAATGAAGGAAAAACAAAAGAAATTAAATCAAGAGTATTACATTTATAATATGAAAGTTGAAAATTAGAATTTAGACATATATCTAAAGTCTAAATTCTAACCTTCTTCTTTCAATAGAAAGGGTAAAAAATGAAATATGCAAAAATAAAAAATTGTGATGTAGCAAATGGACCAGGAGTTAGAGTTTCATTATTTGTAAGCGGATGCAATCACCATTGCAAAAACTGTTTTAATAGAGAAGCATGGGACTTTAACTATGGAAATGATTTTACAGAAAAAGAAGAAAAAGAAATAATAGATGATTTAAAACCAGAATATATTACAGGATTAAGTCTTCTAGGTGGGGAACCCTTTGAAAAAACAAACCAAGAAGGATTAGTTCCACTAATAAAAAAAGTAAAAGAAACATATCCAAACAAAAAAATTTGGTGTTATACAGGATTTACATTTGATAAACAAATACTAGGACAAATGATAGGCGAAGAACATAGAAAAATTACAAAAGAAATGTTAGATAACATAGACTATATAGTAGACGGAAGATTTGTAGATGAATTAAGAGATCCAAAATTGAGATTTAGAGGTTCTTCAAACCAAAGAATTATAGATGTAAAGAAGAGTTTAGCCAAAAATGAAGTAGTAATTTGGGACGGTCTTGATAAAGACGTAGGATAAATTTCTGTACATGTATTGACAAAAAGCAACTAATTAAGGTATAATACAAACTGCGTAGGTAGAAAAAAGTAAAAATCTACCAATTACATCCCACACTAAGTAAGTGTAGTTACCGGAAGGAGGGGAACACTAAATGTCAGAGATTAAAGTTAATAATGGAAATATAGAAGACGCCTTAAAAAGATTTAAAAGACAATGCGCAAGAAATGGCGTATTGCAAGAGGTACGTAAAAGAGAACATTATGAAAAACCAAGCGTAAAGAGAAAGAAAAAATCAGAGGCTGCAAGAAAAAGAAAATTTTAATTAGAAATGGGGGTTGGAAATTAGGGATTACACTAATAATTTCCAGCCTTTTTGTATGTTAAACATAATTAAGGAGGAATTTATATGTTAAAAGAAAAATTATTAGAAGATATGAAAGTATCAATGAGAGACAAAAAAATAATTAGAAAAAATGTTATTCAAATGGTAAGAGCAGCAATATTACAAGTAGAAAAAGATAAACAAATAGAACTAAATGATGAACAAATTACAGAAATAATAGCAAAAGAATCTAAAAAAAGAAAAGACTCATTAGCAGATTATGAAAAAAGTGGAAGACAAGACTTAATAGATCAAATAAATGAAGAAATAGAAATACTTTCAGAATATTTACCAAAACCATTAACAACAGAAGAAATAGAAAAAATAGTAGAAGATGTTATAGCTTCAACAGGAGCAAGCACAATGAAAGATATGGGAATAGTTATGAAAGAAGCAAAAGCCAAAATAGGACCAGCAGCAGATGGAAAAACAATTAATGAAATAGTAAAACAAAAATTAAATTAACAACCAAAATGTAAATGTTTTGTCAATAAATGTGGAAAAAATATACAAGGTGCCTTGTATATTTTTTCCATTTTGTATTATAATATTAAAAAATGATGGATTGAGGACTTTTCATTTAACATTATAAGAATAATGCCAAACGGAACAGATTAACTTTTTGGAAACGTCCCAAAAGAGTAGTAGGAGGGAAATATGCTAGATAAAAAACATGAAATAAAAGGAGGAATTACGTTCCACCAAATAGAAACAAATAAATTTAAAACAGATTTATTTGCAACTTTCTTAACTGTACCTTTAAATAGAGAAACAGTTACAAAAAATGCATTACTTGCAGCAGTTTTAAGAAGAGGAACTAAAGAGTTGCCTTCTCAAGAATTAATAAGCAAAGAACTAGAAGAAATGTACGGAGCTTCTTTCGATTGTGGTATAGAAAAATCAGGAGATTACCATACTTTTAAGTTTTACCTAGAAACAATAAACAATAGTTATTTGCCGGAAAATGAAAATTTAAGTAAAAAAGGACTAGAATTGTTACTTTCTATAGTATTTAACCCATATACAGAAAATGGAGCTTTCAAAGAAGAATATTTAAAAGGGGAAAAAGAAAATTTAAAACAAATAATAGAAGGAAAAATAGATAATAAAGCAATATATGCATTAGACAGATGTATAGAGGAAATGTACAAAAATAAACCATATGGACTTTACAAATATGGATATATAGAAGATATAGACAAAATATCAGCAAAAGAATTATATGAATATTATTTAGAAGTAATAAAAGAGTGTAAAATAGATATTTTTGCATCAGGTGAAAATATTGAAGAACTACAAAAAACAATAAAAGAAAATAAATATTTACAAAAATTAGAACAAAGAAAGCCTAAAATTATTAAAGAAGAACAAAAACAAGAAGTAAAAGAACAAAAAATAATAAAAGAAAGTATGGATGTAACACAAGGGAAATTAATAATGGGATTAGACGTAATATCTAAAACTAAAAATGCAAGTTATATAACAATGGTATATAATACAATTTTAGGAGTAGGAGCAAATTCAAAACTATTCCAAAATGTAAGAGAAAAGGCGAGTTTAGCATATACATGTGGCTCAAACTTTGTTAAAAGAAAACAAATAATATTAATAAGAGCTGGAATAGAAATAGAAAACTATGAAAAAGCTGTAAATATTATAAATGAACAATTAAAAGACATGAAGAAAGGCAATTTTACAGAAGAAAATTTGGAAAGTGCTAAAAATTTAATTTATGCAACTATTAACAACATAGAAGAAGAACAAGATACTGAAATTAGTTACTATTTTGGTCAAGAATTATCAGGAAATAATGTTACAATAGAAGAATACAAAGATAAAATAAGAAATGTAACTAAAGAAGAAGTTATTGAAGTTGCACAAAATATAAAACCAAATATAATTTACTTTTTAAAGGATTAAAAAAGTATAAAATGCAAGGAAAGGAGAGTATAATGTATTTTAATTTTAAACAAAATATGTTATACAAATAAAAAATGAAAGTTATAGAAAGCCTTAAAATAAAAGAAAAAATATATATGGAAAAACTAGAAAATGGATTAACAATTATGATAGTTCCTAAAAATACAACAAATAAAAAATATGTAATTTGGGGTACACATTTTGGATCTATAGATAATCATTTTATTATGCCAAATACAAAAGAAGAAGTGTCTGTACCAGATGGGGTGGCACATTTCCTAGAACATAAAATGTTTGAACAAGAAAATGGAAGAAATAGTTTAGATGTTCTAATGGGCTTAGGAGTAGATGCAAACGCATATACAACCAATAACCATACAGCATATCTTTTTGAAACAACAGAAAACTTCTATGAAGCATTAGACGAACTAATGGATTATGTGCAACATCCATACTTTACAGATGAAAATGTAGAAAAAGAAAAAGGTATTATAGGCCAAGAAATAGGAATGTATGATGACGACCCAGGCTGGAGATTATACATGAATGCTTTGGATTGCTTATATCATGATAATGTTATAAAAATAGATATAGCTGGAACTGTAGAATCTATTAGTAAAATAGACAAAGATGTTTTATATAAATGCTATAATACATTTTATAATCCTTCAAACATGGTAATGGTAGTGTGTGGAGATTTTGAACCCCAAAAAATGTTAGAAGAAATAAAGAAAAGATTAGTAGAAAAGCCAAAACAAGGTGAAATAAAAAGAATTTATGCACAAGAGAAAAAAGAAATTCACATGCCATACAAAGAAGACACTATGGAAGTAAGTTCTCCAATATTTATGGTTGGATTTAAAGATGAAATAGAAGAAAAAAATAAAGTTCAAAGACATATAGCAATAGAAATATTAATGAATATGCTAATTGGAAAAAGCTCACCTTTATACCAAAAATTGTATAATGAAGGATTACTAATGAACCAGCCAGACTTAGATTATGAATTTTCTAACGATTATGCACATGTATTAATTGCAAGCCAATCAAAAGAGCCTAAAAAAATTCAAGAAGAATTATTAAAAGAAATAAAAAGGCTACAAGAAAATTTTGATGAAGCACATTTCAATAGAATAAGAAAAAAAATATATGGAGATTATGTAGCAGAATATAACAATGTAGCAGATATTTCCAGAATGTTATTATCAGATTATTTTAAAGGAGTTCAAACTTTTGATTATATAGAACAATTTTCAACAGTAACTTTAGAATATACTAGACAAATTCTACAAGAAGTTTTTGATGAAAAAAGATGTATTTTGTCAGTTATTAAAACAAAATAAAATAATATGTCGAAAAAAGTAAAAAAACGTAAAAAGATGACATACGAAAATTTTAAAAAAACTCAGAAATAGGGTTTTTTTTATTGACTAAATTGTAAAAATATGGTAGTTTATAATTAAAGTAAAAGAAAAAGCAATAAAAATAGAGGAGGGGTTATATGTTAAATGATGAAATTTGTAAATTAAGAGATAAATTAAATGAAAGTATAGTTTCAGGGCAAGATTATAGTATAACCTATAAATTAAGTGTAGAGTTAGATGAATTAATTGCTAAATACTACCGAAGAAATAAAGAACTACAAAAGCAGAGAGAAGAAAGTTGTGTATTAGTAAAATAAAATGAAAGGTCTTATTACATTAAAAAGTGTAATAAGACTTTTTATTTGGGAAAAAGTTGAAAAATAAAATTAAATAAGTTATAATTATAGTATAACGAAAAATTGGAGGAAATAACATATGAAGAATACAAAAAAAATGAGTGTAATACAAATAATAATAATGATTATTGCTTTAATTATGACATTAGGAACAACTGTATTTGCAGGACCGTATACTGATTTAGATGATAGTGACTATCAACAAATAGTAACTGATAATTATAAACCACGCGAATTAACAACAGCAGATTATCAGACTGCTTTTAATATGGCTTCAACTATAGTAGGGGCACTTACAACTGTTGGAACAGTTATAGCAGTTGTTGGAATTATAATATTAGGACTTAAATATATGATGGGAAGCGTAGAGCAAAAAGCAGATTATAAAAAGACAATGATACCATATTTAGTTGGCTGTATATTGATTTTCTGCATATCAACAATTGTATCTATTATATACAAATTGGCATCACAATTATAAAAAATAGTAGTAAATAAACAATAAATATAAAATTTATTTATACCTTTTAAGAAAGGAGAATTATAAGAAATGAAAAAAATAAAAATAGTAACAGTCATATTGTTAATATTACTAAGTATAATAACTATAACTAAACCAATATATGCAGCAGATACTGTTGAAAAACATACTGCAGGGGAAATTATACAAGAAGGAAAAAAATTTATAACAATAGGAGAAAAAGAAGCAGATAAAATTAGCCAAGATAATTTAATAAATATGTCAGATACAATATATAATATTCTATTAGTAGCAGGTATAATTATAGCAATTATTGTAGGATTAATAATGGGTATAAAATTTATAATGGGTGGAATAGAGGAAAAGGCAGAAATAAAGGCAATGCTTATACCATATATAATTGGTTGTGTAGTTGTATTTGGAGCTTTTACAATATGGAAGGTTGTTGTAGATATATTACAATCAGTGTAAAATTTAGAAAAATACGTAGAAAATGGTTGAAAAATAAAAAAATATATATTATAATAAAAATAACAATGTAAAAGAGGAGGAGAAATCATATGAAAAAACAAGTAAAAGTACTTTCTATAGCATTAATAGTATTAACTGTATTATTGGCTATAAGCAATGTTGTATTAGCTACAGACATATCAGGAAAAATAGATCAAATTGCACAAGGTAACCCAAGTGCAGATACATCAAAAGTAGTTAATTTAGGTGCAACAATAGTTACTATTATGCAAACAGTAGGTATAGTTGTAGCAGTTGTAGTACTATTAATATTAGGTATTAAATATATGATGGGTAGTGCAGAAGAGAAAGCAGAATACAAGAAAACAATGATACCATATCTTGTAGGAGCTGTATTAATATTTGCTGCAACTACAATAGTTAACGTAGTATACCAGATGGCAAACGGATTAAATTCAACAAAATAATAAATAATAAAAAGCTAGCTTTAAGCTAGTTTTTTTGTGAATAATTTTACAAAAACATAACAAATATATTACAGAAATATTAAAAATATATTAAAAATGCACAAAAGTGCATTTTTTTTTGCTTTTTTGTTACATTTTGTAAGACTTTCTGTTATAATATATGTAAGTGTAATTAGATATAAAACAAAAGAAAGGAAATATATTTGTATGGGAACTTATAATATACCTAGAAATGTTAAAGGAGAGGGAAGAATTTTATTCATATTCTCTGTTAAAAGTATGATTTATTCTGCTATAGGAGCAGTACTTGGCTTGCCATTCTATTTTATATTTTCAGTATTTAAATTAAATATTGTAGGAATTGCAATAATGGCCTTTATAGCTTTAATAGGATTTATAATAGGAACATTTAAATTCCCAGAAATTAACTCACTTAAATTTACTAAAAAAGTAGGCGGAGAAAATATAGACGATATTATAAAACGTGCAATAATGTTTAAGAAACATGGAAATAGAATTTATCTATATACAAAGGAGGAAGAAAAGAATGGATAGTATCAAATTACTTACAATCATTTTAACAGTAGTACTTGGAATAATGTTTTTACTTTTAGTAGTATTAGCATTTATGTACATATCTTCAAAAATGAAAAAGAAGGAAAGCAAAGAACAAACAGTTACACCAGATGGAAAAACAAAAACAAGAAAGTATAAAGAATATAGAACAGAATCAATAATGGACTTTATGGAATTTGATACTGTTATAGATAATATGATTTCTCAAAAAGATGGTATGCGTTATATTATGGTGGTAGAATGTCAAGGTATTAACTATGATTTAATGTCAGAAGTAGAAAAAAACTCTGTAGAAGAAGGTTTTATACAATTTTTAAATACTTTACGTCACCCTATACAAATATATACACAAACAAGAACAATTAACTTAGATAGTAGTATACAAACATACAAAGAGAAAGTAAAAGAAATTCAATATGCATTAGAAAAACAAGAAATGCAATATAACCAAATGGTTCGTTCAGAAGCTTATACTCAAGAGCAATTAAACAAAGTATATTTTGAACTAACAAAACAAAGAAATCTTTACGAATATGGAAAAGATATTATTTACAACACAGAAAAGATGAGCTTAAACAAAAATGTATTAAACAAGAAATATTATGTGGTAATTCCATATTTCCTAGAAGAACTTGGTGATAACCACTTTGATAAAGAAGAACAAAGAAATATGGCATTTTCTGAACTATATACAAGAGCACAATCCGTGGTAAGAACTTTAGGAGTTTGTGGAATAAATGCAAAAGTAATGTCATCAAATGAATTAGTAGAGTTATTATATGTAGCATATAACAGAGATGAAGCAGAAGTATATGGTCTAGACAAAGCATTAAAAGCAGGATATGATGAACTTTATAGTACAGCACAAGATGTTGTAGAAAAACAAATGAAAGCATTAGATAAAGAAATAGAAGAAGAAGCATTAGAAAAAGCTAGAACGAAAGTAACAGAAGCAAGATCTGAAAAACAAAAAGTATTACAAGAGAAAAAAGATAATAAACGTGACTTAATAGATGAACTTGCAAAATTAATTATTGAAGAAAATACTCAAATACTTGGAGCAGATATTGCAGAAGATGCAATAGAAAAAATAGATAATGAAAAAGAAGGAGGAACAAAAGATAATGTGGAAAAACAAGAAACAAAAAGAGCTAGACAAACAAAGAAAGCTCAATAATAATAATGATTATTCAAATCCAGATGAATATCAAATTTTAAAAAAGAAAACCATAAAAGAACTAATAGCTCCTTCAGGAATAGATGCAAGCAATATAGATCATTTAGAAATAATTTCAAATGTTACAAGATATGCAAGAAGTTTCTTTGTTTCTGAATTACCAAGAATGGCAACATTCCCAGAATTATTTAGGGATATGTACTTATTCGGAGATATAAATACTTCTATATATATAAACCCAATTGCAGAATCTAGATCACAAAATGAGTTAAATAGAACTATTAACGAACTTGAAACAGAAAGAATTGTAGCAGCAGATAGAGGAAACATAAACAGAGAAAGTACATTAGGACAAAAAAGATGGGAAGCAGAACAATTAAGAGATGAAATTGCAGCAGGTTATAATAAACTATTTGAAGCATCAGTAGTATCTACATTATTTGCATATAGCCTAGAAGATTTGGACAGATACACAAAACTTTTAGCATCTGAAATGTCCAAATCATTAGTTGGTATAAAAAGTGCATGGGGAATACAAGAGGAAGCATTCCAAAGCAATTTACCATTAATGAAAGATAAAGTAAAAAAAACACATACATTTGATAGACGTTCAATGGGAACAGTATTCCCATTTACAACATCAGAAGTTGGGCATCCAACAGGTATACCACTTGGATTTAACAAACAAACTGGTGTGCCAATATTATTTGATAACTTCCATTCATCACTTGCAAACTATAATATGGTTATATTTGCGAAATCTGGTGCTGGTAAATCTGTAACAATGAAAACACTAATTTCTCGTAGCGCAGTATTAATGGGAATTCAAAGTTTAGCACTAGATGCCGAAGGCGAATATACAATAGTAGCAGAAAGTTTAGGTGGAATAAATGTAGTTATTAGCCCAACTTCTAAAACAGTTATTAACTTATTTGATATAGAGCCAGAGGTAATTAGAGACGAAATAACAGGAAAGTCAAGAAGTGTAGTTAATGTGGAAAGTAAAGTTGAAGATGTTACACAAGCGTTACTTACAATGGCAAGAGGTAGTACAAGATCTCAAGAAGTAAACGAACTTACAAAACAAATTATATCAGAATCTGTTGCAGAGGAATATGCAGCAAACCATATTACAAGTGACCCAGCAAGTTTATATGAATCAAATGCAATTATGAGTGGAGATGTACTTGGAAAGAAAAAGAAAAATATGCCAACTATAGGTTCATGGTACAAAAGAATACTAAGAAAAGCAGAAGAAAATAAAAACGTAGATTACCAATTCCATTATAGCTATTTAATTAAGGTTATGAAACAATATATTCGTGAATATAACGGACAAATGGCGTATTTTGATGGACAATCTACATTTGATTTATTAGATGGAACATTGTTTGTTAACTTAGATATTTCTCAACTAGAGGAAAGGTTTGCAAGACCACTTGCACAACAAATTTTACTTTCTTGGATTTGGGAAAAATATGTTAAGAAAAATAGTGAAGATAGAACAAAAGCTTATAAAAAAAGAGTATTAGTTGATGAGGCTTGGATGTTGCTTCCATACCCAGAAGCCGTAGACTTTTTAAATACAATGGCACGTCGTGCCAGAAAAAGAAATGTATCTTTGGCAATTATTTCTCAAAGATTCCAAGATTTCTATGAGAAACCAGAGGCACAAGCAGTTTTAACTTCATCTGATACAAAGTTATTTTTAGCACAAGATAAATCTGAAATACAATATTTAAAAGAAGTATTTAAATTAAGCTCTGGAGAAGCTAACTTCTTAGTAACATGTTTTAAAGGAGAAGGTCTTTTAAAAGTAGGAGCAGATACAGCAATTATTCAGATAAAGCCAACTGCAAAAGAATTTGAATTTGTTGAAACAAATATCAATAAGTTGGTTCAAATGAACAAAAAGAAAGAGGAGTACTAAAAGGAGAGAAATAGTATGAAAAAAATTACAAAAAAAAGCATACTACAAAAGATAACAATTTCAATATTAAGCATAATGCTACTTTTTAATTTCATAGTGCCAACTTATTCTCATGCAGGACTAGGAGGAATATTAACTGATCCAATATTTGATTTTGTAGCGCTTTTGGGAGATACAATAATAGGACTTGTACAAGGAGCTATGAACCTTTCTATTGGGGAAGAATTTTCCGCATCTAATAATGCATATATGGTAGATGTAGAAGATTTTAATACAGATTCGAAATATGCAGATTTCAAAAAAACGGGAGACTCAAAGATTAAAAGAACGATAGATACATCAGAGTTAAATTTAGGTTGGAGTGGAAAAAGTTATCAAGTACCACTATCAAGGTTAAGTCCAGAAGAAATTTTTGGTGGAAAAGTAGCTGCGCTTGATATTAATTTTATTAATCCTGATAAAGCAACTTGGGGAACTACAACAGATTCAGAAGGAGAAGAAATTGTAGCAAGTTCTGCAGGACAATTGCAAAAGACAATAGCATCTTGGTATATTGCTCTTAGAAATTTATCAGTAGTAGGACTTTTATCAATATTAGTATATATAGGAATTAGAATTATATTATCAAGTAACTCGAATGATAAAGCAAAATATAAACAAATGCTTACGGACTGGCTAATAGCTTTATGTTTATTATTCTTTATGCATTATATAATGTCTTTTATAATAACCATGACAGAATCTATAACAACGGCAATATTGGGAAGCAGTAATGGAAATATAGCTGTTACTGTAAATTCTTCAAATAATGCAGCATCTACAGCATTTACGACAAATTTAATGGGATTTGCAAGATTTCAAATACAAAAAAATACGATATTAGAAAAATTTACATATCTTATAATATATGGATTTTTGCTATATTATACAATAATGTTTGCTTGGAAATATTTAAAAAGGATGGTAATGATGGCATTTTTAACTATAATAGCACCATTAGTTGTACTTACATATCCAATAGATAAAATAAGTGACGGGAAAGCCCAAGCATTTGATTCATGGCTTAAAGAGTATATATTTAATGCGTTATTACAGCCTTTTCATTTAATTATTTATTATGTATTTGTACTTTCAGCAATGGATTTAGCAACAAATAATATTCTATATACAATAGTTGTTTTATGGTTTATACCAAAAGCAGAAGGAATATTACGTAAATTCTTTGGATTTGATAAGGCACCATCATTAGGAAGCACAATGGCAGGATTTGCAGGCGGATTAGGATTTTCTAAATTAATGAGCGGAAAAGGTGGCTCAAAAGGAAAAACTTCAGGCGGAAATTCTTCAAATGAAGGAAACAAACCACCTAGATTTAATAAAGGTACAAATGTAAATGATCTTCCAGGAGGTAGCGATAGTGCAGGAGAACAAGAAACACCAGATAATGATCAAGAAGTAGATAACCCATATGAACAACCAAATTATGGAGAACAAGAAGGACAATTATCTCCAGAAGAAATGGCAGAACAAGATCCAAATTATATGTATATGCATCCTGAGTTATTTGATGATAGGAACAGCCAAACTCCAGAATCATCACAACAAGCACAACAAGGACAACAGGCAAATCAAGGACAACAGGAAAATCAAGGACAACAGGCAAATCAAGGACAAGATGAATCAGAACAACAAAGTGGTGATGATGATACAAAGGAAAAGAAAGAAAGCAAGATAAAGCAATATACAAAGAACGGGGTAAGAGGACATGGCGGAGCAGGGAATATGGCTAAAAGAGCAATTAAAGGAACAGCAAGATTTGCTACTAAAACAGCATTTACACTTGGTGGAGGTATGGCAGGTGCAATTTTAGGAGCAGCACAAGGAAAGGGAATATCTGGAATGGTATTAGGAGCATATGCCGGAGGAAAATCTGGAAATGTAGCTGCAAATCCTGTAATAGGACTAGGCGGAAAAGCATGGAATGCAGGAGAAAGAGTAGTAGGAGCAGTTGGTGCTGGAAAAGGAAATAGGGCGGCTACATTATTAGGAGGAACAGCACTAGGAAGAGAACTAGATTTAGCACATGGAAATACAAAATTTCAAGATGCAGCTAGTTCAAAAGAAATAAAAACAAATAAAGATAATGTACAATATGTAAGAGATTATTTAACAGATAAAAATGGTGGTAGAGCACCATCAAATAAAGAAATTAAAGCGCAAATGAATTCATTAGATCCATATATTGAAAAAGGATTTAGTGATATAAAAGATATGATAAAATCACAAAAAGCAGCACAAAAACTAGGATTAAGTGACTCTCAAGCAGCAATTATAGCAGCTATAGGAAAGAAAAATAATATCACACCTGAAAGATTAAATGATGATAAAAAAGCACAAGCAGATCGTAATAATTTAGTATATCAATTACAAGGAGCAGGAAATTCAAAAGAAAATGCTGAGAAGAGAGCAGATCTAGCAATGAACTATTTGAAAGAAAAAGAGGGA
This sequence comes from Lachnospiraceae bacterium, assembly GCA_963621995.1. Taxonomy (GTDB): domain Bacteria; phylum Bacillota; class Clostridia; order TANB77; family CAG-508; genus UMGS1663. The sequence continues at coordinate 53,921 of CAVFFZ010000005.1, forward strand.
GTAAAAAATAGTTCTAGAAAATAAAAAAATGAGGAGGAGCAATTGCAATGAATAAAATTATACGTTTTTGGAATCAAAATAGAAAATCTATTGTGACTATAATGGTTGCAATTGCTTTTCTTCTTATTATTATCCAAGTACTAAATCAATTTGCAAAAAATAATAATGAAAAGAGTAGTGAAAAAACAAAAGAAATTGTAGAAGGGTTACCAACAAAATCTATTATAGGTGGACAAGATATTTCAGTAGAAACAACAAAGAACAATGTAGAAGAAATAGAAACTTTTATTAAAAAATGTAATAGTGGAGATATAGAAGGCGCATATAACATGCTTACAGATAATTGTAAAAATGTGCTTTTTGCGAACAAATTGGAAAATTTTAAAGTAGGGTATTATGATATTATATTTTCTAGTAAAAGGACAGGAGACATAGAAAATTTTATAAGCAGTAATAAGAGATATACTTATAGAGTGAAATTTTATGAAGATATGTTAGCTTCTGGAAGTACGCAAAATAAAGAATCATATCAAGATTATATTACAATAGATGAAAACATGTCTGCAGGAAAGCTAAGCATAAATTCTTTAGTGTATACAAAAGAAATAAATAAAGAAAGTGAATTAAATGGAGTTAAAGTAATTGTATTATCCCAACAAATATATAAAGACTATGAAAAATATGAAGTTAAATTTGAAAATACAACAAGTAACAGAATTTTAATAGACACAAGAACACAAACAAAATCTGTATACATTCTTGGAAGTAATGGGGTATCATATGGCTCTAATATTTCAGAAATATCAAGTTCTTTATGTGAAATACCAGCAAACTTCTATAGAACATATACAATAACGTTCAATAAAACATATAGTTCAGGAGTACAAACAAAAGGAATTGCGTTTACAGATATAGTACCAGATTATGAAACATATAAACAAAATACAAAAGATTATAATCAAAGATTAAGAATAAGTGTTTCTATGTAAAGGTGGTGGCGGGTATGGAAAATAATGAAAAAACAAATATAGTAGAAAAAGCAAAAGAAGAAATAGAAGCTGCAAAACAAGATATAGAAAGTGTAAAAAAAATAGCTGCCAAATTAGCAACAGGAGGAAAATTAGGTGCAGCAAAAGAAGCTATAAAAATGGCTCTAAGGAATTTTAAAAGTAGGATAAAAAAATTTTTAATAGCAACTTTGATGAAATTATTACCAATTATTATAGCAGCTGTTATAGTAGCTGGAATAGTTAGTGCTATAAAAGACAAGATGGTAATGCTAATGGCCGGATTATCAAAAGTAGGAGGATTCTTTGTAGAGGCATGGCAATGGCTTACAAATGATTATTGGACAGATATAAACCAAAAAATTGAATATGTGGTTGATGCAAATACAGGAGAAACCTTAGGAACAGAAGAATCTATAAAACAAACATATGTAGATGATGAAACAGGATATATATATGATTATTACGGAAATAGACATGATGAAGCTGGAAATATTTTAGATAGTAATGGAGAAATAAGAGAAATTACAACTAGAAGTTACACATTAGTAGATGAATATGTAAGAGAATTAGGAAATAATGGAGTATCAATAAAAGAACTACGCCTATTAGGAGATGCAAATTATGAAGATTATGATACTATTGAAAAACTACTAGAAGATGAAAATAATAAAGAATTGGTAGAAAAATATATAGCAGAATTCATAAGAGCAGATATTATTTCACAACAACCACATAGAAATATAAAAACAGAGGCAGTTGTGAATCCTAATAATCAATATCAGGTTGATGGTGGAGTGTACTTTTACAGAAATATAAGAGATTCAGAATTAAAAGAAGAGGATTTTGATAAAGGTGAATATAATGAAAAAGATGTAGAAGTAAATGAAAAAGATTACAAAAAAATGGAATATTTAACACCTGAAGAATTTATGAAAGTATTAGGAAAAGAAGGAAGTAGTTTATCAGATTTAGTAAGCAGTGGTGAGATTATAAAGACAAACAACAAATCTGTTGGAGAAGAATTAAGATATAGCTTTACAATAGATCCTGAGACAGAAAATATGGTTTTATTGGAAATAAAAACAATAAATACCAAAGAGTCAGAAGTTGATAGTAAGTTAGGATGGCTACAAGGATTAGTAAAATGGTATAAAGAGACAACTTCTTCTAGCACAGAATATGAGTTAAAAGTGGTAGAAAAAGATTATAAAAGTCTAATTTCAAAATATACAATGCCATATGAATTTTTAATAAATCTTTGCGAAATAACACAAAATCCTGAATTTGTATATCATGTTGCATTGCTAGCAAGAGATACAAAAATAACATTAGTAATTCAAGATAATACAGTTCAAATAGTTGAGACGGAAGAAAAAGAAGATGATTGGGAAAAATGGAGAAACAGTGAAGAATCTGGAGGAAGCTTTGAAGGAGCTAGTTTAGAAGATTCTTGGACTAAAAAAAATAGAAAAGTAACGACAACTATAACCAATGCACCTGTATTAAGGATATATTCAGCAGATACTTGGAGCTTTTATGAAAAATTTAAATATACTAAAGATATAAAAGGAACTATCGATGATGGGGAAGTAATAACAACAACTTTTTCAAAACCATCAAAGTTATCACAACATGTGGAAGGACATTACGTGAACCAATATATGTCAGATTCTTTTTCAGAATCAATATGGGAAGATGGATATTATTGGGACGAGTTTATAGTAGAAGAAAGAACGAAAACGCAAATTATTACTTCAGAAATTACATATAATGAGGCAACAATAGCACAATCTGTTGAAAAATCTAAACAATTTTTAGGATTACTAATAAATGAAACAGGAGAGTGTAGTTATGATTGCTCAAGCGACAAAGTATCTACAATATATAATCCAATTGCATTATATTGTGCAAGAAACGCTGTATTTGACGATGTAAATAAAGAGTGTGGTAATAAAGTTAAATATAGAATTCCTAATATGACTATTACAGAAGAGCCATATAATAAACTAGTAAGTGGTATACAAATGTTATATGCAGCACTTCAATCAAATAGTACAGGATATAATGGAAAAAAACTAACTACAGAGGTTATAGATGATTCTGGTAAAGTAACTGAAGTTGAAGTGGATGAAAAAGATAGGTACAATTTACAAAAACAATATATGTCAGAGACTGATTATGAAAGTGCATATGTAGTAAAAATGCAAGGTCTTGTAGAGCATTTACAACATTTAATGACATTGCCAGATGAGGATGATTATAATCCAGAATATTTAGAAGATAGTACCGAAGAAAATACTGAAGAAAATACTGAAGAAAATACCGAAGAAAATACCGAAGAAAATACGGAGGAAAATACAGAAGATAATAATTATGAAGAAGAAATAATTTCAGGGGCAGAATTCTGGTGGCCACTAGATGAAAATGCAGCGTGTACAATAAGCTCATATTATGGAAAGAGAAAGGCACCAACAACGGGGGCTTCTACAGATCATAAGGGAATAGATATTGCAGCAAATCAAGGCACAGCAATTATAGCCTCTGCTGATGGAGTTGTAACAATAGCAGGTTATAGCAAAACAGCAGGAAATTGGATAGTAATAGATCATGAAAACGGTTATGTAACAAAGTATATGCATTGCCAAAGTATTTTAGTTTCACCAGGAGAAAGGGTAAGTAGGGGACAAGTTATAGGGTATGTAGGAAGTACTGGAAATTCAACGGGGCCACACTTACACTTCCAAATAGAATTTAATGGGGAACCTCAAAATCCTTTGGATTATGTAAGTATGAAAACTAAAAGACCAACTGAAACAACTGAAGGAGAAAAGGTTACAGTAGATGATGCTACAAAATTAGATGTAATATATGCAGTTGTTGCTACAGAATGTGCTGAGAATTATGATGGAGCATTAGCAGTTATATCATGTGTATTAAATAGATGTAATTCTTCTGCATGGGCTAATTGTGGGGGAAATGATCCATATAAACAAATAACGGCAAATATGCAATTTTCTTATGGAATTCCAAAATATAAAAATAATTATAAAAAATATTTGAATGGGAATGTACCTTTTTATGTTAAACAAGCGGTGGATGATGCACTAAATGGAAAAAGAAATCATAATTATACAAGTTTTAGAACTAATTCTGCAGAAACTAGAAAAGCTCATCCAATGGGAACAGAGATAGGTGGAAACTGGTATTTTAATGAGTAAAGTAAGAAGGGAGATTATAAATGAATATAAAAAAATTAATTATTATTGTAATTATATGTATTATTCTGCTTATTACACTTTTGCTTTTTATTTTAAATTTAAATAAACAAGTACCTGAAAACATTATATTTAGAGAAACAACAAAGGAAGAATATGAAGAATACCTAAATAATACAGAATTTGAAAAGGTAAATAATTTAAAAGATTACCAAACTTTCTATACAGTTCTATCTTGCATAAATAAATATATTCGATATAATGAACAAAAAGATTTTCAAAATATGTACAATGTTCTTTCAGAGGAATATATAAGCGAAAATAATATAACAGTAAACAATATTGAACAAAAAGTAAAAATGTATAATAATGCAGAAACATTTACAGCAAAAGAAATATATGAATATAACAATAATGAAAATGTGTCTACTTATTTTATATATGGAAAGACAACAGAGGACAATTATGACAATGATAATCCTAAACAAGAAGAGCTTAATATAGTTGTGCAATTAGATAAATCCAATAGAACATTTGATATTATTTTAAATGAAACTAAAGAACAAAGCAAAATTGCTAAGAAAACAGATTTAAAAGAAATAAAAAATGAAAGTACAAATGTATATGTAACAGTAAATAATGTTCAAGAAAAGCAAATAGGACTTATGTATTTAAGTGATTATAAAGATAATATGCTAAAAAATGTAGATAAAGCATATGAGCAACTTGATAACGACTATAAACAAAAAAGATATTCTACAATAGAAGAATTTAAAAAATATATAAGTTCAAACACAGAGTTAACGTATATTACAGGTGTTCAATGTGAAGTAACTACGCAAGATGAAGCAAATATATACACAGTAAAAGATCAATATGGAAATATATATATATTCAAAGAAACCGCTGTAATGGAATACACTGTACAGTTAGATGATTATACTATAAACAGCGAAGAATTTATTCAAGAATATGAAAGCTCAAAAAATAAGGATAAAGGAATTATGAACATAGATAGATTCTTTGAAATGATTAACATGCAAGATTATACTTCGGCCTATAATTTGTTAGACGAAAGTTTTAAAGAAACATATTTTAAAACACAAGCAGATTTTGAAAATTTTGTTAAACAATATATGTTTAGATATAATAAAGTTGAGTACAAAACATATTTAGACCAAATAGGAAGTTTACATATTTATGGAATTACATTAACAGATAGAACTAAAGAAAGTGATAAAGAAGTAAATTGTAATATAATAATGAAATTATTAGAAGACACAAATTTTGTAATGTCATTTGAAATAACACAATAGCTTAAATATTACGGAATCAAGAATTGGAGCAGTCAATACTGTATAAAAATTCTTGATTCCATTTTTATGTTATGCTATAATAATTCCGAAAGGAAAAGAAGTATGGGAGAATTAATAGGAAAGGTATTTTTAGTAAAAATAACAAAAAAAATAGGCGGTTGGTTTGTGGCAACAATAATAGATAAAAATCAACTTGTATACATAGAAGATAATGGAGATTATGTAGAAGAAGAATTAATTAATACAATAGAAAAATGTGTTATTATAGATGTAAGAGAAAACCACTTAATAGGTTTTATTTTAAGTAATCGAAAGTTTATAAACACTATGCATAAAATAAACAATAAATTAAGAAATAGCAAAGAATACTTTAATGTTAAAGACATTTATTTAATACAAAGACTAAAAATTAAAGGCAAAGTATTAGGACTATATTTGGTAGATGAAGGGGAAATATCAAAACTATATATAGGAACAATAGAAATATGTACAATTGTAAATAAAATGATGGGTAACAATATACTATTTAAAGAAAATACTTTAGAAAATCAACTTAAAGCTCAAATAAAAGATATTGTACAATCAGCAGATTTAAGCAAAAAAGAAATATCACTAAGACAAGAACAAGAAAAAGAAAAGAAACTAATAGAAAAAGCATTAGGGCTAGAACGAACAAATGAAATTACTAGAATTGTAACTTTAGATTTAAAACAAAAAATAAAAGAAGAAAGTGAAAAACAAAATAAAAAGGTAATAAATGAAAACCAAAAACAAAATAGAACTGAAATAAAAAAAGAAAATACAATAAAAGATGTAAATATAAAACAGGAAATGGATACAAAAGATAAAGTTACAGACATGAAAACACTGGGGCAAATTATTGAAAAATCAGGTAAAATGCCAAATATGGAAGACGCAAAATTTACTAAAATAGGAATTGTAGAATCTGTTGAAAGAGATAATTTGGTAAATGCAAAGGGAGAAAAGGAAAAAACAAATACAACAAGATATTCATTTGTAGCAATTACAAATGATAATAAGGTAGTGCCATTAGACTTAGACTTAGATAATACAGCAGGAGATAGTCCTAAAGAGCAAAATTATCAGGTTAGTCAAAAAGGAGAGGTCAAAAAGGATGATGTGACATCTAGATATAAACTTGGAGAAGGAACTATTTCTGTAAAAAATGGAGAATATGGAGAACTTAGAGTATATCATTCACCTAGAAAAACTATAGGAGGAAAAGGAGTAGAAGGAAACCAAAATTTAGATAGAGAGTTAGAAACAAATAATGTATGGGAAATAAAGAAAGATGAAAGAGATTTAGCAGAAGAATTTGGAGACGGATATCGCAGTGTAGAAGAAGGTTACCAAGAAGCGGAAAAGCATGGAAAAGATGGTAAAGTAGAAGAAGGAGATTTAAAGATAGAAGATATAGATGGAGATAAAAACACAAAATCCCATATACATGATGATGTGGACTATTCAAAATTAGCTATAAAATGGGGCTATTACAAAGATGGAGAACCAAATGATGCTAAAGCACAAAAGTTATTTGAAGAAAAGCGAAAAGAAAATCCTGATAAAGAAACAAAAGAAATTGTTGAAATGGTAACAGAGGATTTGGAAGAAGAAATAAGTAGCTCAAGAGACAGAAGATAGTATAAATTATTTTATCTGCTTAGGCTTTAAAATTTAATGTAAGATAGATTAATCTGTTTAGTTAATAGAAAAAATAATAAAATAGAAGAATAAAAAATCACCTTTTAAATATAATTTAGAAGGTGATTTTAAGTTGAAAAAAAGAAGCTTATATGTATGTATAATAAGTATATTAATAATAATATTTTGCGTGTCATGTGTGTATGCAGATGATGTAGATGAAGAGGAAATGTTAGCAGATGAAGTAAAAGAATTAGCATTAGAAACTACTGCAAAAGTCAGTGAAGAACCTGTACTTAATGCTAGAGCGGCAGTTATATATGATAGAAAGACGAAAGAAATTATATGGGGAAAAAATGAAACAGAAAAAAGAGCAATGGCATCTACGACAAAAATAATGACAGCGATAGTTATAATAGAAAAAGGAAATTTATCAGATGTTGTTACAATTTCAAAAAAAGCAGCAAACACAGGTGGTTCAAGATTAAAAATAAATACTAATGATAAAATAAGTGTAATAGATTTATTATATGGATTAATGCTTAGGTCTCGGAAATGATGCAGCGGTAGCACTTGCAGAATATGCGGGGGAAAGCATAGAAGGTTTTGCAAAACTTATGAATAAAAAAGCAGAAGAAATAGGACTAAAAAATACGCACTTTATTACACCACATGGCTTAGATGATAGCGAACATTATACAACAGCATATGAACTTGCTGTGTTAACAGATTATGCTTTAAAAAACGAGACATTCTCTAAAATAGTCAATACAAAAAGTACAACGATAAGCATAAATAATGTGCCAAGAAGCATATATAATACAAATGAATTATTAGGAACCTTAAATGGAGTAGATGGTGTAAAAACAGGATTTACAAACAATGCAGGAAGATGTTTGGTTACTTCTTGTACAAGAGATAATAATCAAATAATAACTGTAGTTCTAGGTTGTGATACAAAAAAACAAAGAACATCAGATAGCATGAAATTAATTGAATATGCATTTAAAAACTATACAAGAGTAAATTTGGAAGAAAAAATAAAAGTAGAATTTGAAAAATGGAAACAAATAAATAGTGAGCGCATATATATTAATAAAAGTGAAAAAACAAATGTTGAATTAGAGCTAAAAGAAATATATAAAAAGCAATTACCCATAAAAATTGGCGAAGAAAATGATATAGAACTTGAAATAAATGCAATATATGAATATGATGCACCAGTAATAAAAAACACCAAAATAGGAAATATAGTAGTAAAGTATAATAACAAAGTGGTTGAAAGCGTAGATATAGTATGTTCAAAGAATATAGAAAAGAAAAAATTTTTTTCATACTTTAAAGAATTATTGTCTGTAATACCTAATTGTGAACTTCCTTAGGGTAAAATATAAAAAATTTAAGCCTATATCTTGACTTTTGATAATATTTTTGTTATTATAATAATGCTTTGTAAAAAGCATATGCGGAAATAGCTCAGTTGATAGAGCGCTGCCTTGCCAAGGCAGAGGTCGCGGGTTTGAGCCCCGTTTTCCGCTCCATTATATACTTATATTAAATTTATTCATAAGTATATTTTTTAAATATTCGGCGCTATAGCCAAGTGGTAAGGCACGAGTCTGCAAAACTCTGATCCCCGGTTCAAATCCGGGTGGCGCCTCCAACAAAAAAATCGATAAAATGCTGATATATCAATGTTTTATCGATTTTTATATATTTTTATTTATTTTTTTTACACTCATCAATAATTTTATCAAAATCAGAAATATACTTTTTATCTTTCTTAAAATCTATAAAATCCGCATTTTCCTAAGGAAATTCACATAAAACATTGCAATTGTAACAAAAATGTAATATAATTGTAATGTAGGGCGAAAATTTAAAATACGAAATAGAAATATCTATTTCCGTAAAGGCGTTTTAGTTATTTTTTGAAAACATTCTGAAATATTAAAAATAGTGGTAAATATTGCTATTGACGAATTTACAAAAGGTAACTAAAATAAAATATAGATAGATATAACTAAAAATAAAAGGATGGTAAAGTTATGAAGTTTAAAAAGGGATTATTACAAACAATAATTATGGGGACAGCACTAGCAGGAATTATTTCAATTTCAACTAGTAGTCAAGCAAGTGTAAATAATACTGGAAAACTATTAAAAATGAATAACCCAACATATCGTACTTCTGGTTATGCATACCAAGCAGGATTAAAGTCAACTAGTGGAACTAAAGAACAAGATATGTGGAAGATTTATGAGTACAATACAAATGGACAAACAATAAAAAATCAAAATAATGGAATATATTGTTTGAAAATGGGTGTTGGCTTTGGTTCAGTAGGAGGAAGTGCTACACAAGAAAGACTATATAATGTGTATGCAGATATGAAAAATCCTATAGAATCAGACAAATCAATTATTAATAGTTATAAAGCTACACTTCCAAGTACAGAAAATTATAATGCAATAGTATGGATTTTAGATCATAGCTATGTACCAGCACAAACAACTAGTCCAACAGCAGAGCAAATTGCAGATGCTGCAGCATTTAAACAAGAACTATTAACTAATGCGGGTATTCCAAATAGCAAAATGAATGATGATTTAATTGATATTGTACAACAAATAGCAATTTGGTATTTTACAAACAATGATCAATATAAAACAGAGGAAATTACAACAATACAAGCTAAACTTGCAAGTCAATTAAACTACGATTCAGTAGATGACGTATTTGACAATTGGGACTTAAGCGATGATATTTATGCATTATATACATATTTTATAAATGGCGGAAATGCTAATAAAAATACAGATCCAAGTACAACTTCTATAAATCCAGTTAAATTTACTTCAAATACATCAAGAGTAACATTAAATGGAGATTACTATATTGCAGGACCTTATAAAATAGAGCAAGTATCAGATAAAGTATATACATTAGATGGAGCGTTAGTAGGTGCTAACAGCCAAGCTATAAGCTATACTTTATTAGATAGCAATAAACAAGAGACAACAAAAACTTTAAAAGAATTAATGGGAGAAAACTTCTATTTAAAAATACCATCTACACAAAATATAGAAAATGCTAAATTTAAAGTAGCAACAAAAATGAAACAAAATACAGTTACTTATTGGACAGTTTCAAATCCAAACAATGACCAACCAGTAGCAGAAGTAACACCAGAAGCGAAAACATTTGAAGAAGAAGTAACACTTAATTTGTCAAACTTTGACTTAGCATTAAGAAAATTTATTACAAAAATAAATGATGTAGCTGTAGACCCAAGTAGAGAACCAGTAGTTACAGCTCAAACTATAGAAGCACTAAAAAATAAAACAATTACAACAGTAACTAAAACACATACAAAAACTCCAATTCAAGTAGAAATAGGAGATACAGTTTTATATACAATTAGAATATACAATGAAGGCGACATAGATGGTTATGCAAAAGAAATAACAGACTACTTACCAGAGGGATTAACATTAAAACAAAATAGTACAATAAATACAGAAAATGGATGGACAAATCCATCTGGAGATGGAAAAACAATAGTAACAAATAAATTGGCAAATAGATTACTTGCTAAATTTAATGGCTCACAAGTGGACTATGCAGATGTACAAGTAGAATGTACAGTAAATGCACAAGTATCTGAAATTGAACAAAGACTAAAAAACGTAGCTGAAATTACAAACCATACAGATGAAAATGGAAATTCAATAACAGATAGAGATTCTGTTCCAAAAGATTTAACAGATGACCAAAAAAATAATTATAACCCAGGAACTTCAGAACAAGGATGGGGTTATGAAGATGATGATGATTACGAAGAATTAATATTACCAGGAAAATCATTTGACTTAGCATTAAGAAAATTTATTACAAAAATAAATGATGTAGCTGTAGACCCAAGTAGAGAACCAGTAGTTACAGCTCAAACTATAGAAGCACTAAAAAATAAAACAATTACAACAGTAACTAAAACACATACAAAAACTCCAATTCAAGTAGAAATAGGAGATACAGTTTTATATACAATTAGAATATACAATGAAGGCGACATAGATGGTTATGCAAAAGAAATAACAGACTACTTACCAGAGGGATTAACATTAAAACAAAATAGTACAATAAATACAGAAAATGGATGGACAAATCCATCTGGAGATGGAAAAACAATAGTAACAAATAAATTGGCAAATAGATTACTTGCTAAATTTAATGGCTCACAAGTGGACTATGCAGATGTACAAGTAGAATGTACAGTAAATGCACAAGTATCTGAAATTGAACAAAGACTAAAAAACGTAGCTGAAATTACAAACCATACAGATGAAAATGGAAATTCAATAACAGATAGAGATTCTGTTCCAAAAGATTTAACAGATGACCAAAAAAATAATTATAACCCAGGAACTTCAGAACAAGGATGGGGTTATGAAGATGATGATGATTACGAAGAATTAATATTACCAGGAAAGTCATTTGACTTAGCATTAAGAAAATTTATTACAAATATAAATGGAAAAGAATTAGTAAAAGAAGATGGTGCATATTTAAGAGAGCCAACAATTGATTTAACACCATTAATAAATGGTACAGGTACAACAGCTGAATATAAACATCCTAAAAATCCAGTTGGAGTGGCTGTAGGAGACATAGTAATTTATACATTAAGAATATACAATGAAGGTGAAATAGATGGATATGCAAGCAAAGTTACAGACTATTTACCACCACAATTAGAATTTGTAATTGATGATGAAGAAAACTTTAATGCAAAATATGGATGGGTAATAGATTCTTCATTAAGAAAAGCGAGCACATCATATTTAGCAAAACCAACAATAGATCCAGAAGATACATTAATTAAAGCATTTGATGGAACAACATTAGATTACAAAGAATTAAAAATTAAATGTAGAGTAAAATCTACAAAAGATTTAAATAAAGTAATTACAAATATCGCTGAAATTACAGAATTTACAGATGTTAATGGAAATACTATAACAGATAGAGATTCACAAAAAGAAAATGTAGTTTTACCAAGTGATGAAAACTTATCAAACTACAAAGGAAATGAATCTAATAAATCTATATTAACAGATAGTAATTACCATTACAAAGGACAACAAGATGATGACGATTTTGAAAAATTAATATTAGAAGAATTTGACTTAGCATTAAGAAAATTTATTACAAAGATAAATGAAACACCTGTAACAAACAGAGTTCCAGTATTTACAAATGTAAAAGATGAAAATGGAAACTATATATATGAACATACAAAAGAACCAATAGAAGTTGACAGTATGGATATTGTTGAATATACACTTCGTATATATAATGAAGGTGATATAGCAGGATATGCTAAAGAAGTAAAAGATAATATTCCAGAAGGATTAGAATTCTTACCAGAAAATGAAACAAACAAAGAATATCGTTGGATTATGTTAGACGAAGACGGAAATGAAACAACAGATGTAAATAAGGCAAAATACATAACAACAGATTATTTATCTAAAGAACAAGAAGAAACACAAGGCTCAAACTTAATACAAGCATTTGATAGCACGAGAACATCACCAGATTTCAAAGAAGTAAAAATAGCATTTAAAGTTTCAGCATCAAATACTTATACAGGAATTATTACAAATACAGCTGAAATTTCAGATGATTCAGACGAAAATGGTAATGATGTAGAAGATAGAGATTCTACACCAGATAATAACAATTCAAAAGAAGACGATATAGATGTAGAACATGTAAAATTAAGTTACTTTGACTTAGCATTAAGAAAATTCATTACAGCGGTAGATAATAAAGAACTTATAGATGAAAATGGTAAATATATAAGAGAGCCAGTAGTTGATGTAACACCATTAGTAGAAGGAACAGGAACAACAGCTATTTATAATCATCCAAAAGATCCAGTAGAAGTAGAAAATGGAAACATAGTTACTTATACTATAAGAGTATATAATGAAGGAACTAAAGATGGTTATGCAAAAGAAATTAAAGATGATTTACCAGAGGGACTAGAATTTTTACCAGATAACGACACAAATAAAACATATAGATGGGTAATATTAGATAAAGACGGAAATGAAACAACAAATGTTGAAGAAGCAGTATCTATTAAGACAGATTACTTATCTAAAGAGCAAGAGGATGAAACTGGAAGAAATAACTTACTTGTAAAATTTGATAGTACAACAATGGAAGAACCAGCTTACAAAGATGTAAAAATAGCATTTAAAGTAACAGAACCAAATACATCAGATAGAATATTAATTAATAAAGCGCAAGTATCAAACGATTCGGATAAAGATGGAAAGGATATAATTGATATTGATTCAACTCCAGATAAATGGATTGAAGATGAAGATGACCAAGACATTGAGAAAGTTAAAGTAAAATATTTTGATTTAGCTTTAAGAAAGTGGGTAACACAAGCAATAGTAATAGATAATGGTACTGAAACTGTTACTGAAACAGGTCATAAACCAGAAGATGATCCAGAAGAAGTTGTAAAAGTTGAAATTAAAGAGGGAAGATTAAACAAAGTAGTAGTTAAATTCCGCTATAGCATTAGAATTTATAACGAAGGTGAAATAGCAGGTTATGCTAAAGAAGTTAAAGACTATATTCCAGAAGGATTAAAATTTGTTCAAGCCGATAACCCAGAATGGACAGAATTAGAAGATGGAACAATAGTAACAGACCAATTAAAAGATACTTTATTACAACCAGGAGAATATGCAGATGTTGAAGTATTACTTACTTGGGTAAATGGAAAAGATAACTTTGGATTAAAAACAAACGTAGCAGAAATAAGCAAAGACTACAATGATAGCAATACACCAGATATTGACTCTACTCCAGATAATAAAAAAGAAGGCGAAGATGATATAGATGATGCACCAGTTATTTTAACTATTAAAACAGGAGTAAATGATACAATACAATATATTCCTTTAACAACTATAGGTCTTACAATGCTAGCATCAGGAGTAGTATTAATTAAAAAATATGTATTATAAATTATAATATAATGCAAAAGGGAATTTCCCCTTTTGCATTATATTTGTTCTTGCTCCTTAATGGTAATTGTTAAAAAAGCATAATAAATTTAATGGAAATTATTGCAAATAGAGAAGTGTAATGATATAATCCATAAAGGAACAAAGAGAGATATTTATTTAAAGGTGGGAAAATAATGAATCAAATTTTGTATACAAATACTCCTAAAAAAAGTGGAACTTTAGAAATAAAAACAGTTCTTAAAATATTTTCAATTGCATGTATTATATTTGGACTTATATTAGTAGGACAAGCATCATATGCAATGGTTACTAAAAAAGGTAAAGAAAGTCAAAGTGAACCACTAATAAATGTTATACAATCAGAAGATATTTTAAATATAAGTATAAAACATGATAAATTAATAGATAAAATTATTTATTCTTGGAATAATGGAGAAGAAGTTGTTTTACAAGGTAAAGGAAGAAAAGAAATAAATGAAAATATAACTATACCAACTGGAACAAATACACTAGTATTAAAAGTAATAGATATTAACGGAAAAACAGCAACATACAGTGAAATGTATGAACTACAACAAAGCGATACTACAAAACCAGAAATAGAATTATTAGTTGAAAGTTCAAAAGTAAAAATAGTAGTAAAAGATGAAACAGCGCTAAGTTACATGAGCTATTACTGGAACAATGAAGATGAAACTAAAGTAGAAGCAAAAGAAGAATCACCAAAACAAATAGAAGATAAAATAGATATTTTAAAAGGTGAAAATACGTTAACAATTATAGCGGTAGATAAAGCTGGAAATGAAACAGTGAAAGAACAAGCATTTAAAGGTGTTAAAAAACCAAAAATAGAACTTTCAAGAGAAGGTAATGAGCTAATTGTAAATGTTACAGATGAAGAGGGAATTCAAAAAATAGAATATACATTAAATGGTCAATTCTATACAACAGATCCAGAAAATACAGGAACAGCTTTAAATATGAAAGAAGTAGAATTTAGACAACCATTATCAGAAGGAGAAAATAAAATAACAATTAAAGCTTATAACATAAGTGGATTAGAAGAAGAGGTTTCAGGAGAGACAACAATTTAGAAAAACAAGAAAGGAAAATGATGGAAACAATACTATATTTCCTTACATATTTCATTATATACTCATTTGCAGGTTGGGTATTAGAGTCTGTTTCTAAATCTATATCACAAAAAAGGTTTGTAAATAGTGGATTTCTAAATGGACCTATATGCCCAATTTATGGTTTTGGCGCAATAATAATGTTATTAGCATTAAATTTCTTAAAAGAAAAACCATTAATATTATTTGCTGCAGCTTTTGTTATGCTATCTGCATGGGAATATATTGTAGGGGTACTTTTAGAAAAAATTTTTAAAACAAAATATTGGAATTACTCTTATTTGAAATTTAATTTTCAAGGAAGAATATGTTTAAAAAATTCTATATATTGGGGAATATTGGGAGTAGTATTTATATGTTATATAAATCCATTCATAGAAAGTTATATAAGAACCGTTCCAATAGATTTATTGCTATATTTAGATATTATAATAGGAATAACAATAATTGTAGACTTAATTGTAAGTACTATAGCAGTAACTAATTTTGAAACTATGGTTAATAAAATTAACTACATGGGAATTACAATAAAAGAAAAAGTAAAAGAATTAAAAGAGTTAAAAGATAAGAACAAACAAAAAATTATTAACATAGAGAAAAGTGCTATAGAGAATACAGAAAACAAAATTAAAGAGCTAAAAAGTAGTCAAGCAAAATTAAAAATTAGAATATATAGGCAGGCTAATCGTTTAAAAAAGGCGTTCCCTAGTATGAAATCAGAAACAATAACTAAATTTTTAAACCAAAAAATAGATTTAAAAAAATTGAAACAAAATATAAAGAAGGAAAATAAGGAGTAATTATGGTACAAGAAATTTATATAATTGATAATAAACCAAATTTAAAAGAAACTTTAAAAAAGTTATTTGAGGAAGATAAAAGCTACCGATTTAAAAGTGTGCCTACAGAGAAATTAGATGTTGCACTTAAAAATATTCCTTCATTAATAATAATAAATGAAGACAATATTAATGAAGATATTATTTCTATATGTGAGAAAATAAAAAATGATGATGACAATACTATAACACCAATTATTGTGTTATCTTCAAATAAAGATCATGAGCATAGAATAAACCTATTAAAGTTAGGAGTTTCATATTATATTATAAACCCAATAAATAAAGAATTTTTTTATTATACAATACAAAATACATTAAATTTAATTTATATTAATAGAAGAGTAAGCCCATTAACAGGACTTCCAGGAAATGTACAAATACAAGCAGAAATGAAAAAAAGATTTTTATTAAAAGAAACTTTTGCAATGATATATATAGATTTGGATAATTTTAAAGCATATAACGATATATATGGATTCTTAAAAGGAGACCAAATTATTAAGTTAACAGCAAAAACTATACTAAAAAATGTACATACAGATGAATATGAAGATAGTTTTGTAGGTCACATTGGTGGAGATGACTTTGTTGCAATAGTATCTAAAACTGATTATGATAAAATTTGTCAAAATATAATTGCAGATTTTGATACAAATATTTTAAAATATTTTACAGATGAGGATGTTGAAAAAGGTTATTTAGAAGTTGAAAATAGAAAAGGTATTATGGAACAATTTCCACTTACAGCTATATCTATAGGAGTTGTAGAAGTAGAAAAAGGAAGATTTGCAAATGTACTAGAAATAGGAGAAGCAGGTGCTAGTGTTAAACACTTAGCTAAAACTGTTCAAGGAAGTACGTATGTAATTGATAGAAGAAAGCATAATGAGGGTTAAGAAGTTAACCTAAAAAATTATAAATTATACACCTTTTAACATAATGAGAGAGGGATAATTTGAAAATGAATTCAAAAATAAAAACAATGTTACAATTAGAACTAGGAATTTTATTTTTAGTTCTAATTATTCTTATAATAACAAAAACTAAATTTGTACATTTAATGCCAAATTGTTTGGTTAATACATATTTTGGTATTTTGTGCCCAAGTTGCGGAGGAACAAGGTGTGTAATAAATTTGCTACAAGGAAACTTTGCACAGAGTTTTTTATATCATCCAGTATTTTTTATAACAATTATATATTTGATTTTAGTTAATATTTTATATATAGTCAATTCATTTAAGAAAAAAGAAATATTAACATTTTTATATCCAAAAGAAAGGTTTTGGATAATATTTACAATTGTTATAATAACATTTACTATATTTAGAAATGTTGGAAATTAGAAATTTGTGAACAAAAGAATTGAACAATGAAAGAACGTAAGATAAAAAGTACAATACCAAAAACTCGTATTTTTTTCTAGGAAAATATGTTGACAACCAATATATTTTAATTATAAAATAAAAATTTAATAAAAGCGAAAACAAAGGAGAAAACATGAAAATGGTAATGCTTGTAAGCCTTGAGGCTGTACACACACACACACACACACTTATAGTTCATTTAAAAAACAAAAATAGAAAAAGAGAAGATAGCTTT
>CAVFFZ010000006.1:0-57718 GCA_963621995.1 Lachnospiraceae bacterium
GTTTTAATTATGTGTCTTTTTTTCTATTAAAAACGGTAATTTAATTTTACCATTTCTAAAAAAATAACTGCACAATTCTTATATTGCACAGTTATTTTTAAAGTAAATTTTACTTTATTTCGTTGTTTTTTCTCATTCATTGTTTGCTATCATTTTGCGATAGATATAATTTTTATTTTCTATTTTAATACATTCCATCCATTCCTGTTGGAACCGCATCGTGTCCTCCACATGAGCATGCTTTTTCTTCTTTTTTATCTGTAACTACACTTTCTGTTGTAAGAACCATAGATGCTACAGATGCTGCATTTTGAAGTGCACTTCTTGAAACTTTAGTTGGATCTACTATTCCTGCTTTTTTCATATCTACATAAGTGTTATTTGCTGCATTAAATCCAACACCTTTTTCTGATGTCTTTACCTTTTCTACAATAACTGCTGGCTCTAATCCTGCATTTACAGCAATTTGTTTTGCTGGTTCTTCTAAAGCTTTTAATACAATACTTGCACCTAATTTTTCATCACCTTGTAAAGAGCTTACTTCTTTTTCAACTTCTGGAATTATATTTAAATATGCTGTTCCTCCACCTGCAACAATACCTTCTTCTACTGCTGCACGTGTTGCAGATAAAGCATCTTCTATTCTTAGTTTTTTGTCTTTCATTTCTACTTCTGTTGCTGCTCCTACACCAATTACGGCAACTCCACCAGCTATTTTAGCTAAACGTTCTTGAAGAGCTTCTTTTGTAAATTCGCTCTTTTCTTCTGCTATTTGAGCTTTTAATTGTCCTACTCTGTCTGCAATTTGTTGTTTATCTCCCATACCATCTACTATAATTGTATTTTCTTTTTGAACTTTTACTTGTTTTGCTCTACCCAATTGCTCTATTGTAGTATCTTTTAGTTCCAATCCTAAATCTGATGCAATAACTTCTCCACCTGTTAGAATTGCTATATCTTGTAACATTTCTTTTCTTTTATCTCCATAACCTGGTGCTTTTACAGCTACTACATTTAAAACTCCTCTTAATTTATTTAATATAAGTGTTGATAATGCTTCTTGTTCTACATCATCACATATAATTACAAGTTTTCCTGAATTTTGCATTAATGTTTCTAGCAATGGTAATATTTCTTGAATATTACTTATTTTTTTATCTGTAATTAATATATAAGGGTTATCCATTACTGCTTCCATTTTTTCTGTATCTGTTACCATATATGGAGAAACATATCCTTTGTCAAATTGCATTCCTTCTACAACATTTAATTCTGTGTTAGAAGTTTTAGATTCTTCTATTGTAATAACGCCATCTTTAGAAACTTTTTCCATAGCTTCTGAAATTAGTTTTCCTACTTCTTCGTTATTAGCAGAAATGCTTGCAACTCTTGCTATATCTTCTTTTCCATTTACATTACTACTAATATCTTTTAATGCTTTTACAGATGCTACTACAGCTTTATCTATACCTCTTTTAATAGCCATAGGATCACCACCTGCTGCTACATTTTTAACACCTTCTTTAATCATGCTTTGTGCTAAAACTGTAGCTGTTGTAGTTCCGTCACCTGCAACATCATTTGTTTTAGTAGAAACTTGTTTTACAAGTCTTGCACCCATATTTTCAAAAGGATCTGAAAGTTCAATTTCTTTTGCAATAGTAACACCATCGTTTGTAATTAAAGGTGCTCCAAACTCTTTATCTAAAACTACATTTCTTCCTTTAGGTCCTAATGTAACCTTTACTGTATCTGCTAATTTATTAACTCCATTTAATAAACTTTTTCTGGCTTCTTCACCAAATTTAATTTCTTTTGACATACAAAATTACCTCCTTAACTTACTCTTCAACTATTGCTAAAATATCATCTTGACTTACTATAACTAAATCTTCACCTTGATATTTTATTTTTGTACCAGCATATTCACTTACAACTATTTTATCGTTTTTCTTCACTTCCATTTTTATTTTTTCTGTTCCTGGTCCTACTTCTAAAACTTCTGCAAATTGTGGTTTTTCTTTGCTCGCTCCTGCTAAAATTATTCCACTCTTTGTTGTCTCCTCATTTTCTAACATTTTAATTACAACTCTGTCTGCTAATGGTTTTAACATTTTACATTACCTCCTCATACTTATTATATAATCTAATATTAAATTAGCAGTCTTTATTTGAGACTGCTAATAATGTATACCCTTTCTATAAAAAAGTCAATAGCATATATCTAAAATTCACAAATATTTCACAAAGGACATTTGGGGACGGGTCACTTTTGTCCTTTACATAACTTTTATTTTATTAATTCATAAAATAAATCCTTATAAATTCCAAACTTTTGCAGTATATATTTTCTTTGAATTTTAATTTCTTTAAAATATAAATATTTAATTATTTTTCCAAGTGTTTCTTTGTCTTCATATATCTTGTCTATTTTTATATCTTCTATTTCTAGAAAATACAGAATCTTATTATCTATTAAATCACTCATATTTATATCTACATCATAAAATATATTTGTATTTTTTAAATTATTGTTTAAAATCTCCATATAATTCTGCCCTAAAATTTCTTTTATAAAACTTATTTTATTATCAACATTATTATTTATATTCTTCAAATAATAATTATATGAAGAATATTTATAATCTTCACATTTGGATACCATTAATGCTTTAACTGGATTTAGATGAATATAATTTATGCACTTTATTAAATATCTAATATCATAAATTGGTTGACTTTTAAACCTATCTCTAAAAACATACCCTACTCTTTCATCTTCCTTGTAATTAAAATATTCTGCATATGTCGAATTTATTTTATGCATAAATTTTGACATATCCTCTATTTTTTCAGTGTATATAAGTAAATGTGCATGGTTATTCATTATGCAATATGACAAAATCATTAAATCAAATTCACTTTCATTCTTATTAATTAATTTGATATATTTTTCTATATAATGGTTATTTTTGAATATGTATTCTTTTTTTATTCCTTGTACTATAACATGAAAAAAAGAGGTATCATAATTTTTTCTTGCTTTTCTTCCCATTTGTTTCATCTCCCTTGCAATGATTTTATAAGCCCTAAAATTATTAACCCCTATTTTATGATTTTATTATATTTTATGTAAAGGACAAAAGTGACCCGTCCCCAAATGTCCTTTAAAATATTCCTACTATATTTCCTTGTTCGTCTATGTCTATTTGCTCTGATGTAGGATGCTTTGGCAAGCCTGGCATTGTCATTATTTTTCCTGTTAGTATTACTATGAATTCTGCTCCCGCTTTTAGTTTTACTTCTTTTACATGTATATTAAATGATGAATTACACTCTAAATTTTTAGCATCATCTGAAAACGAATATTGTGTTTTAGCTATGCAAATTGGTAAATTGCCATACCCCATGTTCTCTATTTTTTTTATTTGCTCTTCCGCTTCTTTACTATATTCTACTCTATCTGCTCCATATATATTTTTAGAAATTTTTTCTACTTTTTCTTTTATAGTATCTTCTAAATTATATATGTATTTAAATTCATTTTCTTTTTCTTCACATAAATGAACTACTTTTTCTGCTAGGTCAATTGCTCCTTCTCCGCCTTTTGACCAGCTTTCTACTAAACTTAATTCCACATTTTCTTTTTCTAGTATTTTTCTTAATGTTTCAATTTCATTTTCTGTATCTTGATTAAACTTATTTATTGCAACAACAACATTTACGCCAAATTTTTCTTGTAGATTTTCTATGTGTCTTAGTAAGTTTTTACTACCATTTTTTAATGCTTCTATATTTTCTTTTTCTAATTCGTCTTTTGCCATTCCGCCATGATATTTTAATGCTTTTATTGTTGCTACTATAACTACTGCATCTGGAACTTTTCCTAGTTTCCTTGTTTTTATATTTAAGAATTTTTCTGCTCCTAAATCTGCTCCAAATCCTGCTTCTGTAACTGTGTAATCTGAAAGTTTTAATGCCATTTTTGTTGCAACTATACTATTACATCCATGTGCTATATTTGCAAATGGCCCACCATGAATAAATGCTGGTGTATGCTCTAATGTTTGAACTAAATTTGGATTAAGTGCATCTTTTAGTAAAACTGCCATTGCTCCTTCTGCTTTTAAGTCATGTGCTGTGACTGGCTTTTGTTCTTTATTGTAGCCTATTATAATGTTTCCTAATCTTCTTTTTAAATCATCTATATCTGTTGCCAGACAGAAAATTGCCATTATTTCTGAAGCCACTGTTATATCGAATCCATCTTCTCTTGGAACTATATTTTTTTCACCTGATAAACCTGTGTTTACCACCCTTAATTGTCTATCATTTAAGTCTACACATCTTTTCCATGTAACTTTTTCTATATTTAGTTCGTTTCCATGGTATACATGATTGTCTATAATAGCTGATAACAAATTGTTTGCAGAAGTTATAGCATGAATGTCTCCTGTAAAATGTAAATTGATATCTTCCATAGGTGCAACTTGTGAATGTCCACCACCTGTTGCTCCACCTTTTATTCCAAACACAGGACCTAATGATGGTTCTCTTAATGCTAGTATTGAATTTTTACCAATTTTTCTCAATCCATCTGCTAGTCCTATCGCTATTGTTGTTTTTCCCTCTCCTAATGGTGTAGGATTGATTGCTGTAACTAATATTAGTTTTCCATCTTTTTTGTTCTCTAGTTTTTTTAATATATCTAATGATATTTTTGCTTTATATTTTCCATAGTTTTCTACATATTCTTCATTTATTTCAATGTTTTCTGCTATTTTTTCTATTTTCTCTAATTTAGTATTTCTTTCAATTTCTATATCTTCCATTATAATCACCTACTTTTAAAATATGTTTATACTATACATTATATTTTTAGTTTTTACAATAAAAAGACAAGAATTCTCTCGTCTTTTTAACTAATGTTTACCCAAAAATTAATCCTACTGCAATACCTATAACAGCACCTACTATAACTTGCATTGGAGTATGACCTAATACTTCTACCAATTTTTCTTGTACTTGTATATTTGAAAGTCCTGGCGTTTCTACTAATTTATTTAACAATTTTGCTTGTTTTCCAGCTGCTCTTCTAACTCCTGCTGCATCATACATAACTACAAATGCAAACATTACTGCAAGAGCAAATATTGGCGAATTTATTCCTTGTGTTTTTCCTATCATTGTTGCAATTGATGTTACTACTGCTGAATGTGAACTAGGCATTCCACCTGCGCCTAAAATTCTTTTAAAATTAAATTTATGAGTTGCTACTAAGTCCCAGATTACTTTAAATACTTGTATGCAAAACCATACTGATATTGGAACTATTAAATATTTGTATTTTGAATAAAAATCCATTTTATTTTCTATATTAGACTTTTTCTAATATAGCCCCCTTTTCTTTTCTTGTTTTGTTACTCTTCTGTGATAAAATCTTCTTCCTCCAATTTACCATCTTTCTGTACCAATACTTTTATTTTCTTTTCTGCTTCTTCAAGAATATTATTACATTTTTTAGCTAACTTCATTCCTTCTTCAAAGTTTGAAACTGACTCATCTAAGCTTAAATCACCTTTTTCTAATTTAGCTGTAATTGACTCTAATTCTTGCATTGCATCTTCAAATTTTATTTCTTGCATAATTTTTCTCCTCTAATTCATTTCTCTTTTGGTAAATGTTCCGCTTGAAGTATTTACTGTATAAAAAGCTTTTGCTTCAGTTGTAGAACTATCTCTAACTGCTACTATGTAGTTTCCATTGTTATCCATTCCATCTATTGCTATATCTACATTTTTGTCTTCTCCCCAGTCTTTTTTTACTATACTTATTGCTTTTTCTTCAGCTGTTTTTGGAGCTTCTTCAAAAGTTTCTGTTGAAGTCGTTGTATTCTCTATTGTTGTATTATTTTCTATATCATTTTTCAATACATTTTCTGTAATTTCATTTACAATTTGATTTACTATTTCATTTTTTTCTTCTTTTAAAGTATTTGTAGATGTTGGTTTTGAACTTCCTCCTTTATTTATTTCTCCAAACATAAA
The DNA here is from genome assembly GCA_963621995.1 of Lachnospiraceae bacterium. Classification (GTDB taxonomy): domain Bacteria; phylum Bacillota; class Clostridia; order TANB77; family CAG-508; genus UMGS1663. Next base: position 6,048 of record CAVFFZ010000006.1, read on the forward strand.
TATTCCAATAGCAATTAACATTATAACTAGAATGATTATAATTATTATACTTGTTTTTCTTTTCATAAAATTCATTCCTTTCTCACTCTATTTAAAGATATTCATAGCTATGAAAGTTTATAATTCTTTCAAACTATTCATTCTTTTAGTTATTTATAATTATTTTTATAATATTTGTGCTTCTTTTTTTCCATCTGTAAAACGCAAACTTACTTTATCTCCACTTTTTAATTCTTTTATTGATTTTACTATTTTATCTTCTTTACTTGTAATAGAATATCCTCTTGTTAATGTTTTTAGTGGGCTTAATACATCTAACTTACTAATCCATTCAATCATATATGTTCTCTTTTCTTTAATTTTTAACTCCATACTATTCACTAATGTTTTTGTAAATTTATCTAATGTCATATAATTTTCATTTATTTTTTGAAGTGGATTTGTGTATACTGCTGCTTTCATACATTTTTCATAACGCATTTTTGTCAACTCTAATTTCTTTTTTAGAGCATTTTGTAATCTATTTTCATTTGTTTTTATTTTTAATTTTATTTCTTTTATGTCTGGTACTGCAAGTTCCGCAGCTGCCGATGGTGTAGGTGCTCTTAAGTCTGCCACAAAATCTGCTATTGTAAAGTCTGTTTCATGCCCTACTGCTGAAACAATAGGTATATTAGAGTTGTATATTGCTCTTGCTACTATTTCTTCGTTGAATGGCCATAAATCCTCTAGTGAACCTCCTCCCCTTGCTATTATTAATACATCAGCTTCCTGGTTTTCATTCATTATTTCTATTGCCTTTGCTATCTTTTCAGAAGCTCCTTGGCCTTGTACAGGCACCGGAAATAACCTTATGTACACATTTGGATTTCTTCTTGTTGATACATTAATAATATCACGAATAACTGCTCCTGTATTAGATGATAAAACTCCTATAACTTTAGGCATAAATGGTATTGGCTTTTTATGTGCTTTGTCAAATAAGCCTTCTTGCTCTAATTTTGCTTTTAGTTTTTCATATTCTGCGTGTAAGTCTCCTATTCCTTCTTGTTGCATTGCTTTTGCATATATTTGATAAACTCCGTCTCTTTCAAAAACAGATACTGTCCCTAATACCATTATTTTCATTCCATCTTTTGGAACAAAATTTAAATTAGAAGTATAAGTTTTAAACATAACACATTTTATAAGAGAGTTTTCATCTTTTAAAGTAAAATACATATGCCCTGTATAATGATGCTTAAAATTTGAAATCTCTCCTTTTACTAATACATTATTTAAAAATTCATCCTCTTGAAATTTTTCTTTTATATAGTTATTTAATTGTGTAACACTAATTGGATGATAGGTCATTTTTAGTTTTACTCCTCTTCATCTAGTTTTTTCTCTTTTACAATACTTGCAAGCACTCCATTTACAAAAGATTTTGAAGAATCTTCTCCATATTTTTTTGCCAGCTCTACCGCTTCATTTATAGCTACTTTATATGTTAATTTAGAATATACTAATTCAAAAATAGCTAACTTTAATATTGAAAGATCTATTTTAGAAATTCTATCCATGCTCCATTTTTCTTTTAAATTAGATGAAATTAATTCTTCTATTTCTTCTTTATTTTCTTTTATTCCATAAAAAATATTTTTAATATACTCTGCTTCTTCTTCACCTAAGTTATTTTCTTCTATAAATATATTTATTTGTTCTTCGTCCATATCTTTTTGAATTTGACTACTATATATTAATCTAAATGCTAGTTCTCTTGTTTCTGTACGCTTCATAATTTCCCCTTTTATAATTTATCTATAAATTTCTTTAATTTTTCTTTTACATCATCTTTGTTAATTTGAACATAATTTCCTACGTATATTCCCATTCCTACTAATATAATACCTATCATTAATTTATAAAGTCCTGTACATAGAATAAGTATTGCAATTATTGCACCAATAATTGCTCCTCTAAATTTCATTAAAAAATCCTTTATTTCTTTCATATTAAATTTCATTCCTTTCTTGCTTTGCTCAAAGGTATGCATAGTTATGAAAATTTTATAATTCTTTCAAACTAACACCTCTTTTTATTGTTCTAATCCTTGTTCTTCTTTTGTGTTTAAATCTTTTACACTAATATTTACTTCTTTAACTTCTAAATCTGAAGTTTTCTTTATTGCACTTTTTATTTTAGTTTGAAGATTATTTGATAATTCTTTAATTACTGCATTTTCTTTAACATTTAAAGTTACATATACAATTAGATTTTTTTCTTCGTCTAGCACTATTTTAGAAGAAACATCTTGCGCACTATCAAATCCTTTTACAATGTTATTTACCAATTCTTCTAATGTTGTTTTTGAAATAACTAATTGTCCATCTGAATTTTGTAGTAATATTCCATCTTTAATTCCATTTATTTCGTTTTTGTCTGTACTAAAGAATATGCATTTAATAGCAAGTAATATAAAAACAATAGCAATTCCTAATGTAACATTTGTTGTTACTGGATCATTTAATGCTAGTTTTGTTACATAATATACTGTTTCTGGTGTTAACCACCCAAAAATTAATAAACATATTATTATTGATATTATTAATATAAAATTTGAAAATATAATTAATCCTATTTTATCTAAAAGTTTCATATTTTTTTCCTCCGTTTTTATTTAGTAAAGGGTACGACGAAAACCGCACCCTTTTTACTCACTTTTATTCTTCTGTTTTTGTTTCTGGTGTTTCTTCTTTGCTTTCTGTATTAACACCTTGTACGTGTACGTTTACTTCTAATACGTTTAATCCTGTCATTGTTTCTACTGCTTTTTTTACTCTGTTTTGAATTTCAAATGCAACATCTGGAATTCTAACACCATATTCTACTATGATATTAACATCTATTTTGGCATCTTTTTCTCCAACTTCAACTTTTATACCTTTTGCTAGGTTTTTCTTTCCACTTAATACTTCTGTAATTCCTCCTGCAAATCCTCCTGCCATTTCTGAAACTCCTGGTACTTCTGATACAGCTACACCAGCGATAACAGCAACAACATCGTTTGCTATTTTTATTTCATTTTTTTCTGTAGATATAGCAATTTCTTCGTTTTCTACAACTTCTTCTTTATTTTCTTTTTCCATAATAAAAACCTCCTTATAATTTATACTTTTGTACATATTTTTTAGATATTATAAGTATACCAATATCTTTAATTTTTTACAACACTTTTGTAAAAAATTAATCAAATATTTCTCCTGCCATTATTTCGTTTCCTCTTAAAAAATCTCCTACTAGCATTTTTTTAGCGTTTTCGCCTTGAATTTCTATTATTTCTATAATCCCTTTATTTGCTTTAACAAACAATCCTTTTTTGTCTGAAGCAAACATTATAGTTCCTGGAATTAACTCTTTTACTTTAAAGGAATATTCTTCTAATTCTGGAAATAATTCTAATAATTCGTTCTCTTCTCTTACTTTTGTTTTCCAAATCTTTATTTTTTTATCATTTAAAAATGTATAAGCTCCCATTATCGGGTTTAACCCTCTTACTAAATTATGAATTTCTTCTGCTGTTTTATTTTCCCAATCAATTTTTGACATTTCTTTATTTAGCATTGGAGCCATTGTGAAGTTTTCTACCTGTTTTTTTCTTGGTGCAGTTCCTTCTTCTATTTGTTTTAAAGTTTTAACTAAGAGATTTCCTCCTATTTTAGAAAGTCTGGCCCATAGTTCACCAGTTGTTTCTTCTTCACCTATATTTGTTTCTTCTACTAAAATTGTATCTCCTGTGTCCATTCCTACATCCATATACATAGTTGTTACACCAGTTACTTTATCTCCATTTAAAACAGCCCATTGTATTGGAGCTGCTCCTCTGTATTTTGGGAGAATTGATGCATGCACATTTATACAGCCATATTTTGGAATGTCTAATATTTCTTTTGGAAGTATTTTTCCATAAGCTACAACACAGATAATATCTGGATTTAACTCTTTTATTTTCTCTATAAATTCTACATTTTTTCTTACTTTTTCAGGTTGATACACACTCATTCCTTTTTCTAATGCATATTCCTTTACAGGAGAAGCAATCATTTTCATACCTCTTCCCTTTGGTCTATCTGGGTTTGTAACAACACCAATTATGTTATAATTTTCTTCTACTAAACACTTTAAAGATTCTTGTGCAAAATCTGGTGTTCCCATAAATAATATATTTAGCATATTTTCCTCCTCCGAACAGTAGGGACGGTCCTTTTCGTTCCGAAATCGGAACATAGGGGACACTCCTCTTAAATTTTATTTTTCTTCTTTCGGCTCTACGTATTCTAAAGTTCCTGGTATCATTTTATCTACAAAGACAATGCCATTTAAGTGATCTATTTCGTGTGATAATGCTTGTGCTAACAATTCTTTTGCATTTATCTTTACTTTCTTACCTTTTTCATTTAATGCCTCTACTGTCACTTTGGCTGGTCTTATCAATTTTGCATATTTATTTGGAAAACTTAAGCATCCTTCTTCTACTTCTTGTTCTCCTTCTTCTTTAATAATTACAGGATTTATTAATTTTATTGGTCCCTTGTCATCATATAAATCTATTACTATTGCTCTTTTTAATACACCAACTTGTACCGCTGCTAAACCTACTCCATTGTACTTATGCATTGTTTCTACCATATCGTCTAATAGCTCTAGTATTCTGTCATCTATTTCTTCAATCTCTCTTGATTTCTTTTTTAGAATTTCGTCTCCTTCTTCTCTTATATTTCTAATTGCCATTTACCTTTCCTCTTTTCTTACTTTTTATTTTTTCAAAAACAATTTTCTATAAATGTTCCAAAAGTAACTACATCATATTTTGTGGGTTTATTTCTATAGATAATCGTACATCTTTTTTTAGTTCATTTTCTTTTATTGTTTGTTCCAGTAACTCGTTTATTTGATTATTGTATATACATTTTATTATCATTCTGTATCTGTATTTATTTTTTATTTTGTCTATTGGTGCTGGAACTGGACTATAAAGTAAAACTCCTATTTTTTCTGTGATTATTCGTTCTTTTAAGTACTTATGTATTTTCTTTGCCTCTTTTATTACTTCTTGTTCTTTTTCTCCACTTAATCCAAGCACTATTATATCGCAAAAAGGTGGATATTTCAACTGTTTTCTTATTTCTATTTCGCTTTCATAAAATGCTTTATAGTCTTGTTTTTGTGCAAGTTCTACTGCTATACTATCTGGATTGTAAGTTTGAATTATTACTCTTCCTTCTAGTCCTTCTCTTCCAGCTCTTCCTGCTACTTGTGTTAATATTTGAAATGTTCTTTCGTTGGCTCTAAAGTCTTCTATATTTAGTGAACTATCTGCTGCTATAACTCCTACTAAACTTACTTTTGCGAAGTGATGCCCTTTTACTACCATTTGTGTTCCTATTAAAATATCTATATTTTCATTTTTAAATTTGTTTAATATTTCTTCATGTGAATTCTTTTTAGTTACTGTATCTACATCCATTCTTATTGTAGTAGCATTTGAAAATAGTTTTTTTACCTCTTCTTCTAATTTTTGTGTACCTGTTCCAAAATATCTTATATTAGTGCTTTTACACTCTGGGCAGGTTGTTACTGGCTCTTCTTCATATCCACAATAATGACACTTTAATTTGTTTTGTTTTAAATGATATGTCATTGTTATGTTACAATTTTTACATTTTATAGTATAACCACAATCTCTGCACATTATAAATGTAGAATACCCTCTTCTATTTAAAAATAAAATTGTTTGCTGTTTGTTTTCTATATTTTTTTGTATTTCTTCTTGTAATCTTTTACTAAGCATTGAATGGTTTCCGTTTTGCAAGTTCTTCTCTTAAGTCTACTATTTCTACTTTTGGCAAACTTGAATTATTTGCTCTTTTTGTTAATTCTAAAAGTTCTATTTCTCCATCTTGCGCTTTTTTATATGTCTTCATATCTGGCGTTGCACTTCCTAATATTAAAGGACATGAACTTTCTTTTGCAATAAATCTAGCCACTTCTTTTGCATTGTATTTTGGCGTCATTTCAGACATATATGATGAGTCATGCTCTTCGTCTATTATAATTACCCCTATATTTTTTACTGGTGCAAATATTGCCGAACGTGCTCCTATTATGATACTTGCTTCACATTTTACTATTCTATTCCAAGCATCAAATCTTTCTCCTACAGATAACTTACTATGTAATACTGCTATTTTTTCTTGACCAAATCTTTCTATAAATCTATCTACCATTTGTGGTGTAAGTGAAATCTCTGGCACTAACATTATACTAGATTTTCCTTGTTTTAAAACTTTTTCTATTGTTTGTAAGTATATTTCTGTTTTTCCTGAACCTGTTACTCCAAAGATTAAAAACTCTGTATTCATTTGTTCATCTATTGCTTCTTCTATTTTTGAATAAGCATTTTGTTGTTCTTCTGTAAATGTTAGTTTTTCTGTTTTCTCTATAACTTTATGTATAAATGGATTTCTATCTACTCTTTTTTCTAAAACTTCTATATATCCATTTTTTTCTAAAGTTTTTATTATTGCTCTAGATGTATCTGTAAACATTTCTAAATCACTTACTAAAACGCTATTATTTTCTATTAAAAATTTAAGTATTCTTATTTGTTTTTCTGATTTTAGTTTTTTTGTTTCTATTTCAAATTCTATCTCTTCTTCAGTTTTTTTCAAAAATACAAATTGATTTGTTTTTTCTTTTATTCTATTTTCAAAATTTCTTGTTGTTGTTCCTGGTGGTAACATCAATTTTAAACTGTCTGATAAATTTGCAAAATATCTTTTTGAAATCCATTTAGCAAGCTTTATTTTTTCTTCATTCAAAAATGGATTTTCTTCTACTTTTACTATTTGCTTTGTTTTATATTCTGAATTTTCTTTTAATGAAATTACAAAACCTTCTTCTACTTGTTTTCTATATCCAAAAGGAACTAAAACACGACTGCCCAAACTTACTTTTTTCTTCATTTCTTCTGGCACTTCATAGTCAAATGTTTTATCTAAATCTTTTGCATTTGAATTTAATATAACTTCTACAATCATGTTTTTCTCCCTTCTCTAATACTTTTTTCTTATATTAGTTATAAATTTTTACATATTTTTTTACTTGGCAATAGTATATCAAAAAAATATATTTTATACAAGAAAAATCCAGCTTCTTTATAGAAACTGGACTATTCCTTTTGGTTTTAAGAATTCCTATTTTAATTAATTAGGCAGTTTAATTTATATTTTATTATACTATCTTTTTAATTTTATGAGCAGAAAAATAAAAAAAGGTAATTTTTTTAAAATTCTGTTTCTTTTAATTTACATTCGTTTTCTATAATAGTTTGAATTATTTGTACAGTTTTTTCTAAATTATTATTCTTTATAACATAATCATACATTCCTATTCTAGATTCTTCATAATCAAATCTATTTAATCTTAATGTTATTTCTTTTAAGTCTGGTTTGTCTACTCTATTTTGTAGTCTCTTCATTAAAATTTCTTTTGGAACTCTTAAAAATATAGTTACAACTTTTGTATCTTCTTTTAATAAATTTAATAAATTTTCTACTCCATTTACATCTATATCTTTAACAATTATCTTTCCACTCTTTATCCTTTCATTCATCAATTTCCTTGATGTTCCATAATAATGTTCGTGATGAACATTATATTCATAAAATTCATTGTTTTTTATCATGTTTTCAAACTCTTCTGTTGTTATAAAATTATATGTTGCTCCTTCTACATCTCCTGGTCTCATTGACCTAGTAGTATATGATGGAAGAGATTCTACATTTTCCATTCTTTTTATTAATTCTTTTTTTATTGTATCTTTTCCAGCTCCTGATACTCCTGATAATAATACTAACATACTTCTTCCTTTCTTTTATAAAACTCTTGTTAAAAAACATATTTTTACCAATATAAATAATTTTAAGGCATGTTTCATTTTGCACATGCCCTATTTTTTATTTTATTATTTCAACTTTACCTTCTGCTATTTCATTTGCAGCTATTGTAACTGGTGCATCTTCTTTAACCTCTGTTAAAGGCTCGCTTCCACTTGCTATTTGTCTTGCTCTTTTTGCAGTTGCAATTACTAGTCTAAATTTATTATCTTTTGTTTTTGCCAATAGTTCAGCTGTTGTTGGTTTTACCATCATAATTAAATTACCCCTTTCCATTTATTGTTCTTCTGTTTCATCATCTTTATCTAATCTTCCTGCTACTGTTTCTGGCTGTACTGCAGATAAAATAACATGTCCTGAATCCATTATAATTACCGCTCTTGTTCTTCTTCCATAAGTTGCATCTACTGCATTTCCATTATCTTTAGCTTCTTGTACTATTCTTTTTATTGGTGCTGAGTCTGGACTAACAATAGCAATAATTCTGTTGGCTGATACAATATTTCCAAATCCTATATTAATTAATTGCATTTGAAATTTCCTCCTATTCTATATTTTGTATTTGCTCTCTAATGTCTTCTAGTTCTGTTTTTATATTAACTACTAAATTTGTTATATCTAGACTTCCTGATTTAGAACCCATTGTGTTAGTTTCTCTATTCATTTCTTGAAGTAAAAAGTCTATTTTCTTTCCAATAGTGCCTTCACTATTTATTAATGTTCTAAATTGTTCTATATGGCTTTTTAGTCTTGTTAGTTCTTCTTCTACTGAACATTTATCTGCAAATAACACTACCTCCATAGCTAATCTTGATTGATCTACTACATCAGTTTTTAGTATTTCTTTTATTCTCTCTTCTAATTTTACTACATATTCTTGTACAAGTCCAGTAGAATATTCAGAAATTTTTTGAACGTCACATTCTACTTTATTTATTCTAGCTTTTAAATCTTCTTTTATTTTGTTTCCTTCTATTGTTCTCATTTCTATAAAGTTGTGTATAGCTTGTTCTAAACACTCTAGTAATTCATTTTGTATTGTGTCTTCTTCCTCTTCTGTTTCTTTTAAAGTTAATACATCTGGAAGTTTTGTAATTTCTGTTACTGGTATATTCATGCTTAAATTATTTTTTTCTGCTAATAATTTAAATTTTTCCATATATTCTTTCACCAGTTCTTCATTTATTACAACTTCTTTTCCTTGTTCACTATAGTTTTCAAAAGTTACAAATACATCTATTTTCCCCCTTGCAACTTTTGAACTAATTTGCTTTTTTATACTATCTTCTAAATAGTTTAAACTTTTAGGGAGTTTTATAGAAATATCACTATATTTATGATTTACTGACTTTATTTCTATACTATAAATTCTATTATTCTTTTCTAACTTTGCTCTTCCAAAACCTGTCATACTTTTCATTATTTATTTTCCTACTTTCTTACTATTTTATGAATATCACTTGCTTTCTTTAGTGCTTTATTTTTCATTTTTACATATATAACAATTGATTTTCCAACATAGTAAACTGCAAATAACATTGCTATACTTGCTATTATATAAATATATTTAGAATAATGAAATTTATATATATAATTTGTTAAAAGAGTACATATTGCAATCATTAGCATTTCTATTCCATATATAGTAAGTTCTCCACTATCTTTTTTATATGCTTTTTCAAGTAGAATTATTGTTATTCCTATTGTTATTAGACTAAATACTTTTAAGTCTGTTAAATATGTACTTTCTTCTATATTATAAAATCCTAAATTTATAAACATAAAATATACAATAACTACTATAGCCATTATTATATTTTGGAATACTTCTTTGTTTATTTTTCTCTTTTCATCTTTTGATAGCTTAGTTTGTTTGTTTATTTCTTTTTGTATTTTTTCTAATTTTTCGTCATCTATTAATATATCTTTTTTTACTACTAGTTCTTTTTCTTTCTTTTCTTCTTTAAAATCTACTTCTGGTTCTTCTATTTTTTTCTTTGTAGTTTTTGCTGTTTTTTTAGGCATAGTTTCTTTTTTTTCAGTTGTCTTTGTAGTAGTTTTTGCTTTAGATGTTTTTGTTTCTTCTGCTATTTTAGAAACGGCTTTTTTTGTAGAAGTACTTTTCTTTTTAGTGGTGGTTTCCTTTTGTATTGTTTTGCCTTTGCCTTCTGTAATGATTGACTTTGTTTTTACTTTATTAGGTGCTTTTGGATTTTTCTTTGTTTCTTTTTTTAATTCCTCATTGTTTGTGTTTTCTTCCTTTTTTGGCCTGCCCCTACCTCTCTTTTTTGTTTCTTTTACTTCATTTTCTTCTAATTTACTCTCTGCCATAATAACTTTCCTTTCTACTTTTCTAACTCATATATAATATTACTTGTAAGTACAATTGGCGCTGTTTCTGTTCTTAATATTCTTTTTCCTAAGGTTACAACTTTTGCATTATAACTTGTTAATTTTTCAATTTCTTCTTTGGTAATTCCACCTTCAGGTCCTACTAAAATTCCTATTTTATACTTTTCTTGTTCTTTTACTTTTTTAAGTTCTTGTTTTAATGTTAGTTCATTTTCTTCTTCATATGCTACAAAAAATACATCATATTGACCTATTATATTTTCTAAATCTTTTATTTTTATTTTATTTTTTATTTCTGGAATTTTACCTCTTTTGCTTTGCTTTGCTGCTCCTTCAGCTACTTTTTGCCATCTTTCTATCTTCTTTTTAGCATCTTTTTCATTTAATTTTACTATACATCTTAACATATCTACTGGAATAACTTTGCTTACTCCTATTTCTGTTGTTTTTTGAATTATTAATTCCATTTTATCTGCTTTTGGCAAGCCTTGGTATAAGTCTATTTCCACATTTGGTTCTGTTTGCGTGTCAAGTTTTTTTATAATTTTGGTTACTACTTTTTCTTTTTCTATTTGTTCAATTTCTGTTAAATATGTTTCTAATGTTTCTTTGCTTCCAATTAAAATTTGTTCACCTTTTTGCATACGTAAAACACTAGAAATATGTTTTACATCTTCTCCTATAATAACTAATTTATCATTTTTTATTTGATTTTCTTCAACAAAAAATTTTTGCATTTTTATCTTCCTTATTGTTTTTTTGTAATTATACCACATTTTTTCGTTAATGCAAATAAAAAATTTTAAAGGATTTTTGCAAAAAAACTGGGCATCTTCTATTAGAGTTTTGCCCAGTTTTTTTATTATTTATATAATTTTTCTATTTCATCTTTTAATAATCCTACAATTAGTAAAATTTTTTCTGTATTCATTCCTTCTTGAACTAATTTCTTTGCAATTTCATATCCTCTTAATGTACTTCCAGCTGATAACGGTAGTTTCCTATCCTCGATTGTTCATATTATAACTCTTATTTGCTTTTTTCAAGTCATAATTACATAGTCCACATCTACACTCTTATTCCTTCTTGTTGTAGTTATATATTGTTTTGTATATTCAACATTCCTTTTCCTATTTATTTGTTCCCTTATTTCTTTTTCTTGTAAATACCTTTCATCTTTTTGTAAAACTTGAGTAACTGCACTTTTTGATATTCCAAGTTTTTTAGAAATATCAATTGCTCTTAATTTTTCTATGAAATACATTTTTATAATTATATCTTTATTCTTGTTCATACATTCTAAATATACCTTATGTCTTAATTACTATTTTATTCGAAATAAATTCTATTATTTTTTAAAAATCTATTTTTCTTTATCAGCTAGTTTGAATACAGCTTTTGTGTATTTTAGTAATTCTTTTTTATTTTTAAATCCACAAGTTTTTGCAAAGTAATCTGCATATTTTGTATCTTCTTTTACTATGTTTAATTGTATTGCTTTATTTATGTTATAACTTTCTTTTGCTGATATATCTCCTAGTCTTAAATATTCTGTTACTGTTAAATTATAGATATTGTCATTGTTTTTTATTTTTTCGTAGATTTCGGTTGTTATTACCCCATTATCTATCAATTCATAATTATTATTGAATTCTATTATTTTTTTATCTTGATATTTCGTTACATTCGCAACTCTTTCTATGTATTCTGCTTTGCCATCTTTGTTTATTTTTCCTACTTTTACTGGTTTGAATATCATTATAATCGCAAATATAACAGCAATTATCAATAGTAAAATACCAATAGTACATACTAACTTTTTATTTAGCTTTATTTTCTTTTTAGTGTTAGTTCTTTTTCCTGCCATATATAATCGCTCCTTTTATTTTTTAAAGAGAGAACTAGAAAGTTCTAGCTCTCTCTTTTGTAGTATTTATTTTATTTTGTTTTTTTCCTTTTTATAACTACTGTTGCTCCTAGACCAATTATTGCTATTCCTGCTATTACTACATAAAGCATTATATTGTCTCCTGTTTTTGGATTTGAACTATTGTCTTTCTTATCTTCATTTTCTACTTTTGAAGAATTATCATTTTCATTGTTGTTGTCTTTGTTTTCATCTATGTTTTCTTCTTCATTATTATCTATAATTTCTTCAGATTTCTTATTTACAGTAAATGTAGTAGTAGCTTCTCCACCATCTATAAATGCTACTCTTAATGTATGCTCTCCGACTGATAAGGTATCAACATAGTCTTGATTGAAAGTAATTATTGTGCTTCCACTTTCACTTGTGTAATTTGAATCATCTACAAGTATGTTATCTACATATACTTTATTATTGAATAATCTATAATTTGCATCTATTTTAAATCTTGCCTCTGTATCTTCTGTTATTGTATATGTTTGTTCTGCACCTTCTATTACTTCATAAACTATTTTTTCTACTATGACTTTTATGTTCATATTAGATGTTATGTTCGTTAGTTTTAATGTGTTTCCATCTAATGTTTTTTCTATATCATTTACTAATACTTTTACTAACTTGTAACCAGAATTTGCTGTTATAGTATAGTCTTTGTTATCTCCATAATTTACTGTTACTGTTCCATTTGGATCTACTGTTGCTCCTGTTACTTCTTCTACTGTAATCGTAAATGGTATTTTTTTATAACTTACTTTAACTTCTTTATCTGCATTCATTGTAAGTTCTAATGTGTTGCCAGTTACTTCCGTTTCAGTACCATTTACTAATACTTTGTCAATCATATATCCTGTATCTGGAGTAAATGTTACTTCAACATTACTTCCCTCAACCATATTAGATTTAGATGCAGTAATAGTTCCATTTCCACCATTTACACTGGTAGTTAGATTAAACACTTTATCAACAATAACTTCAATTTCATTATTAGATGTAATATTAGTTAAGTTTAATTTGTTAGATACTAATGTTGAAGTTTTATCTTCACCATTTACTAGTACTTTTACTAATTTGTATCCAGCTTTAACAAGAATATTAAATTCTTTTGTTTCACCATATCCTACTGATACAGTTCCATTTGGAGTTATTGTTACACCAGCAGTATCTTTAACTGTTATTTCATAAGATATTTTCTTATAACTTACTTTAACTTCTTTATCTGCATTCATTGTAAGTTCTAATTTGTTATTAGTAACTGTTGTTTCAGCACCATTCACAAATACTTTGTCAATCATATATCCTGTATCTGGAGTAAATATAATTTCTTCTTTACTTCCTTCTATTATATCAGTTTTAGATGTTGTAATAGTTCCATTTCCACCATCTACACTAGTTGTTAGATTAAATAAATCTTTTACTACTACTTGTATATCAATATTAGTAATAGTTTTATAATTATCAGTATCTTCTGGTGTATATGTTGCTTTATATGTTTTAGTTCCAGCTGTTAATACTATACTTGCATCATTCCAAGTAAATCTATCAGGTAGAGTTACATCACTTAAAGTTGTACCTTTAACACTTGTTAAATTAGTAGGTACTGTAAACCCTGGTGTTGCTTGAGTGATAGACCAATTTAGTGTTACATCACTATTAGAACCATCTTTCCACTCATAATTATTAGTATCTTTTAATTTTGCTACTATTTGATAATTCGCAACATTCTTAGAAGTAGTAACTCCTGTTATTTCAATGTTATTGTTTTTATTATTTATAGTAGGAGTAATAGACTCTCCAGTATACTCAAAACTATTTGTAGCAAGAGTTACTTTTTCAAGTTGTATTTTCTTAATAGTAAAGTTATAACTTACACTTCCTGTATAATTTTCATTACTATCTTTAACTTTATATGTTACTGTATAAGTACCTGCATTTCCAGGAGCATTTTCGCTTTCATAACCACCAGTTCCTGTATATTTTACATCTAAATCACTTAATGAAACGTTATCATTTGATATTACTATTGTTCCAGATGGTTTTTTAGGGTTTCCATCATAAGTGAATACTTCATTATTATTAAGTCCAGATATGGTTACAGTTTCTTTATTAACTACATTAATAAAGAATGATGTACGAGTTTCTTTATATTCAACTGTACCATCTCCGTTAACATCTATTGTTGGTGCAACAGCTTCCATCTTAACAGTTCCTTCACTTGCTCCTGCTGCAAAGCCTGTTGAAGCATTAAATGTTCCAGCAGTTCCACTTACAAAGTTGATATTGTAATTTGTTAAATTACAATTTAATTGTTCTTTTATTTGAGCTATTGTAAGAGTTCCACCAACCTTAACATTTATGTTTGTATTTACAGTAACTGTTTGTAATGTTGGTTCTACTTCTAATGTACCATTTACGTGTGTACCAAAAGTATAGTTAGAAGTTATATCTTTATCTCCTCTTTTAACTGTAACATTGCTAACTGTATTATCAGATGTTCCAACATAAAGTTGTTCTCCTGTAATAGTAGCAGATAATATATCTCCTGCTAATAATACTCCATCTGTATAAGTATAAGTATTATTAGTAAGTTTTTCTCCAGTGTATCCTCTATTAGAACTTCCAGCAGTTACCATAATAGGTGTAGTTATTGGAGTAATAGTTAATGTACCATTAATTACTAGAATGTTTGAATAACAATCACTATTTTCTAATGTATAACTTGCAACATTATTACCAGTACTTGTATCAGCAACATCTTTAACACTACCATTTACTGTAGCACTAATTGAATCTCCTGTACTTAATGTACTTGTAGGTACCTTATTGCCATCATAATAAATTTCATATCCTGATTCTGTATGGTCATCACCATCATATACCCAAGAATTAGAATTTGCTTTAATTTCAATCTTTGTATTATTTTTATTAATAGTAAATTCATCAGTTACATCAGTAGCAGTATAATTTGCATTTGTAACATGAAGTTTTACTATATAATCTCCTGCTTTAGTAGGTTTTGTACTACTAAATTCAGTAGAACCTTTTTTAGCATAAGTAATTTCGTAATCACTTACACCAAGTTCTGTTAAGCCATTTACTACAGGATTTTTAGCACTCTCACCATAAGTCCAATTTTCCATAGTAATACCATGACCTGTTATTTCTTTTGGATTTACTTTTAATGTAACTGTTGATGTATATGTATTATCATCTTTATCAATTACAGTAATTGTTGCTGAATAATCTCCAGCAGAAAGACCATTTCTTGCCTTAATTGTAAAACTTGTATTATCTGTTGCACCAGCACTTATTGTTGGTGTATCAGTTCCTTCTACAATAAAATCAGTACTAGAACTTGCTACTGTTTTAACTTGTAATTCAGAAGTTCCTCTATTATAAATAGAAATATTTTTAGTTCCAACACTTGAATATCCAAATGCTAAATCATCTAGAGTAACATTATCTACATTAAATCCTTCATCTTTAATAATTTTAATGTATGTATTATTAGTAGCAGCAAGTGGCAACTCTGCAATATTAATATTTCTGTCTGTTAATTCTGTTTCTTTTAAAGTAACAGTATCTTCCCTTTCTAAATAATATATTTTAGAATCTTCAGGAACAACATCATCAAATTTAATGCTGTAAAATCTATTTGCACCTAATT
Organism: Lachnospiraceae bacterium; assembly: GCA_963621995.1. Lineage (GTDB taxonomy): Bacteria > Bacillota > Clostridia > TANB77 > CAG-508 > UMGS1663. The sequence goes on from CAVFFZ010000006.1 coordinate 21,928, forward strand.
TATTTGCTGCTGAAGTATAATATGTTAAGGTATCAAACGTAAAATTCATTGTAATATCATCATTAGCTTCTGGAACCCATAATAAATTGCTATAAGAAGTAAATGTACCTTTTTTAATTTTAATATCTGCTGTAATATTTCTACCATAACTATCATTAAAGAGTTCAATTAAGTAATTAGTTGTTGCCACCTTATGACTGTAATTACCACCATCTATAGTAAATTTATAAGTTTTTGGTGTTTCTGCTGAATTATTATTTCCAGAGCTAACTATTATATTTTTATAAACTATCAATTGACCTACAGAACCACTACTTGAATCTGTGAATGTAAATGACCCTGTATCATAAGATACTAAACTATCAGAACCAAAATAAATAACAAAATTACCATTTGTTATTTCTAACGTATTTCCTGCTAAGTCAAATGTTAGTGGTTTATCATTTAAATAAACACCTATATAACCAGCAATAGCAGTAATATTATTACCTAATTTAATAGTAGACTCTTCTGCATAATTTTCTTTTAAAGCACTTCTTAACTCTGCTTCAGTTGTAACAGTTACAGTTTTTGCTTCTACATTAGTAGCACCTATTAGTAGAAAAGCTACTAACATAAATAATATTGCTACTAAATATTTTGTTTTATTTTTCATAAAACTTCTCTCCTTTCTTTTTTGTTCAATTGAACATTTTTTTAACTAATTTATATAACATATACTAAAATATATGTAATTTTTTAATTATGTCTTAAACTTAAGGTGAAACTGTCCTCCTTCCTTGCAATTATTAGAAATTTTTTCTTTCAAAGTTATTGTAAAAAATGTGAGTTATTTTTCATAACAAAATTTCTGTTAGCATTATATCATATATAAATTTTTTTGTATATATTTTTACTCTTTTTTTGATAATTTTATTGAAAATATTTTTTTTGAAACTCTTTATTCCGTACAGATGTGTGTTTTTTGTGTTTTGGATTTTATTGTTCTAAATATATGTTTTTTATTTACTATATTTTACAATTTTTTTGCACCTTTTAATTCATTTCTTTTACACAAAATGTCCATTTAGTGCAATTTCTTTTCTTCTTTTGCACTATTAGTGCAAATTGTTTATATACTAGGACATTCAAATTGGCGAGAAGAAAACTTTAGCAAAGCCACTTTCATTGTTTTTTAGCGTGCAAAACCACTCTATACTTATTGTTGTTTGCACAAGTTGATAATGTTAGTATATTATCTTTACTTGTTACATCTACATTAAAATCTTTTTTACTTCTTTGTTTTATTGTTTTTATAAATTCTTCAAATTCATTATTTGGGAAATCTGTTTGTATATAATAATCTTCTTTTTCTATTTGATATACAGAAAACACTTGATATGTTTGATATTCATTTTCTGTTACAAAAGTTATATATTTGTTTTCTTCATTGTTGTACCATTCTTCTTGTATAACATCTTTTAAACTTCCAAACATACTATCATCTCTCATATTATGACCATATATTACTATATTTTTATCAGTTCCATCAAATTTATTTTTGTAATCTGCAAATATCCAACCTGCTTTATTATTTTCTTTGTTAAAATTATGTGTTAAATAATAACTATTATCATTTGCTTTTACAACAGGAAATTCTATGTTTGTGTTTTCTACTTTTAGCCAAGCTACTGTGTCGGAATTCTTGTTTTTAAGTTCTGCAAAATTTACTTTGTACTTTTGCTCATCTTCTGTGTTTTCATTTACTTTAATAGCTTGTGATATTTCTTCTATTATTTTTTTGTTTGTTTTATTGTTTTTGTACCAAATAATTATATGTATAGCCGAATACACTAAAATAATTATAAGTATTAATTGAATTATATTTATAATTAGCATTTTTTTCTTGTTATTCCTTTTATCTTTTCTACTCATTTTTTCTCCATTCTATAAAGTATTTTTAAGTGCTAAACCTAATTAATCCATTTAATCAACCTCTCTTTTATTTTCTTCTATTACTTTTTTAGCATAAGAACAATCTGCCTCAATTTTTATTCCGACATAATTATATCATCAAATCTCTTTTTTGTCAGTAACTTGTTGACATTATTTAGTTTTCTCATTTCTTCTATATAACTGGTTGCCATTGCTGACACAAAAAAAGTGGCAATTAGTTTAATACTAATTACCACAAAAAATAGTACTAATACCCTCTCCCCTTCGCGGATTACTCCCTACTAACAAATGTGTATATCTATTTTTTATTTATAGCTTTTATGCTAAGGGACATAGTTTGTTTCTATATAATTATTTCTTCTGTCTAAAATTATATAATTAATTTTTTTGTTTTCAAGTGTTGATATTACTTTTGCATAACTTGTTTTTGGAAATGCACATGTACATATGTTTTTTTCTCTTGTTTCTGCTAATTTATAATCAAAAATATATGATAATATTAATGCATCTTTACCATATACATGATAAAATTTTCCTATTTCAACCAATATTACACTATCTGGATGAATTTTTTTATTGTTGATACTATTCTTATGACACTCATATTTTTTCCTTTTTTATATTTTTGGTGCGGGGCTGTTGAAGCCCAAAGGTCTTCTTCAGCCCTTTATAAGTCTGGTTTATCAACCTCACCTTAATTATCTGTTGTTATACTAAAATCTATTGTTATACTATAATTCCAGTCTGTTTCTATTATATCATCTATTTTTGGAACTTCTGTGTTTTTGACATCAGATTCTAGAGAAACTACGGGGCAAACCGCCGCAAAGCCGACACGCTTGCTTCCGTCAGAGCGGAACATGCACTGTTCGCCAGTCCAAGTTATGTCGTAGTCAGTGCCCAACCAGCCGAGACCGAAGAAAGCATTGCTTGAATCCGCATTGCTTGAATCCGCGACGACACCGAGCGAACCGAGCCACATATGTCTTCCGTTACCAGATCCATTGTAGACAACATCTGTATTTTTAAATAACATATTATATGCTCTTGTATTTGACATTGTTACATATGGTGCATCATCCTCATACTCACCATTTACTGTATAATAATATCCATTTACTGTTCCTTTGACTGTTGTAGTTGTTTTATTATTTAGCCAACTTTCTGGTGTATATTTATTTGAATAACTATATGTATCTCCATAATTTTTGTCTCCATGATATGCTTCCACATTATATTTTTTTATTAATTCTGTTGTTGTTACACCTGTTAGTTCATTTACATCATCTTGTGTCATACTTCTTGCTGTTCCATATTCTGTTGTGTACATTTTACATATATTCTCTAATTCTGTTATTGAGTTTGTATATGCTTTTGCACCACACATCAATAAATATGGATCTGAATTTAATGTTGTTCCATCATCATTACTCTTTTTTAATGGCTGTGATGCCATTATCCTTATTCCACCTGTTGTGCTATCTATCCCCATTACTCTCCAATGTAATTGGTTTAATGATACATCATATCTCTGTGCACTTGCTATTCCTAATGTATTTGCTGTTACTGTATATGTTCCACTTGTTGGATTTGTATAATCTACATAATCTCCTATGTGTAAGTGGTCTTCATCTGTACAACTTCCATCTGAATTTGTACATCCATCTTCTATTGCTTGTTCATACATTTCCACTAGTGTTTTTGTTCCTGTTTCTGTGTTATCATATGGTCCACTTATCTTACTTCCATTTAGTTTGTATATTCTTCCACTTTTTGTGAATTTTACTTTTATGTTTCCACTTGCTGTTGCTTTTGTTCCATTTGCATCTAGTTGTTTTTGTATGTCTGATGCTGTTATACTGTCTGAGTCATACTTTTCTCCCATTGCTCCTGTGTATGCTATTTGTACTGCTTCTTTTTCTTCTGCTATTTTTGTTTCTTCTTTTGCCTTTTGGGCTTGTGTTATTACACCATTTTCTTCTGTTACCATTGATATGCTTACTCCTGCTAGTATTAGCAAGATTACTATTGTTACAACTAACGCAATTAGCGTGATTCCTTTTGCATTTTTTAATGTTTTTAACATTTTTCTTTTCCTCCCTTTTTTTATTTTTTTGCACGCAAAAACGACAGCCTATCTTTTAATAGTCTGTCATTTGAATATCACAAATAAAGTTATTTATACCTTTTTCTGTTCTATTTAATTTCACTAAATTACCGTGTGTGTACAGCCCCAAAGCTTACAGGCATTACCATTTTCATGTTTTCTCCTTTGTTTTCGCTTTTATTACATTTTCATTTTATAATTAAATATATTAGTTGTCAATACATTTCTAGAAAAAATAGGCTTACACTGTGGCAAAATTTTCATTGCCAATGTAACGTATTTTTCCATTTTTCAGCTTTTTAATATTTTGGGTTATTACGCTTTTCTTGACAAATATCTTACTTGCGAATTATAATATATCCGTAAATACGCATGAAGTAAGGAGTTTTTGTAATGCAAAATTATTTAAATAAATTAGAATATAATAAAATTTTAACTTTACTTTCAAGTAATTCAAAAACATATTTAGGTAAAGAACTTTGCTTAAATTTAAAACCTGTAAATTCAAAAGATAAAGTTGTAACTTTGTTAAAAGAAACTGATGAAGCATGTATTCTTTCTTTTCGTAAAGGTAGTTTGCCTATATCAAATTTTGAAGATATTTCTTTATATATTAAAAATTTAGAAAGTAATATTTCTTTAAGTGCAAAAGCTTTGCTTGATACTGCAAATATTTTAAGAATTTCGACAGATTTAAAAGAATATTTTTATAATGATGAAGATTTTGATTTATCTAATTTTCCTATTTTAGATTCATATTTTAGTAGGTTATATTCAAACAAAGCTATAGAAGATAAAATTTTTACTTGTATTGTAGATGAAAATACTATTGCTGATGATGCTTCAATAGTTTTGGCTAATTTGAGAAGAAATAGAAGAAAATTAGAGAATCAAATTAAAGATACCTTAAATAAAATAATTCACTCTAACACTAAAGCTATAATGGATCCTATTGTTACTATTAGAAATGACAGATATGTTATTCCTGTAAAAGAAGATTTTAAAGGTCAAATTAAAGGCTTTGTTCATGATGTATCTGCTAGTGGTTCTACTTTGTTTGTTGAACCTATGGCTGTTTTTGAATTAAATAATAGCATTTCTAATATTAAAGTAGAAGAGTCTATTGAAATTGAAAAAATATTAGCTAATTTATCTTCTTTATTGTTTAATTTAACAGCTGAATTAAATAATGATGTATATCTTTTAGGAAAATTAGACTTTATTTTTGCTAAAGCTAGTTTTTCTAGAGGTATGAATGCAATTTGCCCTATTGTAAATGATAATAAACACATTAATTTAGTAAAAGCTCGTCATCCATTAATAGATAAGGATAAAGTAGTACCTATTGATGTTGAAATTAGCCAAAATTATTCTTCCTTAATTATTACTGGTCCAAATACTGGTGGAAAAACTGTTACTTTAAAAACTGTTGGTCTCTTAACTTTAATGGCTTGTAGTGGTTTGTTTATTCCTGCTGAAGAAAATAGTAGTATATATGTTTTTGACAATGTTTTTGCTGATATTGGTGATGAACAAAGTATTGAAGAATCTTTAAGTACTTTCTCTTCTCATATTAGTAATGTAGTTCATATTATTAATAATTCTACATCTAATAGCCTTATTTTATTAGATGAATTAGGCTCTGGCACAGACCCTATAGAGGGTTCTAGTCTTGCAATTAGTATTTTAGAATACTTCCATAACATAGGTGCTATTACTTTTGCAACTACACATTATCCAGAAATTAAAAATTATGCACTAGTAACAAGTGGTTTTGAAAATGCTAGTTCAGATTTTGATATAGAAAATTTAAAACCTACCTATAAATTATTAATTGGTATTCCTGGTAAGAGTAATGCGTTCGCTATTAGCAAAAAACTTGGTATTTCTAATTATATTTTAGATAGAGCCAAAAGTTTTCTAAAGGAAGATGAAATAAGTATAGAAGAACTTTTAAAAAATATTTATGATGATAAATTAATTATTGAAAATGAAAAAGATGAAATTATAAAAAATAAAAATCAGATTGAACTTTTAAGAAAAAGCCTAGAACAAGAAAAAAATAGCCAAAAAAAATTAAAAGAAGACAAAATTGAAAAAGCTCAAATTGAAGCAAAAAACCTACTCTTAAATGCTAAAGAAGATGCTAATAATACTATTAAAGAATTGAATGTTTTGTATAATAATTTAAAAGATTTTGAAGAAATAGATTTAGATAATTGGTCTGATACTCAAATTGCTAATTTTGTAAAAAGCCATTTTAAAAAAGGCACTTTAAAACAAGCTAATTTATATAGAAATAATCTAAATTCTTCTTTTGATAGCTTAACTGCTAGTTCAAATGTTACAAATAAAAATAATACTGTTGTTAATCATTTTTCTAAAGATGACTTAAAGGTTGGTATGAAAATTAAATTAGCAAACTTTAATGACATTGCAACTATTACCTCTTTATCTGGCAAAAAAAATGTTCTTCAAGTTCAAGTAGGAAATATTAAAACTAATATTTCTTTAGATGATATTGTAGAAATTAATATAAAAGAAAAAAACACAAAAAATGTTAATTCTAGAGCATCTTCTGTAACTTCATTTAAATCTAAAGAGGTTACTCCAGAAATAAATGTTATTGGTCAAAATACTGAAGATGCATGTTTTGTAATAGACAAATATTTAGACGATTGTGCAATTGCAAAACTTAGTCCTGTACGTATTGTTCACGGAAAAGGCACTGGCAAATTAAGAGAAGGAATTCACAATTTCCTTCGTAAAAATCCTCATGTAAAAAGTTTTAGACTTGGCACTTTTGGTGAAGGTGAAATGGGAGTTACTGTTGTTGAATTAAAGTAAAAATACAATTTTATGTAATAAAATTTGTGTGGAATGTTTAGCGAAGCTTTTTATATTCTAGGAAAGCTTTGAGAACTTTCCTAGAACATAAAAAAGAGACATCAAGATATTTTTCTATAATGTCTCTTTTTTTTATTAATTTAAACTAGAACTATAATATTTCATTAAGTAATTATAGTAGTTAAATGGTTCAAGTGTTTCTGGTTCTCCATAATCCACTCCGTATGTTTCAACTGTAATGCTTGTTATAACTGGTTTATTAATAGGCATATCTGCTGTTAATTCATTGCCATTTTCATCTTTTGGAGTTTCTTCTCCATCTTGCAATTCTGAACTTCTGTACGTTACTTCTGTATTTGCTATTTCATCTACAACATCCATTCCTTCAATTACTTTTCCAAAACCTGCATACATTCCATTTAATGAAGTATAGTCTTCATGCATAATAAAGAATTGTGATCCTGCTGAATTATAGCTTTCTTCTGTTAAACTACTACTTATACTGCTATAATCTGAACGAGCCATTGCTATAACTCCTCTTTCTAATTTTATTTTATTTGTAGTATAGTTATTTGCAATCATTTCTCCTTTTATTGCATATGTAGAAGTATCTCCATTACCTTTTAAATCATCAAGAGTTGGTGTTCCTGTACCATCACCATTTTTATCTCCACCTTGAATCATGAAACCTGGAATTACTCTATGAAATGTAAGTCCATTATAAAATCCACGATTTGCTAAAGTTATAAAATTTGCAACTGTATTAGGCGCCTGGTCTGGATATAATTCTATTTTTATTGTTCCATAATCTTGAACTTCAATAGTCGCTATTGGATTTTGTACTTCAGTTGTAAGCTTTTTAACTATTCCATAGCTCACATATCCTATTCCTGCTATTAATAATATAATAGCTATTATATAAATTATTTTTGTTATTAAGTCTTTTTTCATTTTTTTCACTTTCCTTTGCTTTATAAAATTAAATTATCAAACACAAATTGTTCTTGCATTCTTTTTAAAGATTGTTTTATTGTTCTTGCTCTTACCTCTCCAATTCCATCAACATCGTCTAAACTTGGAATATCAGCTGCTAATATATGTTGGAAAGATTTAAATGATCTTACTAGATTATCCACAATATTACTTGGCATTCTTGGTATTTTATTTAAAATTCTATATCCTCTTGTATATACTGCAACTTCATCATAGTTATCAAAATCTTCGTACCCAAGAAGTCTTGCTATAATTTGTGACTTCATCAAGTCTTCATGTGTTAAGCTCTTTATTTCTTTTAATACCTTTTCGCAAGCTCGCTTTTTGCCTGGTGCAATATAATCTTTTATTATTAGTAATTCTTCTTTTTCAAGACCTCCAACTAATTCTTCTAATTGCATTTCTAGTAATCTACCTTCTTGTCCTAACTCATAAATAGACCTTTGAACTTCATCTACCATTTTCATTACCATTTCTGCTCTTTGAATACAAGTAATTACGTTCTCTAGAGTTACTATATCATTAAATTCATATTCATTTAGTATACTTAATTTACTATCAAATACTTTTTTATATTTTTCCACAGTTTGAAGTGCTTGATTTGCTTTTGAAATAACCCTTGAAGTATCTTCTAATACATATCTTGAGTAACCTTTAAATATAGTTATTATATTTCTTCTTTGTGAAATGCTTATAACAATTTCTCCTGTTTGTTTTGCAGTACGTTCAGCAGTTCTATGTCTTGTCCCTGTTTCAGTCGTGGTTATTTCAGAAGATGGTATAAGCTGTGCATTTGCATATAATATTTTTTTTAAATCAGAACTTAAAATAATTGCACCATCCATTTTAGCAAGCTCGTATAATCTAGATGATGTGTAATCTATATCTAATCTAAATCCACCATCTACAAGATCCAATACTTCTTTACTATCACCTATAATTATTAAAGCACCTGTTTTTGCCTTTAAAATATTTTCCAATCCATCACGAATAGGGGTTCCTGGTGAAATCAATTTTAATACATCTGTTATATTACTTTCTTTAAATGTACCCACTTTTTCAGTTCAACTCCTAACCTCATTGCTCTATTTTATTACCTTTAATGCCTCATTAATATTCCTAACGCCTATTATATCTAATTTATAATTATCTTTCAATAGTTTTTTGTTATTTTCTGGAATAATGCATTTCTTGAATCCTAATTTTTCTGCTTCTTTTAGTCTCTTTTCTATCATATTTACTGTTCTTACCTCTCCTGTTAGACCAACTTCACCTATTGCAACAACATCTTTTTGAATGCTAATACCTTTAAAGCATGAGCTAACAGCTAAAATTACTCCTAAGTCTACCGCTGGTTCTTGTAATTTTATTCCACTTACAACATTCAAATATACATCTTGTGAACCCAAATTCATATTTGCTCTTTTTTCTAAAACAGCCATTAAAACTGTTAAACGATTATAATCAATTCCATTTGCTGTTCTTCTTGGAAGTCCAAAGACTGTAGGTATTGTTAGTGCTTGAAGCTCTATTAGAAGAGGTCTTGTTCCCTCCATACTAGCTACTATTATACTTCCTGGTGGGTTATCTTCCCTGTCTGAAATTAAAATAGAGGAAGGATTTGTAATCTCAACCATTCCTTTTTCTTGCATTTCAAACATTCCAACTTCATTTGTAGAACCAAACCTATTTTTTACACCTCTCAAAATACGATAAGAAAAGTATCTTTCACCTTCTAAATATAAAACTGTATCTACCATATGTTCTAAAACCCTTGGTCCTGCTATGTTTCCTTCTTTTGTAACATGTCCAATTATAATGGTTGTAATTGCTTCTTGCTTACAAATTTTCATAATTCTAGCTGTTATTTCACGAACTTGACTTACAGTACCTGCAGCAGAAGTAATTTCATCACTATACATTGTTTGAATAGAATCTATAATTACAAGTTTTGGGTTAGTTTCTTTGATAGCATCTGCTATTAAGTCTATATCTGTTTCTCCTAAAAATAAAATATTATCATTTTTTATATCTAAACGATCTGCTCTTATCTTAATTTGCTCTGCTGACTCTTCTCCTGAGACATATAAAACTTTACCTTCTCCTTGCATTTTGTCACAAATCTGAAGAATTAATGTAGATTTTCCAATTCCAGGCTCTCCACCTAAAAGAACTAGAGAACCCTTAACCAGTCCTCCACCTAAAACTCTATCTAATTCTCCTACCCCGGTTGAAGTTCTAGTTGCTTCTTTTCCTTTAATACTATTTAAAGTAGTTGGCTTGCTACTCTTTGTTTTTTTATCTGAAATAAAAGAACCATCTTTTTCTTTTACTAATTTTTCCTCATAAAAACTATTCCATGCATTGCAAGCAGGACATTTGCCAAGCCATTTTGCAGATTCATATCCACATTCGTTACATACAAAAATTGTTTTACTCTTCGCCATACTTACCTCCCAATTGCTTTAGTGCTATTATTAGCATTGCGTGTGACCAGCCTAAGCCTATTACCCATTTTGCTTGCATAGTTTCGTTATTGACCTGTTCTGCCAAAAAACCATGTTTTGTTGCTGTTTTTAATACAAAATCTATTTGTTTTTTAGCTTCTACTTTATTGTTTTTCTTTATGTTATATAGTGCCATCCATAATGTTGCTATTGGCCATGGATTGTTTCCTCCCATATAGTTGTCTTTTTCAAACCTTATATATCCACCTGTATATGTTCTAAGTGTCATATTTATTTTTTCAATTGTATTTAGTACTTCTTTTTCACTTTCTTCAAACATGTTAAATGGAGTTACTGCTCCTAATGTACTTATATCACATATACTATCCTTATTGCTTCTCTTTAATGTTCTTTCTTCTTTATTGCATAGATTTTCTCTACAATATTCTTTTATTTTTCTTGCTGATTTTTCTAATTCTTCTATATTATTGTTTTTATCTTCTATTATTCTTTCTATTTCAATCATTGCAATATATGCAGCATATATTGCTGACATAGAATATAAATGTATTCCTTCATGCATTTCCCATAAATCATAACTTTCATGAGTTAGAAAATTTTTCATATTTTCTTGTGTGGTAAAAGGAGCAGATGATGTAAAATTAAACGTCTCCAACGCATCAATTGCTTTTTTGCACATTGGATATACTTGTTTTAAGAATTCCTTATCTTTTGTTTCTTTATAATGTTCATATATTCCATATATTATGCTTGCTGTTTCATCTATTTGATACCCCCAACAAGGAGCTAATCTTCCATCTGTGTAAAAACGTTGCTCCCACATTCCATTTTTGCTTTGTGTTTCTTTACAAAATTTTGAATAGAACTTTGTTGTTTCTTCCTTCATATTTAAAATGTCTAATGCTTTTGTTACAAATACTGCATCTCTTGGCCAACAATATGAATATCCTCCTGACTTTTCTCTTTTTTCATCTACTTCTATTCCTGCTGATATTCCTCCTGTTTCTAAATTTGTAAGTAACGGAAATAATAAAATGCTTCTTACATATACATTTCTCATCTGCATGTATTTTGCATATGTGACTTCATTTAATTCTTCTCTACCTGTTATTAATTTCTGCCATTTTTCTTTTTTAGTTAATATTTCTAATCCGTCATGCTTTTCTACATAGTTTTTCCAGTATTTTTCTACTTTGTTTAATTCTTTATTTATATCTATTTTTCTTATTTTTTCTACATCTTCTATTATTTCGTCAAATTTATATTTTTCTTTATTATTATTAATATAGATAGCAATTTCAAATTCTTTGCTTTCTCCTGGCTTTAGTGTTCCTATATTAAAGCTTACTGCTGAATCTTCTGCCATTCCTATATAGTCTTTATCTTTAAGTGTTCCTGACTTCATTTCTTCTTTACTATTATTTAAACGATAGTTCAATATTGGCGTTTTTGAAAATATGCAATATGTGTAATTATGGCTATATTGCATAAGAATGTTATTTTCTATTTTCGCTCCTCCTTTATTATTACAGTCTGATAATAATTTTGAATATATTAAAAAATTCACATTTAAATCTATTGTATTTTCATTTGTAAATACTATTTTTTTTATAAGTATATCTTGTGAAATAGATACAAAATCAGTTTGTAATATAGATAAATTAAAATATGTATTTTTTACTTTTGTATTTAATATGTTTGTATCTTCAGTGTAATATTGTTCATATATATTGTTTATATCATTATGTAAGTATATTGTTGCTGAATCATTTACTTTTACTCCTGTATACATGCAATCTATAAATTGTCTATAATCTCTTGTTGGATAAAATAGCCTTAACATTTCTCCCTTTGAACTAAAACTTGCAACTATTTTATCATTTCCTATTATTGCTTCATTTAGGTATTTTTTATCCATTTTACTTATGTAATCAATCTTTTAAATTATTTTATAGTTTGTTATTACTACGTTCTTAACCTATCAGATTAATTCCTTTCCCTTAATATTAATCATTCCTCTTTTGTTCTATTAGTTTTCTACTATTTTTACAATTTGTTGTTCTAGTTCTTTTATTCTTTCATTTAATTTTTCTATGTCTTCATCTTTTGCATCTTCATTAAGCATATCTTCCCTTACTATATCTGACATATCTTCTAATTCTTCTTTTAGAGTTTGTATTCTGTCTAATACTTCTAGTCTTATATATTTCTTTTCGTGTTCTTTTGCTTCTCTTACTCTTCCTAATCTTTGTACTTCTTCGTTTAATTCATATTCCTCACCATACTCTGGAATTATAACAGGAATTTGTGTTGTTCCTTGTAATTTTTGTTTTAATATTATTTGACCTTCTGGCTCTCCATGTACTAGAAAGATTGTTTTTGGTTTTTTCAAGAACGAATAAACAAAATTTAAAAGCCACTCTTGATCTGCGTGACCAGAATATCCTTCTATATATTCAATTCTTGCATTTACTGCTATTTCTTCACCAAATATTTTTACTTTTTTCTCTCCATCTACAATTCTTCTACCTAATGTTCCTGGTGCTTGGTAGCCTACAAATAATATTGTACTATTTGGATTCCATAAATTATGTTTTAAATGGTGTTTTATTCTTCCAACTTCGCACATACCACTAGCTGAAATTATTATTGATGATTCATTTTTTTCGTTTAATTCTTTAGATTCTTCTGCTGTTTTTGTAAATTGTAGTCCTGGAAACTCTAGTGGATTGTCTCCGCTTCTCATTATTTCTTGTGTTTTTTCATCAAATATATCCATATTATTTTTAAAAATCTCAGTTGCTGAAATTGCAAGCGGACTATCTACATACACTGGAACTCTCATTAAAGTCTCGTATTTTTTTCTAAATTCTTCATCTGTTCTTATGTCTTTTAAATTATCTAGTTCATATAAAATTTCTTGTGTTCTTCCTACTGCAAATGATGGAATTACAACTGTTCCGCCTTTATCTAATGTCTCTGAAACTATATTTAAAAACATTTCTGCTTTGTCATTATTTCTATTATGTAGTCTTCCTCCATATGTTGATTCCATTACTAAATAATCTGCATCATCTATCATTGTTGGTGATGACAAAAGTGGAATGTCATTATTGCCTAAATCCCCTGTAAATACAGTTTTTGTAGTTTTTCCGTCTTCTTCAGCCCATATTTCTATTATTGCTGAACCTAACATGTGCCCTGCATCATTAAATCTTACATGGATTTTATCACTTATATCTATTATTTCATCATATTTTATTGGGCTAAAAATCTCCAAACATTTTGTAGCTTCTTCAGCTGTATATAAAGGTGGTTCTGGATTTAATCCCTTACGTACTCTTTTTCTATTTTTCCACTCTATTTCCATTTCTTGAATATGCCCACTATCTGGTAACATTATTGAACATAATTCACAAGTGGCTTTTGTTGCATATATTGGATTTCTATAGCCTTCCTTATATAATTTAGGAATTCTACCAGAGTGATCTATGTGTGCATGTGTTAATAGCATAAAATCTATATCATGTACATCATATGCAAAAGGTGCTGAGTTTTCCCATTCATCTTCTGCTTTTCCCTGATACATTCCACAATCTACTAAAAACTTTTTTCCTGCAGCTTCTACTAAAAAGTTAGAACCTGTAACCGTTTTTGTTGCTCCTAAAAAAGTAACTTTCATATTTACCTCCTACTTATGATTCAAATGGAACTTTTCTTTTTGCGTCATTATCCATTTTTTTCACTATTCCCAAATTTTTATCTTTTTGTTTAATTTTACGTGCAATTCTACTTTTTCTTTTATTTCTATTTCTCTTGTTTCTTCTTCTATATTTGTGTCGTAAATTTCTAATTTTAAAATTCCTTTTTTGTATTTTAATATATATATTGTATTTTCTAGTTTTATAATTTTACTTTGAAATTGATTTTTTAAAATATTATAATTTAGCTCTTCTTCATCGCTAAATTTTATTAATACTTTTTCTAAACATGCCTTTTTTATTACTTGTTTTTCTACTTTATTCAAATACTCTGCTATTTTCTCTTCCTTGCTTATATTGTATTGCCTATAAGGAAGTTGCTCATAATATCTTAATTCATATATTAAATTTGTTATTTCTTTTTTTGTTAAGGCTCGTTTAATTTTTTCTTCAAAACATTTTAAGAAAAATTTTTGTAACAGAATTATTTGCTTTTCTTCGTTTGTTTTTTCATTTTCTTTTACATCTATCTCCTCAAAAAATTCCAATTTTTCTTCTAATATTTTTTTTGTCTCTACAAATTCTTTAGGTTGCATTTGTAAATTATATTCTTTTATTTCTTTAAAATATTTTTCTTTTTCCTTTTCTAGCATAATACTTAAATGACTTACACTAAAAATTTTATCTTTATTTGCTAACTCAGAATTTCTATTTTCATATTCTTTTCTTAGCAATTTATCATTACTAAGCAATGTATCTATATTTTTTATTCTTTCAGATAATTCTTTTTTCTTTCTTGATAGTTCTTCTACATATACTTTGTTATCTTGCATTTCTTCTAAATCTTTTGCAAATTGATTTTGAAGATTTAATACTATTTCTTTTTGTTTTTCATTTATATTACAACCTATTGCTAATATTGTTTTTATAAGTTGTTCCAGGAATTCTATAGCATTTTCTGCTCCGTATTTTTCTGCTAATACTTCTCGCATTTTTCTTATATAATCTATAGTCTTATCTTCTTGCATTTCTTCTTTTGTCATTCCAAAGTTTTCGTTATATTTACTTCTTAGAATTTCATTGCTTGGTATCTCTGCTTCTTCGTCTTCTTCATCATCTTCTTTATTTGTAATCCAATTTTGTAAGAAACGATTTCCTAAAAGAATTAACAAAATTTGATATACAATATTAATATTTTTTCCTTCCATTTGATTTGCTGTTATATCCCATGACCATCCATTGAAATCACGAATCACTTCTACACAATTCATTCTGTTTCCAATGCTTAAAACCTCTTTCATTGCTAAATTATATAAATAATATTGTTCATCTAATACTATATCTTTTTGACTTAATGTAACTAATGCTTCTAACATCATTCGTTCATTTTGGTATGAAATTATTTTTCCTGTTTCTTTTTCTACTATATAATTCACATTGTTTTCTTCTAAAATCTTGCTATCTTCTGATAATGGCTTTATTAACTGTATTTCTTTGCATTCATCTTTTATTATTTGAATAATCTTTTTTACATAAGATTTTTTATTTGATACATTAACTTTTATAGTTTTATAATCTTCGTATCCATTTTCTATTTTGTATAGCATACTAAGCAGAAGGTTTTTTACGTCTTTTGAAAAAGCCTTCTGCTCTAATATATTTTCTAAAACATTGTTATAATCTTTTAAATTAATTTTTGAAAAGATCTCTTCTTTCGCCATTTTTTCTTTTGCCTTTCTTAACTTTTATAAAAGTTTATTCTTCTGTTTTTTCTTCTACTTGTTGTGGATTTGGAGTTGTTGCCATTTTTAGCTCTGCTAAACGTTCCTTTGTAACTAATACTTCTCTTGGTTTGCTTCCTTGATATCCTGAAATTATACCTCTTTCTTCCATTTGGTCTATTATTCTTCCTGCTCTTGCATAACCTACTTTAAATTTTCTTTGTATAAATGATGTAGAAGCTTGTCCA
This sequence comes from Lachnospiraceae bacterium, assembly GCA_963621995.1. Classification (GTDB taxonomy): domain Bacteria; phylum Bacillota; class Clostridia; order TANB77; family CAG-508; genus UMGS1663. The sequence continues at coordinate 37,948 of CAVFFZ010000006.1, forward strand.
GTTTCAACTACCACATCTATTGCATCCATTAAAAATGGATCTGTTTCATCATTATCTTCTGCTTGTTCTGCTATTTCTTTATCTGTTTTATTTGCATTTTCTATACTTTCTATAATATCTTCATTGTATTTAACTTCTCCATTTGCTTTTAAGAAGTTTACTATTTTTTCTACTTCTCCATCTGAAATGAAAGCTCCTTGAATTCTTGTTGGCTTTGATGCACCTGCTGGATAGAATAACATATCACCTTTTCCAAGTAATTTTTCTGCTCCCACCATATCTAATATTGTTCTAGAATCTACTTGTGAAGATACTGCAAATGCTATTCTTGATGGAATATTTGCTTTAATTAATCCTGTAATTACATCTACAGATGGTCTTTGTGTTGCAATTACTAAGTGCATTCCTGCTGCTCTTGCTTTTTGTGCTAAACGGCAAATTGCATCTTCTACGTCCTTTTTAGCTACCATCATTAAGTCTGCAAGCTCGTCTATAATAATTACTATATGTGGTAATTTTCCAATTCCGTCTTTTTTGTCTACTGCCTCGTTATAACCTTTTAGGTCCCTTACTCCTTTTGAAGCAAATGTTGCATATCTGTTTTCCATTTCTTGAACAGCCCAAGCAAGTGCTCCTGCAGCTTTTTTAGGGTCTGTAACAACTGGAATTAGTAAGTGTGGTATTCCATTATATACTGAAAGTTCTACTACTTTTGGATCTATCATTACTAATTTTACTTCGCTTGGCTTTGCTTTATATATTATGCTTGCAATTAAAGTATTTATACATACAGATTTACCAGAACCTGTTGCACCTGCTATCATTACATGTGGCATTTTCGCAATATCTGTAATTATTTCTTTTCCTCCTACGTCTTTTCCTAATGCAAAAGCAAGTTTTGATTTATTCTCTTCAAATTCAGGTGTGTCTATAATATCTCTTAAATGTACTACTTCATTTTCCGCATTTGGAACCTCTATTCCTACAGCATGTTTTCCTGGAATTGGAGCTTCTATACGAATTGTTTCTGCTGCTAAATTTAGTGCTATATCATCTGCTAAATTTGCAATTCTACTAACTCGTACACCTTCTGCTGGCTTTAGTTCATATCTTGTAATTGCTGGTCCAATTGAAACATTTTCTACTTTTGCTGAAACACCAAAACTATATAATGTTTTTTGTAATTTAGTTGCCGTATCTGCTACTGCTTTTTTACCTCCTTTTAAAGCTTGCTTACTTCCTTCTGAAAGCATTTCTATTGGAGGGAATTCATATTTTTCATTTTCACTTTCTGTAGTCATTGTATGTTCTAGATTTAATACTTCTTTTACTTTTTCTTCTTTTGTTTCTATTTCTTGTTTAAATAAATTTCCAAGTTCATTTGGATTAGGTTTTGCTGTTTTTTCCAGTCCAAGTGGTCTTAAATCATCTGTATCATGATTATATTTCTTTAATTTGCCACTTTTCATTTCATCTTCTAATCCACTTAAATTTATACTTAATTGATTTTCATCAATTTCCATCGCCTTTTTCTTTGCTTCTTCTTTTTCACGCAATCTTTTTTCTCTTGCTGTTTCTTTTCTTGGTTTTTCTTCTTCAACGTCATATAAATGTTGTTTCTTATCTGACTTTCTAATTCTTTCTCTTTCTTCTCTTTTTACTTCTTTCTTCTCTTCAATATTTTCTACTATATTTGAAATAATTTCAGCTGATTTAATTCTAAATATAAATGTTAGTGAAATTATTGCAACCCCTATTGCTAATATTATTGTTCCAAGACTTCCTAATAAATTAATTAAAGGTATTGCAATTATTGTTCCTATTACTCCTCCGCCTATATCTTGAGTTCCTAACTTGTATGCTGCATCTAGATTTTTGTTCATATCATTAGTTATTCCTATATTTCCTGCTGAAATTTGAAATACACTAAGTAAAACTGCAATACATAGTAAAAATACTAAATATAACATCATCTTTGATAGTACATATCCTTTTTCTTTGTTACAAGCTAAATATATTCCTATTATAAAAGTTCCAACTGGAATAATATATTTAATAAATCCCATTATTCCACCAAGTGCTGGGCTTAGTGTTTCTCCTAAAAATCCTGATTTTGTATATATTAAAACAGCAAGTAAAATACTAATTACAATCATTCCAACTACTGCAATATCTATATTATTTACTTTTGCTTTTGACTTTTTCTTTCTTCCTCTTTTGGCCATTTAAAACATCCTTCCTTTGTATAAAAAATCTCCTAATTTTACCTTTCAATTTTATCATTACACTTCTTTATTTGCAAGAATTTCCACTAAATTTATTGCATTTTTATTTTTTCTAAGCTCCATTAAGGATGTTTTCAAGAGGTTAATCTGCCCTTTTTGAAACGTCCTTAATGGTAATTTTTGGCACAAAAATCCACAATTTGTTCATAAATTGTGGATTACTTTTCTTATTTTAATTCTTTTCTGTTATTTTGAATTGTTTCAAGGGCACTTTGTAATGCTGTTTCTATATTTTGTAAAATGCTATCTGCATAATCTTTTGTTCCTTTTGAAATTTCTCTAGACATTTCGTTTGCTGTCTCTATTATTTCAGCTTTTTGTTCATATGCTTTTCTTGTTATTTCGTGTTCATCTATCATTGAAATAATTCTGTTTTCTGCCTCTTTTACTATTCCGTCTGCTTCTTTTTGTGCTTCAACTAAAATACGTTGTCTTTCTTCTTTTACCCATTTAGCTTGTTTTAATTCTTCTGGTAATTTTAAACGTATTTCTTTTATAATTTCTAACATTTCCTCTTTATCTACAATGCCTTTATTAGAAAAAGGAATTGATTTGCTACCTTCTAACATTTCCTCTAATGTTTCTAATAATGTAAATATTTCCATTGTTTAGCCCCTTTCACGTAAGAAGAGAAGTCTTACTCTTCCATACTTTCTTTTATCATATATTTCTATTTCTAAATTTTCTAATTCTTTTATATCTCTTTCTTCTTCATCTGTTTCTAATATAATAATTCCGTCTTTTGCAAGTAAATTTAAATTTAAAATTCTTTTTACTGCATCTACTCCTATATTCATTTTATAAGGTGGATCCACAAAAATAACATTAAACTTATTATTTACTTGTTCTAAACATTTTTTATAGTCTTGATTTATAACTATACTTTGTTCTTCTAATCTTGTTTTTTGTAAATTTTCTTTTAATATTTTTATTACTTTATATGATTTATCACAAAATGTAGCTTGTTTGCTTCCTCTACTTAAGCTTTCTATTCCTAATGCTCCACTTCCTGCAAATAAATCTAATACATATGCTTCTTCAAGATAATTTTGAATTATACTAAACAAAGGCTCCTTAACTCTATCTAAAGTTGGTCTTGTAGATAAATCATCTATAGAGTTTAATTTAGTTCCTTTTGCTTTTCCTGCAATTACTCTCATAATGTACTCCTTTGTTTTATATACTTATTTTATCTGTTTTGAATAATATGTCAATAATATTAATAGAATTGTAACATACATTTAATAGAATTGTAACACGTTAACATTTATGTAATAATCATAGGTATTATACACTATTATTTTCATTTTTGCAATATGTAAACCTAAATTTGTTATGTTTTCCCATTGAAATTGAATTACAAATATTGTATAATAATTATGTACTTGTAATATTTGGGGGTGTAATTGGTTTCGACAGTGTTTTAGAAGTATGAATAGCGAGTAGTGGATTCTCGTTTGCCACTTTAAAAAACGGGAAAATAAATATAAACGCAGATCAAAGAGAATTTGCTTTAGCTGCCTAGTGCGCTAACGTTTTGTATAAAATCCCCACATTTTATATAAGGCGTCGATTTAGTGGGAAACGAACCTATTTCTTGCCATGGGAATAGCAGGTATTTTAATGGCTACTATTATTTTTCGTTTGTTTGTTAATGAATTATAATAGGAATTTTAATAACGAACTACACTCGTAGAAGTTCATATGGAAAAAATATTGGACAGGAGTTCGACTCTCCTCACCTCCACCAAAAAAAGAAGAACTTTTTTAAAGTTCTTCTTTTTACATATCATCGTCTTCATCATTTTCCTCGTCATCGCAGTCGCAATCATCATCTTCTTCACATCCGTGACAGCTATGGCAATGACCTGAACAACAACTATCTTCTTCATCATCATTCCAGTCAAGTTCTATTACATTATTACATTTTGGACATGTAACTTCATCTTTTCCATCTATAGATGTAACAAATTCATAGTCACAATATGGGCAAACTATTTCAAAATCGAAGTTTTGGTCATCTTCAACATAGATATCAGTCTCTATTTCATTAATGGCTCCTTCTACTTCGTTCATTTTCTCTTCTATCTTTTTTTGTTTTTCTTCAATTTGTTTTATTTTTTCGTCTGCTTTATCTGCTAGATTATCTATAATATCCATAAACATCATAGATAGTTCAGACATTTTTTCTTTAACAAATTCTAAATCTTCAGGATTTGTTATTCTTCCCTCGATTTCTGTGATAATTCTTTTATAGTTATCGCTTAATACTGACATGTATTATTTCCTCTTTTCTATTAAACTCTTTCCATATACTCACCAGTTCTTGTGTCTATACGAATTACATCTCCAATATTTACGAAAAGTGGTACAGATATTTCATAACCATTTTCTAATGTTGCTGGTTTTCCAGATGTAGTTGTTGTGTTTCCACTGAATCCTGGTTCTGTATAAGTAACTTCTAGTTCCACAAACATAGGTGGTTCTACAGCAAATACCTTTCCTTTATAAGAAAGTACTTTTACTGACATATTTTCTTTTATGTATTTTAGAGCATCTCCTATTTGTTCTTTGTTTAAAGGCATTTGTTCGTATGTTTCGTTATCCATAAAGTAATATAATTCTCCATCTACATATAAATATTGCATATCTCTTTTTTCAATTTCTGCTCCTGGATATTTTTCTGATGGATTAAATGTTTTTTCTAAAACTGCTCCTGTAATAACGTTTTTTAATTTTGTTCTAACAAATGCTGCTCCTTTTCCTGGTTTTACGTGTTGAAATTCTACTACTTTGAATACGTTTCCATCCATTTCAAATGTTGTTCCATTTCTAAAATCTCCTGCCATATATACTTCTGCCATTTTATTTCCTCCTTTTATTAATTCCAATATGATTAAAATTTTGTCATATCTTTTATTTCGTTTTATCAATGTTAGTTATTTTACTATATTTTCAGCTAAAAATCAAGTGCTTTTTGTTATTTTAAGCCATCATAAGTAATTTTTTCAATATAATTTCCTTTTTCAATCTATATTATTAATTATTTTTTTGCTTCTATCACTATATAATTTTTGTCTGATTTTGTTAAATTTATACAACCATTTTTTGTAATTAATGTTGTATCTTCTATTCTAACTCCAAATTTGCCTGGCACATATATTCCTGGCTCATTTGTAATTACCATTTTTTCTTTTAAAGTACTATCATTCTTTCCATGTATAAATGGGAATTCATGAATATCTAGCCCTACTCCATGTCCTAAAGCATGTACTAGATCGTACTCATGTAATTTAAAATCATTTTCTACCATTCGTGAAAATATTTTTATATTTGCTCCATCTTTTAGTTCTTTTTCTGTTTGTAATTGATTTTTTAATACTAAATCATATATAGGTTTTATTTTTTCTGGTACATATCCTACAAATATTGTTCTTGTCATGTCCGAACAATATCCTTCGTATTTGCACCCAAAATCTATTGTGATTGGATCTCCTAAATCTATTTTTCTATCTGTTGGAACTGCATGTGGTTTTGAAGAGTTTTTACCTGAAGCTACAATTGTTTCAAAGGCTTTGTCTTCCGCTCCATGTGTTCTAAAATACTTTTCTATTTCGAAAGCTATTTCTTTTTCTGTCTGCCCTACTTTTATAAAATCTAATAAATATTTAAAGCAATTATCTGTTATTTTGCAAGCTTTACTTATCTTTTCTATTTCTTCTTCATCTTTTATCATTCTTTGTTTTTCTATTACTTTTTCTGTTTCTTGTAAATTGTTTATCTTAAATTCATGCATGTATTGTTTGTATTTTGAATAAGTAACATAGTCTTCTTCAAATCCTACGTTTTCACAAAACAAAAAGAAATTCTCGTATTCATCTTTACTAAAATCTTTAAATTCATATACTATTATTTCATCATCAATTGTTAATGTAGAATTTACTTCTTCTATATATCTTGCATCTGTTAAAAATATGTTTTCTTTTCTTGTAATTAATAGTAAACCTTCTGCTAAAATTCCTGTTAAGTAACGAATATTAACAGGGTTTGAAACAATCATTCCCTGCATATCTTGCATTTTTATTTTTCCCCTTAACCATCTTATTTTTGTGTTCATAGGACATCACACTTTCTATTTATATTTTTATTATTTAGCCATTCCTAATGTAAATATTTTTAATAAGCAAATTAATAAAATATCAAAAGGAACTAATACTACAATAAATGCTGAAATTACTATAAATGGTCCAAATGGAATGTATTCATCTGTTTTCTTTTTCCTACTAGCAAGAAGAATTATGCTAATAATTGCAGCTATTAAAAATGCTATTAGGGATACTGCTATTATTTTTTTCCATCCAAAAAATAACCCTAATGCTCCCATTAGTTTTACATCTCCAAATCCCATTGCTTCTTTTCCTGCAATTAATCCTCCAAGTAATGTAATAATTAAAAATATTCCTGCACCAACTAATGAACCTAGTAACATATCAATTCCTTGGCTTATATCACACATTCCTTGTGCAAATGTAAATACTAAACCTGTTTCAAATATTGTTAAATTTAAGCGATTTGGTATTATTTGTAGTTTCCAGTCTATTACCAATGCCGATAATAGCATTGGTGTTAAAATTAGATATTTTAATACGTTTAATTGTATAATTAAATCTGTACTTTTAAATTTAAAATAAAGAATTGTCATATATAATATTGCTGTTGTAAACATTAATAAATATTTTGGTTTAAAGTTTTTCATATATATTGTAAAAAATTCTTTTGAAAATACTTTTTTATATTCTGGTAATCTTATATTGCACCAATCTACAAATTGTCCTACTATTAATCCTAAAATTCCTACTAAAATATAGTATATTATATTTATATTATTTATATACATTTTTATCTCTCCTATTTTTTTCACTTGCTACTTATTTTTCTAATGATTTTTGATATTTTTTTATAATATAATTTTCTAATGGTCTTTTTATTTTTGTTACTAATAAATCTTTTTTCTCTATTGGCTCTACTAATATAGAAAACATTTTGCATCTATTTGCACCTATTACATCTGTAAATATTTGATCCCCTACAACCGCTATGTTTTCATTTTTTTCTTGTAACATTTTAGCTGCTTTTTTGAATCCTCTTTTAAAAGGTTTTGTTGCAAAATGTATGTATGGTAATTCTAATTTTTTTGCTACCATTTCTACTTTTGTTTTTTTATTACTATTAGATACTATAAATAGTTTTATCCCTTGTTTTTTTAAATTTTTGCACCATTCTTCTACACCATCTAGCATTTTCTTATTGAAGTCTATTAATGTATTATCTACATCTAATATTAGTGCTTTTATACTATTTTTATTTAAAAAATCTATTGTTATTTCTTTTACATTTTTTAAATAGGCATTTGGGTATAATTTCATTGCTGAATCCTCCTATTGTTTTCAAAAATATCTTATCAATACATATGCTTTTTGTCAAGAAAAAATGTAAATTAAAATTGGTATCGTATGTGTTTCATTTAGGCAGTTCCTTATTTTTTTATTTCTAGACATAAAAAGAAGAACACTAAAATTTAATGTTCTTCCTGCTTATTGCTTGTTATTTGCAAAATCTATGGTTTCCAATTGTTACAGTCATTGGTCTTGACCATATCCATTTGTTTGTTGCAGTATTAGGATTAAAGTAATATATTGCTCCATATGATGGGTCCCACCCATTTAATGCATCTTGTGCAGCCTTTATTGCAGTACTATTTGGACTCATGTTTATCTGTCCATCACTTACTACATCAAATGCACCATTTTGGTATATTACTCCTGCTATTGTGTTTGGAAAGCTTGAGCTTTTTACCCTATTTAATACAACTGCTGCAACTGCTACTTGTCCTGCATATGGTTCTCCTCTAGCTTCTCCGTAAACAAGTCTTGCTAATAGGTTAACATTATTTGAATTACTAGATGAACTTGAAGAGTTTGAAGATGTATATATTCCCATTGCTTGCAAAGTTTTTGTTCCTGCAATTCCGTCTACTGTTAGTCCATTTTTTCTTTGAAAATATTTAACTGCGGCTAATGTTTGACTTCCATATATTCCATCTACAGATCCACTATAATATCCCCATCTTTTTAATTTTGTTTGTATTTGTGTTACTTCTGAACCTCTTGAACCATATTTAGAAAGCGCTAGTACTCCTTCATTTCTAAAAAATATATTATAACTTAAAAATATAGCAAATAAAATGCTAATTATTATAATTGGTTTCAAATTTTTCTTTATTTTTAATCTCATAAAACCACCTCATTTGGAATTATTTTCTCCAAATAAAGTGGTTTTATTCATTTTATTTTTTTGCTACTTTTACTAGCTCAACAAATAATGGTGCTGGCCTATCTGGTCTCGACTTAAATTCTGGATGGAATTGTCCTGCTATAAAGAATGGATGATCTTTTATTTCTACTATTTCTACTAAAGTTCCGTCTGGAGATGTTCCTGAAATAGTAAGGCCTGCTTTTTCCATTTTTTCTCTATAGTCGTTATTATATTCAAAACGATGACGATGTCTTTCATTTATATTTTTTTCTTTATATATTTTATGTGCAAGTGTTCCTTCTTTTATTTCACAAGGATAGCTTCCAAGTCTCATTGTTCCACCTTTTTTTGTTATTATCTTTTGGTCTGTCATTATATGAATAACAGGTTTTTTACATTCTGGTTCAAATTCTTCTGAATTTGCATCTTCTAATTTTAATACATCTCTTGCAAATTCTACTACTGCCATTTGCATTCCTAAACATATTCCTAAGAATGGAATTTTATTTTCTCTAGCATATTTTATTGTTTGTATTTTTCCTTCAATTCCCCTGTTTCCAAAGCCTCCTGGAACAATTATTCCATCTAAATCTTTCAATTTTTCTTTTGCATTTTCACTTGTTATTGTTTCAGAATCTATATATTTTATGCTGACTTTTACATTGTTTGCAAAACCTGCATGTCTTAAGCTTTCTGCAACTGAAAGATATGAATCTTCTAATCTTACGTATTTTCCAACTATTGCAATTTTCACTTCTTTTTCTGGAATGTTATTGATATTTTCTATCATTTTTTCCCATTTATTATTTTTAGGTTCTTTATTCTCTAGCCTTAAGTGCTTGCACACTTGAATTGCTAAGCCTTCTTTTTCTAACATTAATGGTACTTCATATAAACATCCTGCTGTTCTATTTGCAATAATATCTTCTTTTCTTACATTGCAGAATAATGCCATTTTTTCTCTTAAGCCTTCAGGAATTTCTGTTTCTGAACGACATACTAATATATCTGGCTTTATTCCAAAAGATTGTAACTCCTTTACAGAGTGTTGTGTAGGTTTTGATTTTAATTCATTAGAGCCATGTATATAAGGAAGAAGTGTAACATGTATATATATAACATCTTCTGGTGAATTTTCTATTCCTACTTGTCTAATTGTTTCTATAAGTGATAGTCCTTCAATATCACCTACAGTTCCACCTAATTCAGTAATAACTATATCTATATCCGTATCTTCAAATGCATATATTTTTTCTTTTATTGCATTTGTAATATGAGGAATAACTTGAACTGTTTTTCCTAAATAATCTCCTCTTCTTTCTCTATCTAATACTTCTTGATAGATTTTTCCCATACTTATACTACAATTTTTTGTTAAACTTTCGTCCGTAAATCTTTCATAATGTCCTAAGTCTAAGTCTGTTTCTGCTCCATCATCTGTTACAAAAACTTCTCCATGTTCATATGGACTCATTGTTCCTGGATCTACATTTATATATGGATCGAATTTTTGATTTACAACTTTATATCCTCTGTTTTTTAGTAATCTTCCTAATGATGCTGCTGTTATTCCTTTTCCTAATCCAGATACTACTCCACCTGTTACAAAAATGTACTTCTTTTTCATGTGCTATTCCCCCCTATAATTCTTATATAAAAAGAACAAATCTGAAAATTTTCAATTTTCAGTCTCAACTCTACTTTTTATTATACTCAATAAAATTAAAATTTTCAGCAAATTTGTTCGTGAGCAAAAATTTATGAAATAAATTTTCTGTGCAATGTAATTTTATATATTAGGAAAGTTGCATAACTTTCCTAATATATAAAAAAAGATTAAAAAAAATTTGCCGAAAAATTCAGTTTTTTTTTAATCTATTAATATGTTTTTTAAATTTATCTAATCTTATCATTTAATTTTTTTTTATGCAATATTTTTGTAAAAATTTATAGTATTTTTTAATATTATTTGGTATACTAGTAAAAAAATGAAAAGGAGATTTGATATGACACCTCATAATGAAGCTAAAAAAGAAGATATTGCAAATATTGTTATTATGCCAGGAGACCCACTTCGTGCAAAATATATTGCTGAAAATTTTTTAGAAGATTACAAACTTGTAAATACAGTTCGCAACATGTTTGCTTACACTGGAACTTATAAAGGAAAAACTTTAACTGTAATGGCTCATGGTATGGGAATGCCTAGTATGGGAATTTACTGCTATGAACTATATAAATTTTATAATGTAAATACTATTATTCGTATAGGTTCTTGTGGTACTTTTACACCTGATATAAAAATATTTGATACAATATTAGTAGAAAAAAGCTATACAGAAGGAAATTTTGCCTTAGCTATGAATAATGAAATTTGCCATACTGCAAATTCTGATAGTGAAATTTTTAATATTATAAAGGAAACTTCACAAAAAGAAAACCTTCCTATAAAATGTGGAAATATTCTTTGTAATGAATATTTTGATCCATATATGGAAGATATTCAAAAACTAATTGATAGACTTCCAAAAGATTTAAATTTACTTGGTTCTGAAATGGAATCTTTTGCATTATTTTATACAGCAAAAGTCTTAAATAAAAAAGCTGCTTGCCTTTTAACTGTTGTAGATTCTAAATTTGAAAATAAATCTATCTCCACTGAAGAAAGACAAAAAAGTTTAAATAACATGATAAAACTTAGCTTAGAAAGTGCATTAAATATTTAATAGTTACTAAAAAAGAACTTAAAATAGGAAATAACTTTATTTCCTACATAAGTTCTTTTATTTTTAATTATTATTTTGTTATTGATAATACTTTATATTTTATGATTCCTGCTGGTGCATTAACTTCTACTATTTGATTCTTTTTTGCACCTAATAAAGCCATTCCAATTGGAGATTCATTTGATATTTTATTTTGAGATAAGTCAACTTCTGTTGAGCCTACTATTGTATAAGTTTCTTCTTCTTCAAATTCCATATCAAATACTTTTACAACATTTCCTACTTGTACTGTTTTTGTATCTATTTCAGATTCATCTATAATTTTTGCATAACGAATTTTGTTTTCTATGTCTGCAATTTTAGCTTCGTTTTCAGCTTGAGCTGTTTTTGCTTCATCATATTCTGAATTTTCAGATAAATCTCCAAAACCTAAAGCTACTTTTATTCTTTCTGCAACTTCTGCCCTTTTTTCTGTTCTTAAATATTCCAATTCTTTTTCTAATTTATCATACCCTTCTTGTGTTAATAATACTTCTTTATTATCTTCCATAACAATTCCTCCTTGTTTAAAATAAGATTGCCTTATTATATTAATCTACATTTTTAAATTTGTCAATATTTTTTGATTAATCTCCCCATTATTTCCATATAATTTATCTACTCTTATTTCTACATGCTCTTTTTCTATTTCACTTAATGTTTGATATATTTCCACATCTTTAAAATTGTTTATTATATTGTTTTCTTTCCAAATGCTGTTAATGTTATTTTTATCTAATTTTATATCAATATTGTCTATAATTGTTCCTTCAAATCCTTTTAAATTAATTAACTTTTCTTTAGATAAATTGATTATTATACTATTTCTAAAAAGTTGATAAGTATTTATTTGATCTTTTGAAAGATTTAAATTAATAATTATTTTTGCTTTTCTCAAGCTTTTCTTTTTGTTATTTGCAATATTTAATATAATCCCTTTTTCTTCTAAAATCGCCTCTAATGTTCTATATTTTTCTACATTTTTTGTTATAATATTCATTGTTTTTGCTTTTACTGCTATTTTTTTTATTATACTAATGCTACTTTCATCATAGCTATTTGTTAATATATAAATATCTTGTAGTTCTATAGGATTATTGACTAATATGTAACTTAATATATTTTCTATTTGTTCTGTCATTGCATCTTTCCCATCTACAATTTTTATATTATATAATTCATCTTTGTATTTTTTTATCTTATCTTCTAAAATAGCTTGTACCTTTTGTGTTTTAGTTTTTTCTTTTTCTATTTTATTTCTTATTGTTACATATATAGCTTTTTTATTTATATTTGGTATTAAATATATTTTATTGTTTTCGTTAATCTCCTTTACTATAATTTTGTTGAATTTTGTATAAAATAACATTATAGTTTTCTTTATCCATTTAGGATAGTTTGTATACATTTCTATATTGTCTTTTTCTTCTAATTCTTTTATATATATATTTATCAAAAAATCACCTTCTTATAATTTTTTTAAATTATATGTTGGTGATTTTTTTATATTCCTATTTATTTATTTCTTTTTCAATTAAGTCCCATAGTCCTTCTTTTTCCATATCCTTTTGCCAGTAAGCAGCACCTGCTAATTTGTAATTATGCATTAAGTCAAATTTTGCTTCAATAGATTTTTCATCTTCTATCCACATTTTATAGCTTACTCCATTTTTTTGATATTCCACATAGTATTGTTTTAAGTTTTCATCCCATTGCTTATTTGCATCAGATGGTACTGTAGAATCTATATATTTCATAGAAACTACATTACTTTCTACTCCATTTGAAGTATCTCTCCATGCTCTTGTATACAATGGCATACCTAAAATTATTTTTTCTGCATTTACTTCTTCTTGACCTAAGAATTTTTTAATATTAACTTCTACCCAATCTGCTCCTGCTGTAGTTCCTGCAGATGTAGATGATATTCCATATTGGTCATATGCCATAAATATTATATAATCTGCTACTTTTCCAATTTTATTTCTATTATAACATAATGACCAGTTTTCACTTCCATCTGGTGCTGTAACATCTACAGAAAGTACTTTTCCGTATTCTTTAAGTCTTGGCGAAAGTTCAATTATAAATCTTGAAAATACATCTTTATCGCTTTCGTTCATATATTCAAAATCTATATTAATTCCATCTAAATTATATGATATTACCATAGTAACAATTTTGTTTATTAATTCTGCCCTTTTATTATAATCATTTAGAACTTCTGATGTAGCATTTTTATATGAATTGTTAGAAACAATTGCCCAAACCTTATAATTATTATCATGTGCCCAATCTACATATTTTTTGCCTGCGTCACCAATATTTATATTTAGCTCTCCTGATTTTTCTAAATTTGCAAATGCAGGAGAAACCACATTTACACCATTTATTTTTGTTCCTTCTCTATTTGGTGCTGAAGCATATTCTGAATAATAATCCCAAACCAAACTTACTTTACCTTCAATTTGTTTTTTGGTTTCAATTTGTTCCCTTACAGTATAAATATTAGTTATATCTTTAGTATAACCTATTTTACCTAATTTTGTTCTTATTTTGTACCATCCATTCTCTTCATTTTCAATTACAATTACGCTATCTCCCTTTTTAACTTTATCTATATTTTTTGAAAATATTGTTGGTTTATATTTAACATTTATATCTTTACTTGCATTTGCTTTTTTCTGTTCTCTATCTAAAGAATCAATTGTTAAAATATTGCTTTCTTGATTATATTTTACCTCCACATTGTAAATATCATTCATTTCTGAGAATGGCAAATAAAATTCATTATCTTTTTTTATTGTACTTCCATAAATCTTAACATTTGATCCATTAACAGTTATTTCTTTTTTATTTAAAGGTAATACCGCTAATTTGGTTTCAGAAGATGTTATTATTTGATCATATACATTATCATAATAAATGTCTTCATCAAAGAAATTTGCAATATCTTTTGTTGCAATGTACACAACGTCTTTTTCATCCACAAATGCATTAAATTTCATACTTGTAGTTACATCATTATTATTTATAATAACATTCATTTTATCTTTTATTTCTTTTCTAATATAGTTAGGTGCTAAGTTAATTACAACAGCTATAATTCCTATAAAAATAGCTATTACAAGTACTTTAAATAATATATTAGATTTTAATTTTCCTTCTTTTTTTGTTTTCATATTAACTCCCTATTTTTCTTCTTTTTTTATGTACGTATCTATATTATATTATCTTTTTTTACTTTTCAAGTTTTTTCACTTATTTTTTGATTTATTTTTTTACCATTAGGGACATTTTCAAAATATAGTTATGTCCATTTGGTAATTTCATTTCTTCTTTTCCTACTTTTTAAGAAACGTCTTTATTTCATCAAAAATATTTGTATATTTTTCACATTTCAGGAAATTATAGAACAAAAGAGGCATGATTAATATTTTTAATCATTTCAGAAAACTTCTCATGCCTCGTCTTTGTTCGTTCGCCAAATTTTATTCAATAAAATTTGTGTGGAATGTTTAGCAAAGAATTTTCATATTCCGTGAAAATTCTCCAAACTTTCCTGGAATATGAAAAGAAAAAAAGAATGAAAGGGTTGATATAAAAATGGAAAAACATCTTCATGTAACAGGTGTATCTACTGTGTCTTGGAAAGATGCAATAGTACAAACAGTAGCTGAGGCTTCTAAAACAATTGATTATTTAACTAGTGTTAAAATTCTAGACCAAACAGCTAAAATTAATGGTAAGAAAATAGCTGAATACTATGTTGAGTTAGATTTAGCTTTTACTATTGATCGTGATAGAGATTAATAAAAGAAAGGATAGTGATATATATGAATCCTATTGAAACTCCTGAAGAATATAATAAATATGTTGAAAAAAAATCTCCTAATTCACCTATTTTAAAGAATTGCTTTAATGCATTTTGGGTAGGTGGACTTATCTGTTCGATTGGACAAATAATTTTTGATTTTTGCAAATTTAAAGGAATGGATGTAGCTAATTCAAATACTGTTGTATCTATCGTTTTAATTGGAATTTCAGCATTTTTAACTGGACTTAATATTTTTAATAAAATAGGTAAATTTGCAGGTTCTGGCTCTCTTGTACCTATTACAGGCTTTGCTAATTCTATTGTTTCACCTGCTATAGAATATAAATCTGAAGGATATGTTATGGGTGTTGGTGGAAAAATGTTCACAGTGGCAGGACCAGTTTTAGTATTTGGTATTTCAACAGCAGTTATAGTTGGAATTATTGCTACTTTATTTCAATAAATTTTACTGTTTTATTAAAATGTTTTTAATTAACATTTTGTAAAAATACACAGAAAGGATGATAATTTTATGAATAAAATTGGAAAGCAAACTATTCGTTTTGATGCTCCACCAACTATTGTTGAAACAGCTTCTATTGTAGGTCCTAAAGAAGCTCAAGGTCCTATGGCTGGATACTTTGACAAATGTTTAAACGACGAATTCTGGGGTGAAAAAACTTGGGAAAAAGCTGAAAGCAAAATTATAAAAGAAACTGTTAATATGGCTATTTCAAAATCACAGATTTCTAGTAGTCAAATTGACTTTTGTTTTGCAGGAGATTTATTAAATCAATGTATTTCTTCTAGTTTTGGATTGCGAGAATTAAATATTCCATTTTTTGGAGTCTTTGGTGCTTGTTCTACTTTTGTTGAAAGTATGTGTTTAGGTAGTGTTTTCATTGATTCTAAAGCTGCCACAAATGTTTTATGTGCTACATCTAGCCATTTTTGTAGTGCTGAAAAACAATTTAGATTTCCTTTAGAATTAGGAAACCAAAGACCTCCTACTTCGCAATGGACAGTAACTGGTTCAGGAGCAGCAGTTTTATCTGCAAGTGGAAATGGCCCTTTTATAACACATATTACCCCTGGTAAAATTGTAGACATGGGAATAAAAGATGCAAATAATATGGGGGCTGCAATGGCTCCTGCCGCTTTTGATACACTAATTACTCACCTAGAGGACACAGGCAGAAAGCCAAGTTACTATGATGCAATTGTTACAGGAGATTTAGGCCATATTGGAAAGGAAATAGTACAAGATTTGTGTAAAAGCAAAGGTTATAATATAAATGGTAATTATGATGATTGTGGAGTATTAATTTTTGACAAATTAAAGCAAGATACTCATAGTGGTGGTAGTGGTTGTGCATGCATAGGTACTGTATTTTCTGGTTACTTTTTTAAACAATTACGAGATAAAAAAATAAATAAAATTTTATTAATTGCTACTGGTGCCCTTACAAATTCTACTTCTGCACAACAAGGTGAATCTATTCCAGGAATTGCTCATGCAATAGCAATTGAAAATTAATACCAAAAGGGACGTTTCCAAAAGTAGGTCTGTCCCTTTTGGAGCTTTTTAGAAAGGAGTTTTTATGGAGTTTTTACAAAGCATTGATTTTATGCAATTACTTCGCTGTTTTGTTGTTGGCGGTGTT
Source organism: Lachnospiraceae bacterium (assembly GCA_963621995.1). GTDB lineage: Bacteria > Bacillota > Clostridia > TANB77 > CAG-508 > UMGS1663. The sequence goes on from CAVFFZ010000006.1 coordinate 54,794, forward strand.
ATTTGTATAATTGGTCAAATTTTAATAGATAAAACAAAACTTACGCCTGCAAGAATTTTAGTTGTCTTTGTTACAACTGGCGTTATTCTTGGTGGACTTGGAATTTATAAATATATTATTGATTTTGCCGGCTGTGGTGCTACTGTTCCCCTTACTGGCTTTGGTGCTAATCTTGCTAAAGGAACTTTAGAAGCCGTTAAAGAAAATGGCTTACTTGGTGCTTTTATAGGTGGTGTTAAGGCATCTGCCGGTGGAATCGCTGCTGCTGTTTTCTTTGGTTATATTGCTTCTTTAATTGCAAAACCTAAAATGAAAAAACAATAAACTTTAAAGACGAACCTAAAAATTTAATTTACTTCAAATTTTTAGGTTCGTCACTTCATATTAAAACATTTTCTTTATTTTATAATATATATCATACCAACTATAAACCCTTGTAATATTCTCGCCCTCTATATTTTTGTTATATTCACAATTATAGCAAAATGTTGGTATCTTACTTGATAATTCTTTTATATTTTCTGGAGAATCTTCTATCATTAATTCTATATAATTTCCTACTGCATATGGCAATTTACTTCCTTCTGTATATATTATTTTGTCATATAAAATTTCATTTTCTTCTAGCCATTTAGCTACTATTTCTCCCCTCATTTTTCCTATATATTCTTTTGGAACTCCATAGTCATTTCTTGCAGTAGTTATATAAATTTCATGTCCTTCTTCTTTTAATTTTTTTATTACTTCTGCTGCAAATGCTCTAGCTGGATATTTTGTAGCATAATATACAATATATTCATTCCAAAATTTTATTCCTTGTTCTTCTGACCAATTAAAAGTTTTAAATTCATCATATTCTATTTCTTTAATATTTACTGGCAAATTGTTTTCTACGCAATATTTTGAGCCATAATCTGCCAAAAATTTTTCCATGTCTGTCAATACTCCATCAATATCAATTCCTATTCTCATATCTTTTTCTCCTTTTGTTTCTTTATTTATGCTTTTATATTATATTTATTTTCTTATTTAGTCAATAACTAATTTTAAGAATTTTATTTGAATTTGTTAAAATATAAAATTAGCTTGTTTTCAATTTTTCAAATTTTCTTTAATGCAAAAAGTAAGTCTAAAATTTTCTATCAAATGTAAATTTCAAGAAAATTTTAGACTTATCATATTTATCCAGTACAGAAAATCTTTCTATAAACAGAACTTATCTATAATACAAAAATAAAAAGCATTCTTAAAGATTGCTTTTTATTTTTTATTATTTTCTATTTTGTTGCTAATTTTGCAATTTCAGCAAATGCTTTTGGATCATTAACAGCTAGTTCTGCAAGCATTTTTCTGTTTACAACTATACTTGCTTTTTTCATTCCTGAAATTAATTTGCTATATGTTGTTCCATTCATTCTTGCTGCTGCGTTAATTCTTGCTATCCATAATTTTCTAAAGTTTGATTTTTTATCTTTTCTTCCTACATATGCATACATTCCTGATTTCATAACAGCTTGTTTAGCCATTCTGAATCTATAATGTTTTGCTCCATAGTAACCTTTTGCTCTTTTTAATATTTTTTTATGTTTTTTACGAGTTATTCTTGCTGTTTTTACTCTTGCCATTTTTATTTCACCTTCCTTTTTTTATTTGACAGGGGACACTCCTTACCTCTTTGTCACTTTCACTAAAGTTAAGGAATGTCTCCTACCCCCTCGTGAATTAGTGTTCAAATAGTTATAGTTTTATCCTCTTTATCGTTCTTCATTAATTACCATATGGTAACATTTTTTTGATTCCTGCTTCACATGTTTTATCTGCATAAGCATCTTGGATTTTTCCTCTTGATTTTGCTCTTGATGTTTTGTTTGCTAAAAGATGTCTTCTATTTGATTTTGTTCTTTTAACTTTTCCTGTTGCTGTATAAGAATATCTTTTCTTTGCAGCTTTATTTGTTTTTAGTTTTGGCATAATTATTTCCCCCTATCGTTTTGTTTTTATATTAAATATTAGCTGTAACTATTTTTCTACTTTTTTAGCTAATATAATAAACATGTTTTTACCTTCTAATACTGTTTTTTTCTCTGGAGTTGCTACATCTGCTAATTCTTCTATGAACTTATTTAGTACTGCTTCACCTTGTTTTACATAGTTTAATTCTCTTCCACGGAAACGAACTGTAATTTTTACTTTGTTTCCATCTTCAATGAATTTTTTAGCATTTTTGCATTTGAATCCAAAGTCATGATCTTCAATATTAGGTGTAATTCTAATTTCTTTTAGTTCGAATATTTTTTGTTTCTTTTTTGCTTCTTTTTCACGTTTTGCTTGTTCAAATTTATATTTCCCGTAATTCATTAGTTTACAAATTGGAACTTCTGAATTTGGTGCAACTAGTACTAAATCTAATTTCTTTTCAAAAGCCATATCTAATGCTTCGTTTAAAGATATTGGACCTATTTTTTGTCCTTCATCCGTTATAATTTGAACTTCCTTTGCTCTAATTTGTTCATTAATTGGTAAATCTTGTTTAATATAAAACACCCCCAAAGTTTAATTCTATTTTATAAATAGAAAAAGATTGACTTGAAACAAGCCAATCCACACACAAAAATTTTAAGCATTTCTGCTTTAAAATATTATATTTTCTAACCTTTTTCCCTAATTAGATAAGGTGAGAAGTGGATTGCTTCTTCTTTTTCAATAATAGTATTGTAATATATTATTTTAAATTTGTCAATAGAAATGCCATAATTTCTTTATCCTACCTTATTTTCTTTCATATGGTCGTATTTTAATTTTGTTGCCATCCCTCCTCTTATATGTCTTTCTGCCTTATTTTCATCTAATATTACTCTTACCTGTGCAGCAAGTACAGGGTTTATCTTTAAAATTCGTTCACTTAAGTCTTTGTGTACTGTTGAT
>CAVFFZ010000007.1:0-57706 GCA_963621995.1 Lachnospiraceae bacterium
ACCATCAAAAGAAGAGTGGAGTGCATTCGGATACAATTTAGGAATAACAACTGATGACTACACAACCAAAGGTTTGCCTATTTGCTGTTGGTCGTCGTCGCTAGGAAATAATCGCTACGCGTGTTTCGCTGACTTCTACTTTGGGTACATGAACCGCAGCGATGTCATTAACTGTAGCTATGTGCGCCTAAGTACGACTTTCTAAATTTGTAAAAAATTAGAAAGCTATAAAAAGCATTATGTTAATAATGCTTTGCCTTAAAGCTAATAAAACTTCGTAAGAAGCAAAGAAAAGAAGATACCGAATAAAAAAATATCTGAAAAATAAGGAAATACTAATCATGCCTCTTTTATTAAAATTAGTGCTAATTATTCTATAAACTAACAAAATAGAAATTCAATATTTACGACTTTTAAATATTGAATTTCTATTTTGTTTTTTAATGTCTAAAAATATTAATCATGTTCTTATTGCTCTTGAAGAGTAAGCTTAAATTCTTTTTCACTTCCATTACGATTTACTGTTAAAGTAATTTCATCTCCTATAGAGTGTGTATTTTTTATTTCGTTAAGTTCTTCCATAGTTGTAATTTCTTTTCCATCTATTTTTGTTATAACGTCACCAATTTTTATTCCAGCTTTTTCAGCACTAGAAAATTCATCTACAGAAATAACATATACACCAACTACTAAATTGTTTGCTTTTGCTGTTTCTTCATCTAAGTCTCTGCCAGATATACCAATATAAGGTCTTTTAACTTTACTATATTGTATAAGTTGTTCATATATAGTTTTTGTTGAATTAATAGGAATTGCAAATCCCATTCCTTCTATTCCAGAACCAGACATTTTTAAAGTGTTAATTCCAATAACTTCACCATTACTATTTACTAAAGCTCCACCACTATTACCTGAATTTATAGCAGCATCTGTTTGAATTAAAGTATAAGTTTTATTGTCTGATGTAACCTTTCTATTAACAGCACTAATTATTCCAGAAGAAACACTGCTTTGCATACCTAAAGGGTTACCAATTGCCATAGCAAATTCACCAACTTTAACATTATCTGAATCACCAAGAGTAGCAGCTGTTAAACCTGTTTTATCTATTTTTAAAACGGCTAAATCAGTTTGTTCATCTGTACCTACAATAGTAGCTTCATAAGCTGTTTCATCATTGTATAAATAAACAGTTACTTTATTTGCTTTTCCAACCTCATAATAACTTGAAGATGAACTAGAGTTTACAATATGATTATTTGTTAAAATATACCCATCTTCTCTAATAATAACACCTGAACCTTCGGCAGTAGCAGTGCTAGACATATTCCTATAAAATACAGAAGATACAGAATATTCTACTTTTATACCAACAACGGAAGGTAGAACCTTGCTTGCAACATTTATACCTGTGTCTGAAAAGTTTTCTAATGAAACAGCAGAAATTGTTCCACTAGAAGTACTAGTACTTGTTGTATTGGTTGAAGTAGTTGAGTTTACAATATTGTTTTTTATGCTAGGCACCCCAAAACAAATTCCTACTACAAGACCTGCTCCTACAACACCTGATAAAAACGGTGTAAAAACTTTACTTCCAAAGTTTGAATGATTTTTTTCTTTGTTTACTGAAATTGTACCTATAGGTTTGTATTCAGTTTTACTTTCTTCTACTTTTTGACCTTCAATAATATTATCATTTTTTTCCATAATAAAGACTCCTTTTTAATTATTTTTTCCTAATTCACACATAGCATACAACTTAATTGTGAAAAACGTGTGAAAATAATGTTATATTATATTGATTTTATTAAATTGTCAATATATAATAAATATCGAAAAGATTCATATATTTAATTATAAAATGTATTTAATGAAAGGAATGAAATAAAATGAAAAGTCAAAAAGGAATGTCACATATTGTATGGGCTATAGCTATTGTAGTAATTATTGGACTTGTTATATGTGCATTATTTTTTTCAAAAATAAAACTAGAAGATGAAGTATTAAAAATGTATGAAACAGATATGTTATTAATTCAAGGAAAAGTAAAAATACTATCAAATGAAGCTACTATAAAAGGCGATGATGATGGTTTAAAAGGTAAAAAAATAGAAGAAAATTTAGAAGATGAGACTATAAAAAAACTATTAGAAGATAGTGTAATATCAAAAGAAGAAAAAGATTTTTCAAAGTATTATATAATAGACAAACAGACTTTAGATGAAATGGGATTAATAGATGTGAAAATAAGAGATGGTTTTTATATAGTAAATTATAATACAGATGAAATTATTTATGCAAAAGGAATTACAATAGAAGATAACACATACTACAAATTAACTGAAATTAAAGAAGTTAATAGTAAAAAGGAAAATCAAAATGAAATTGTTAATGAAACAGAAAATGAGGTAATTGAAGAAGATAAGTAATAGAAAAAACAATAATATAAAATGGATAGGAAAAATATAATAAACTAGCAAAAGGAAATTTAAATGAAAGAAAAAGAGAAACAAAGATTAATAGAATTAAAAAAAATAGAAAACGAAATTTATAGTACGGGAGTACAAATGATTTGTGGAATAGATGAAGCAGGGCGAGGACCTTTAGCAGGACCTGTTGTAGTAGCTGCTGTAATTATGCCAAAAGATTCATTTATAGAAGGAGTGAACGATTCTAAAAAAGTTTCAGAAAAGAAAAGGGAAACTTTATATAAGCAAATTACAAATGAAGCAATAGCATGGGGAGTAGGAATAATAGACCAAAAAGAAATAGATGAAATAAATATTTTAAATGCTACAAAAAAAGGGCTAACAACAGCAATAAAAGAGTTGAAAGTTAAACCAGATAGAATTATAGTAGATGCTTTAGATAAAATAGACACTCTAGGAATACCATATACTCCAATAATAAAAGGAGATGCAAAATGCTATTCAATAGCAGCGGCGTCAATTATTGCAAAAGTTACAAGGGATAGAATAATGCGTCAGTGGGACGAAATTTACCCTATGTATGGTTTTGAAAAACACAAAGGCTATGGTACAGCAATGCATATGCAGGCAATAAGAGAATATGGACTATGTCCATTGCACAGAAGAAGTTTTACTAAAAATATAAAATAGAGGGCAAAATTATGAATATTTTAGATATTATAGCAAAAAAAAGAGATAAAAAAGAATTATCAAAAGAAGAAATAGAATATTTTATAAAAAATTATACTAATGGAAATGTTACAGATTATCAAGCAGCAGCATTAGTAATGGCAATATATTTAAATGGAATGACAAAAGAAGAGACAACTTATCTTACAATAGCAATGGCAAATTCTGGAGATGTACTAGATTTATCTGAATTAGGAATAGTTGTAGATAAACACTCAACAGGCGGAGTTGGAGACAAAATAACAATAATTCTAATGCCTATAATGGCAGCTTTAGGAGTAGTAGTTGCTAAAATGTCTGGTAGAGGATTAGGTTTTACAGGGGGAACGGCAGACAAGTTAGAATCTATACCAGGTTATAAAACAAATATAAGTGAAGAAGAGTTTAGAAAAAATGTTAAAGAAATAGGAATAAGCTTAATAACACAAACTGTAAATTTAGCACCAGCAGATAAAAAGTTATATGCGCTAAGAGATACAATTTCTTGCACAGATAGTATTCCACTTATAGCATCTAGTATAATGAGTAAAAAAATAGCAGCTGGGGCCAATAAGGTGGTTTTAGATGTAACATGTGGAAGCGGAGCATTTATGAAAAATAAAGAAGAAGCTGTAAAACTTTCAAATGTTATGAAACAAATAGGAGAACTTGCTGGAAAAGAAACTATATGTATAATTACAAACATGAATGAACCTTTAGGAAATGCTGTAGGAAATAGTTTAGAAATGATAGAAACAATAAATTCGTTAAAAGGAAATATGCCAGAAGATGTTAAACAAGTAGTTTTTGAATTAGGAAGTTATATACTTAAACTTGCAGGGAAAGGTAAAAATATAGAAGAAAATAAGATAAAAATAGAGAATTGTATTAATTCTGGAAAGGCATATAAGAAATTTATTGAATTAGTACAAAGACAAGGTGGAGATATATCTTATTGTGAAAATACAGAAAAATTTGAAAAAGCAAGATATCAAGAAAGTATAACATTTGAAGAGGGCTATATAAGTAAAATAGATGCAGAAAGAATAGGAAAAATTGCATGTTATCTAGGAGCAGGAAGAATAAAAAAAGAAGATAGAATAGATATGGCAGCAGGTATAAAAATAAATAAGAAAGTAGGAGATTATACTAAAAAAGAAGATATAGTAGCAACATTATATTCAAATAGCAAAGAAAAAATAGAAGAAGCTAAAGAAATGATAAAGCAAGCTATTATAATAACAGATAAACAAGTAGAAAAAGAAAGAATGATTTTAGGAATAATTTAAAATGATTTAATTATATAAAAAGACAATATAATTGAATAAAACATGAGAAATTTACTATAATATAAAAAGAAAGAACAACTTATAAAAATATAGGTTGTTCTTTCTTTTTATATATAAAATTAGGGTTTTAATTTTATATCAAAGTTAATATTATAAATTGGTATTTCCATTTTTCAAAATATCAAAATTTACACCATATAATGAAAAATCATTCTCACTAATAAAGCGATTTAAATTTTTAGCAGAAATACCAGTGTCACTTGCTAAAGCATCAATTGAAGAAGGCAAATCATTTTCTTGTAAAAATGTTTCTAATTTAGCTAAATCACTTATATCTTTTGTTTTACAATTAGGGCAAACACAATCATTTGAAATAAAGAAAGCACCACATCTTTTACATCTATTTAAATCCATAATTTTCCTCCTACATTTTATTCTTATATAATAAATCAAATTATGATATTTTGTCAATAATTTAATCGAAAAATGTATAAAAAACCAGAAATTAGCTTTAATATTTTAATTTTGTTACTTATTATAATTTGAGCTTTTTAATAACATACTATAAATTAAGTAGCTTTCCGATTTGTTCTATCCTCTGCAAGTACTGTAGGTGGAATTTCGTATTTTATATCGAAACATTTAAAATCATCTAATTCTCCTTCTTCTAAACAAGCTAGATAAATATCAAGTTGATCTAAGGAATCACAAGCGGTAATAATTGCAGGGTGTAAATTATAATTAATAAAAAGTTCACTTGCCAAACATAATGCTTTAAATTTAGAAGTGTGTTCTTTAAAAATCATTAATCTATAAGCTTCTCTAAAACGAGCAATTGCTGAAAATTTATAATCTTTCATTGGCCTTGTATATAGTCTTTCAATAACATTTGAAATAGATGTATAGTTATGTTCTACATCTGTTTGCAAAATCTCTTGCACTCCTGCTATTGTATATGGCAAAATTACTTTTCCTTGTAAATCAGAAATTATTAAAGTATTTTCTATATATGAAAGTTCTAAGTCTTTGCTGTTTATTGTAGAAGCATCTATTGAAGAATTGTCGATAGATAGTTGAATATTATTTTCTTTAGCTAATTCTTCAAGCAACGATTTCATATCTATTGTAGAAATTTCGTGTATGAATTCTTCAATAGAAGAAGTATTAGAATAAATTGAATCAAGAATTGGGCTAAATTTAGCATTATATTTATCTATTTTTCCTGACAATGTTGTAGAATGTTTTTGGATAGATGTAGATATACTATCAAGCATTGTTAATAATTTTTTTAAATTTGATATATTTTTATTAGACTTAGTTAACATTGAAACAGAGGTGTTTATATAATAAAAAGCTTTACTTTCTGAATCGAAGTTAATATTGACTTGAACATTGCCCATATAATTTTTTATAAAAGTTAATAATTGAGTATTTAAATTTTGTTGAATAGCAAGAGTTGCAGTCAATGAAGCTCTGTCTAATTCTAACATTTTTTCTCTATTTTCTGTGTCTGAAAAATTAATCATTTGTAACCTCCGTGAACATGAAATTATTATAGCATTAGTGAAAAAAAAAGTAAATGGAAAAATTAAAAAAAAAGTTGAAAAAAATCATATTATATGTTATATTGATTTTGGATTTTTATTATACAAGGAGGAAGAAAATGAAAAGGGCAATTTCTAACACAATTTTTACACTTTATATTATTATAGCAATATTTGTTACAATATGTTTATTATCATACAATGATTATAAAGTATCAGAAATAGGAGACAAATCAATTATTATAGTATCTGATAAAAAAATGGAACCAGTATTTAATAAAGGTGACTTAATTATAGTAACAAATGATGAATCTGACGACTTTTCAATAGGAGAACAAATATTATACTATAACACATATAATGAGGAAATAAAAGTAAGATTAGGAACAATAACAGATATTGAAGAAACATCTGGAACAGGTACAACTTATTCAATTGATAATGGAAATGCTAAAATTTCAAGCGAATTCTTAATTGGAAAATTATCTAATACAAAATATATGAAATCAGTAGGTACAATTTTGGGAATTTTTGAAAGCAAATGGGGATTCTTATTTTTAATAGTGTTGCCAGCATTATTAGCATTTGTTAATCAACTAGTTGTTGTTGTTTCAGGTATAAAAGGTGCAAAAAATGACTAAAATAGGTCAAAAAAATTTAAAAAAATTTTATGTTTTGCTATGTTTGTTAATAATTTTATTATTAATTTATGCAGGAATAAGAATATATGCATTATTTTATAGTGAATTAAATTCAAAAATTCAACTAAAAAACGGAATTTGGAATATTAGTGTAAATAATGTAGATATTACAAAAGGAAAGGACATTAAATTTGAAATAAATGATATTTCAGTTGAAGAGAATAGCCATGTTAAGCCAGGGAAAATTGCACCTGGCTTAACTGGAAAATTTAAGATATCTATAAATCCTGAAAACACAAATGTAGCAGTAAGATATGATATAAGTTTAAACAAAGAAAAACTAACAAATGAAAATTTAATAATAGAATCAATATCAGAAACAAAAGAGGGTAATGAACTTGTAAAAACAGGAGAAAATACATATACAGGTATTATAACACTAGATGAAATAAAAGAAGGAATCCAAAATGAAATAACAATAGAAATAAAATGGGTAGACACTGAAGAAAATAGTAATATAGATATTAATATAGGAACTCAGGTAAATGAAACATTTAAAATTCCAATAACAGTGCACGTATGTCAATATTTAGGGGAAGAAATAAATACTTATGTAGAAAATTAAAAAAATAGGAGAAGGAATGCCAAAGAACTATAAAAGGATAACAATTAGAGGGGTATTAGGACATGTATTAGATCTTTTACTTGTAGTAGTAACAATTCTAATAATTATAGGAGTTTACTATGTTGTACAAATTAAAGTATTAGGAAATGATTATGCAAATTTATTTGATTATACTTTTTTTGAAGTAGCAACAGGCAGTATGTCTAATACAATCGAAATTGGAGATGTTGTTATTGTAAAGATAACAAAAGAAGTTAATAAAAATGATATTATTGTATATAAAGATGGAAATAATTTTATAACTCATAGATTAATTGAAAAAGATGGGGAAAAATTAATTGCAAAAGGTGATGCAAATAATAGTGAAGATAAACCAATAACAGAGGAACAAATTTTGGGAAAAGTTATATATATTGTTCCTAAATTAGGAATTTGGAGAAAAGTCTTTTTATCACCAGAAGTAATTACAACTATAGTTGTGTTTATAGTATTGCTTGGAATTGCAATTTTTATATTACCAAATAAAGAACGAAAAGAAAGAATGAATAAGGATGAATAAAAAAATAAAAATGATGTATATAAAATTAGTAATTCTTATATTATGCTTTTTAGTATTTCTAAGAATTGTAGTTTTAATTTTATCAAAATATGAAAGCGAAGCAAAAACAACTGCAAATGTTGAAATTGCATTTTATTTATTAAATGAAGATTATAAATCTATGTCATTGAATTTGGCATCAATAATTCCTCAAGATGAAAAATATAGCTATACTTTTTCAATAGGGAATATAGAGGAAGGAAAAACAGCAGATATAGATTTAGTATATGACTTAACAATAAGAACAACAACAAATTTGCCACTAACATTTGAATTATATAAAATAGAAGGAACAGAAAAAATAAGTGCAATAAAAAGTAATGATATAGAAAAAGATGAAGATGGAACTTATTTTAGAAAAATAACAACAGAAGAGGAAAATTTATATTATAAAGAACCACAAACGAATTTATATGAAATAGAAATTCATTTTCCAGAAAATTACAACACAATAAATTATCAAAATATAATAGAATTATTAGAAATAAATGTAAATTCACATCAAGTAACATCATAAAGGCAAAGGAGACAAGCATGAAAGTTGCTATAAAACATAAAAAAAAGCAATTATTTATTTTAGGATTAATTATACTTAATTTAATTTCATTTGTAATAGTATTTGGAAGATATATAACCAATACTGTAAATGATTTTTTTGTAAGAAGTAAAGAATTTTATTTTTATAGTGATAAATTATCAGAAGATGATTCAATTTATCAAGTAGATAATTGGTCTGGGGTAGAAGACTATGTTATAACAATAAATATGAACAGTAATAACAATAATATAGAAGCTGTTTCATACGATATAAATTATGAGATTTCATATAAGTGTTCTGATAATGCAATTTGCCAACTAAGTAAAACAGAAGGAACAATATTGTCAAATACTAATTCAGACTTTTTTAATTTAACAATTACACCTAATACGCAATTAAATGTTGGAGATAAAATTGTTGTAGAGGTTGAAGCAAGTGCAACATCACCATATAAAAAAACATTAAAAGGTAAATTTACATTAGTAGTAGGAAAAGAAAAATTAACATATCAAATAATAGATAGTGCTCAAAACCCATATATGCAATTAAGCATGACTAATACATTAACATTTTACAATGTAGAAGAAAGTTTTGGAACGTATAGTGTTGGAGATAAAATTGATATTGATACATATTTAAATTTATCTGATACAGAAAAAGAAAAATGTTATTCTGCGAAAGTAAATATAAACTTTGATCCAACACAAATATTATTTGATGTAACAAATAACGTATATTCAGAGGCTACCAATATAACAACGACAACAATAAATGGAAAAACATATATAAATGGGTTTACTATAACAATTGATGCAATATCAAGTAGAGAAATTAGGTTTTATAAAACAGATGTAAGTAAAAATTATACATACCCTAATAAAGATAATACGTCAATTGTTAGCGTTGTAAGTCAATAGAAAGAGGAAAAATATGTCAGTTAATATAATGAATAAATATATTGATATTACAAGAAGACAAATTTCAACATATTTAAAATTAATATTTGAAAATAAATATAATAAAAGATACAATGATATATATACTGAAAAGTATATAAATTCTAGGTATTATAATTTTTATGGAAGTGAAGAAGAAAATTTAACAATTAGGAAAATAATATTAGAAGAATTAAGAAAAACACAAGATTATTTAATATCAACAAATTCAGAAGATAAAGAATTAATAGAAAAAATACATATTTTCTTTTGCTATTTTTTATATTTTGATAATGTTGTTTATTGTGAAGATCTGAAAGCTAAAACATTGCAAATAGTGAAGTTAAGAGAAAAAGTTTTAAAAAAGCAATCAGATGAGTTTGAAAAAGTTTTATATAAAGAAATGATGTGTTTACAAATTGAAAAAGAGAACCTACTAGAAAGGTTTGAAACAGATGAATTTTCTTTAAAAATTACAAATTATAAGGCAGTAAAAAATATTTATAGAGTTATACTAAAACAAAATATAAAATTTCCAATAGAATATAGTGAGCTTGCAGTAAATAAAGTTTTTAATATGGGACTTATAAATGAAGATAAATTAGCAATAGAATATTATTTAATAGTAGTGCAAATTATTAAAGATATAGTAAAACAAAATTTTAAAAAGCAATATATAGTGGAATTTGCGGAAACACTGTTGGAAAAAAACAAAAAAATAATTGGAATTCTAAACATAATTGATAATTCGGCAATTCAAGATAAAATAAGTTTAAAAATAAGATATGAGCATTATTTAGAAAATCAAGAAAAAGTTCATGAATTAATGAGAGAGGGCTTTGCATTTACTGTTGTATTAGACAATTCTTTTGAAGTAAATTATAAAAATATGGAAAACTTAAAAATGTTTAGAAATGTATTGTTAAATAAAGAATCAAAACATTATTCTCAAATAATAAATTCTAATGAAAATATAAATAATAATATAATTGAAATTTAAACATAAAATAAAATTATTATGAAAGGAATGAAAAAGAATGGAGACATTTTCAAGGTTCTTGTATGAATTTTTAAACCAGTTTTTTTCAGGATTTATAACTGTAATTAAAGGCATAGGTACTGGAATAACGGAGACGTTTAATTTTGGGGAATATCAAACAATAATAGATACATATAAAGAAGATTTATCAACACCTGAATGGGTACTTGTTATTATATCAATATTATGTATTGTAATATTTGTTGGACTAATAATAGCATTAATTTATTTATTATCAAGAAAATATATAAAATTCAGAAAAAAGACAATAGATCAAGATGAATTATTAGAAGAAGTTGCATCATTAAATAAACAAGTAGAAAGTTTAATAAAAGAAAAAGAACAAATAATGGCTATGAAAGTTTCACAATTAGGACTAAAACCAGATGAATCACCTGAAATAGAAAATAATGATCAAAATGAAGAAGAGGTAACAGATGGTAGCGATATAAGATTTTCTAAATTAAATGAAATAGATTTGCAATATGCAAATTATCACTCAATTGATTATGGAAATAGTTTTACATTACAAGATCTTTGCAATAATTTTAGAAATTTTGCTGCATCAAAACTTAAATTGTACTATAAACCAGAGATGGTAAGAATATTTATATCTGGACTTGCTTCAACAAAATTGATAATATTACAAGGAATTTCTGGAACAGGTAAAACATCACTTGCATATGCTTGGGGGAAATTTATGAGACATGACTCATGTATTGCATCTGTACAACCTTCATGGAGAGATAGAACAGATATGTTCGGATATTTTAATGAATTTACAAAGAAATTTAACGAAACAGAAATGCTAAAAGAAATGTATGTTGCAGGATACGTAGATGAGGTTTATACAGTAATTTTAGACGAAATGAACCTATCACGTGTAGAATATTATTTTGCAGAAATGTTATCAATTTTGGAAATGCCAAATAGAGATGAGTGGATAATTGAATTAGTCCCTAATAGCTGGAAAACAGACCCTAAAAAAATTATTGGTGGTAAAATAAAAGTACCGGCAAATATGTGGTATATAGGAACAATAAATAATGATGATTCAACTTTTGCTGTAACAGATAAAGTTTATGATAGAGCAATGCCAATAGATATAAATGATAAAAGTGTTCCTTTTGAACCAGAAGACACGGAAGCACAAGGAATAAATTTCTCATATTTAGATAATTTATTTAAAACAGCAATACAAGAAAATCCTATTTCGCAAGAAACACTTGATAAGATTGAACAAATGGATAATTACGTTATACAACATTTTCGTATAGCGTTTGGTAACCGTATAGTAGCACACATGAAAAAATTTGTTCCAGTGTATGTTGCGTGTGGTGGAGATGAAGTTTCAGGAGTAGACTATTTTATTGCTAAAAAAATATTAAGAAAATTTGAACAATTAAATATGTCATATATTAGAGATGAAATTGATCCATATATTCAATTTCTAAACACAACATTTGGAAAAAATAAAATGAATGAGTGTATTGAATATTTATTAAGATTGAAGAAAATGGCATAATGATTAGGAAGGTGAATAATGTTGGAAAATTTGGAAGTAATAAAATTATATGATCAATCAAATCAAGAAAATATGCAAAAATTTATAGATTCTACAGAATCAGAATTAAAAATTCAGGTTGATAAAAAAAATGTTACAGAAGATACTGAATGGATAGAGTTGATGGAAGAGGTAATTCCACATTTAGATATAATATTTAGAAAACCTAATCGTTTTATAGAAAATGAAGAAGAAATAGTTAAAATTGAACAAACAAGAAAAGTATCTGTAGAAACAATTAAGCATTTATCTAAAAATACAAATTTCATTCAAAAAATAGATGAAAACCGGAAATGTAATACCTTCAAAATTACTAAATGTAAGAAAAGAAGAAAGTTTTAATACATATGAAAACCGTTTAATATATACATTAATGCAAAATATAAAATTTTTCATAATGAAAAAGAAAGAAGCGCTTGGTAAAATAATTGAAAATAATAGTGATAATAGAAAAGGAGAAAATAACAAAAAGTTAGAATATATTGCAAAATCAAAAATTAAAGAAGAAGATGTAGATATAGATGTATCAATAAGTTCAAAATTAAATTCTGAGAGTAATAATGAAGAGAATAATATATTAAAAAGAATTGAAGAAATTGAAAAAAAGATAAGTGATGTTGAATCATCAGAGGTGTATAAAATACTAGACAAATTACATGTAATATTGGTTAAAGACCCTGTAAGAAAGACAAATGTGGTATTAAAAAATGTGCATTTTCAATATGCTATGAAATTGTGGGAATATTTAAAAGCGAATATGGATGAACAAACAAACATGCAAGAAGAAAATAAAAATTTTGCAGATGAAGGTTCACTAAAAAAAATGATGGATGAAGCATTTATGTTACAATACTTAATTATGAAAACTTTAGATGATGAAGAAAAAGAAAAACGAGATACTAAAAAAGAAATTAAAATGTTAGTTGTTGAACAAATGCTTGATAAAATAATGGACTTTGATGAAGAAATAACAGAAGAACAATTACAGCAATTAGTTGCTGAAAGATATGAAGTTATAAAATATAGAAAAATGGCTGTACTACAAGATATTCAAAAAATATTTAAAAAACATATTGAAAAGTATGAAGAAAAAGTAGAATTGTAAATTACAAAAGAAAGGCATTAGAAAAATGAAAAATATTATAGAAAAAATTAAAAACAATAAATTTTTAAAAATAATATCCAAAATTATTTATACAATAATTTTTATCATCGTATTACTATTATTAATAATGGTAATATTGCAAAGAACAAGTAATAATGAAATTACAATTGGAGGCTATAGAATATTTGTTGTAGCAACAGGAAGCATGGTGCCAGAATATGAAGTAGGAGACGTTTTATTATCAAAAGAAATAGATGCAAGTGAGTTAAAAGTTGGAGATAATGTTGCATATAAAGGTAAAGTTGGTAGCTATAATGGAAAAATTATTACACATAAAATAAAAAAGATTGAAAAAGATGGCGAAAATTATAAAATAACGACACAAGGTGTTGCAAACACAGGAGAAGATCCTGAAATAGACCAAACACAGATTTTAGGGAAAATTGCATATAAAATAGTATTATTAAGCTGGTTTGAAAAGATTATATCAAATAATTATGCGTTTTATTGTATTATTTTTATACCAATTGCAATTCTAATATTTAAAAGATTCAGAAGTTTTATGAGTGAAGAAGATGATGAAGATGATGAAGATAATGACGATAATGATAATAAAAATATAAATCACTAAAATATTGAGACTTTGATATACTTTAGACAAGGAGGAAACAATGATATGCAGAAATTAAAAAAGTTAATTAAAAAAGTTAAAATTAAAAATTTACTGATCTTAATAATGCTATTATTATTTAATACATATGCATGGTTTGTTTACTCAACAAAAGTTAATATGGAAATATCAGCACATGTTAGTTCTTGGAATATACAATTTGTTAGTGATAATCAAGAAATAACAACAGATGTGGAAATAAAGATAGATAGAATTTTTCCGGGAATGGAAGGAGAAAAAAAGTTTGAAAAAGTAATAGAAGTAAAAAATAATGGTGAAAAAAGTGCAGTATTAAGTTACAATATTCAAGAAATAACTATAATGGGAGAAAAGTATAGTGTAGAAGGGGAAAATGCTAAAACAGAAGATGAAATAAAAGAAATTTTGAATAGTTATCCATTTAAAATAAAAATAGAAGTAGATGACTCACAACTACAAAATAATACTGGAAATGGAAAAGTTACAATAGGACTTGAGTGGCCATTTGAATCTGGAAATGATGAATTAGATACATATTGGGGAAACAAAGCGTATGAATATTATTCTGTAAATCCTGATAAAAATTCGGTAGAATTAAAAGTAGTATTAAATGCATCACAAAAAGCAGAATAAATAAATTATTCTGCTATTTGTGTAAATGAAATATTAACATCTAAAAGAGCAGGATTATCGCTTTTAGTAGATAATGTATCATCTTCATTAGACATTGTAGAAGTTAAATCATCATCATTCCAAAGAATAAAAACTCTTATTTTTCTTTGCTTTATGTTTGAATTTAACAAAATTGTATCAGATATTGTTTGATTAAAAGTATCAAATTCAACTATTTCACCATCATCAATAGAATAACCAGTTGAAACGAGGTCTGTTACAGAACTATTTTCACTTGCTGAAACATTTATTTCATATTTAAAAGATACATCAGTATCTGTAAAGTCAAAATCTAAATCAAAATAGCCTGTTGCAGTTGGAGCAATAATTCCAGCAGAAATGTTATCATTACCTTCAAATACTGGTACAATTGATGAAGAAATGTCTGAATTATTTTTTATTGATTTGTTATTTACGGTTATATTCCATTTTGCAATTGTTAAATTTGTTTTTCCAGTTGAAGCAGTAATATATTTTGCATAAATTTGAACAATAGAAAATAGGAGCAAACATATAAGCAGTCCAATTAAAAAAAATATAAATTTTTTACTATTTTTCATATTAAATCTTCTTTCGTTTTTCCCTATTTTAACATATGGTAAAATAGAAAGCAAGTACACTTATTAATAAAAATAAAAGTAGAAAGGAAAATGATATTATGCCAAAAAAAGATAAAAAACAAAAAAGTAAAGCATTAGAGAGCTACGAAAATATTAAATTAAATTCACAAAAAATAAGAGAAAGAGATATAAAAATTAATGCAATAAAACTTGGATTGATAATAATGGCATTATTTTTAATAATAATTTACTTCCTTTTAAAGGCTTTTTATGAAGGTGGAGATTTTACAGTTTCACTAGACCAAGCTTTTGCAAAGAAGAGTGGACTTATTATGTTTGAAAGGGAAGGAGATGCAGATAAAAGAGTTTTAAAGGCAAAAAAAGCAGAATATATTGATAATATTTCTATTAAATGGATTCCGGAAGATATTAACAAACAAGGAGAGGGGAGCCATAATGGAGATAATTATTTAGCATATAGTTTTTATGTAGAAAATAAAGGTAGTGAAGTTGTAAATTATTGGTATGAAATAATTATTGATGATGTAATAAAAAATGCAGATGAAGCAATAAGGGTAATGGTATACTTAAATGATGAAAAAACGGTTTATGCAAAAGCAAGCAGTAAAACTGGAGAAGCAGAAGAAGGAACTAAAATGTTTTATTCAGAAAATGAAGTAGCCGTTGAACAAAGAAAGGATTTTCAACCTGGGGATATTGATAAATTTACAATAGTAGTGTTTATAGAAGGTGATGATCCAGAATGTTTAGATAATTTAATAGGTAGTGAAATGAAAATGCATATGGATATTACAGAGGAGCATATAGCACAAAAGAAAGAGTAAATGGTACAAAAAATACTAAAAATATCAAAATATTACAATTATATTACTTTTTAAAACAAATATTGACATTAAAAAAATGGTATGGTATCATAAGTTTGAATTATGGGTAGAACTAATGAAAAGAGTTATACTTAAAGTTTTTATAGGCAAAACTCAAAAAAAACTAAGTATATAAAAAAGGAAAGGAAAGAGGTAAAATGAGTAAAAAACAAAAAAGAAAGTTTGACCTAAAATCAGCAATATTAATTTTATTATTGCTAGCAGCTTTATTAACAGCATCAACATATGCATGGTTCACTGCAAATAGAGTTGTAACAGTTAGTGATATCGATGTACATATCGATACAAAAGATGGCTTACAAATATCTGCAAATGGAGTAGACTGGAAATCAACACTAACAACTGAAGACTTGAAAGCAGGGTATACGGGTTCAAAAAATGTATTACCAACAACATTAGAACCAGTATCAACTGTAGGTGATGTAGAAAATGGATTAATGAAAATGTATTATGGACAAGTTGATTCTGCATCAGGAGATTATAAACTATATGCAGATGCAATTGATGCAGAAACTGGAAATACAACAAATGGAAAATATGTTGCATTTGACATTTTCTTAAAAGTTAACAACGATCAATCTAATATTGTATTAGGAAGTAATTCAGCGGTTGTATATAACGCAACTGTAAATAAAGGAAAAGAAGGTCTACAAAATGCAGCTAGAGTTGCATTCTTAAAAGAAGGACATTCTGATGTTGTTGAGGGAACTGACGTAAGTACATATTTAACTCAATGGGGAGCCTCAAGTTTTAGTGTAACAAAAAGTGCTGAACTTGATGCAACAAATACATATATTTGGGAACCAAACTATTTGTCACACAATACTACAGCATTATCTGTAGCTAATTCTTATAACATATCAACAGCAGCAGCTGTTCCATTGTTTGGAGTAAACCAAGCATTGGCAAAAGATAATGCAATATTATTAAAGAATGCAATGAAAGGTAATGACGATACAGGAGCTACATCTACTTACTTCACACAGATAACACCATCATACCAAACAGAAGCAACAATGACAGATGTTCAAAATGCATTTGCTTTAAAAGCTGGTGTAACAAAAGTAAGAATTTATATGTGGGTTGAAGGACAAGATGTAGACTGTGAAGACAATGTATCAGGTTCTGATATAACATTTAAATTAGAATTCAAATTACCAGAATCAACAACAGGAGCTTAATTAAATAAAAGAAAAAAAGCAGAAAATTCTGCTTTTTTTTTATGTGAAAAAGTACAAAATTTATAGACATTTTTGACGTGTTATGATATTATACAATTACTATAAGAATGGGAAAAAATAAACATGAAAGGGAAAACAAAAATGAACTTTAATGATTTGGAAATAGAAGATTTAATTGACATATATAAAAAAATAGAAGATTTTTTAAAGTTTTTAGATAAAGAACATAAAAAAGATGAAAAATAGGAGGACTAAAATGTCAAAAAAATCAAAAGAAATTATAGAAAAAATAGAAGCAAGTAAACAAGTACTATCAACCATGCCACAGAATAATATAAAAAACCAAAAAATATACCAAAAAAAGATAGAAGAATTGCAAGAAGAATATTTGGAATATAAAAAAGAAGTTGCTGGAAAATTGCAAAGAAAATATCAAAAATTTGCCAATATAGAAAAAGATGTTGAAATAGATAACTTAAAAAAACGAATAGAATCAGTAGAATATATAATAAAAATATTAGACGAAGACCAAACATCTTTTGAAAGGATGGAACTTGATAAATCAATATATATAATATCAAAATATTATAAAGATAATTTAGAAAATATAAACGAACAAATTAAACAGTGTATAAATAAATTTAAAATGGTAGGGGTTCTAGTAACAGTTGAAGATTTTAAGTATAGTACATATAGTCAAGAATACATGAGAGTATTTTTTCAAGAAATAGAAAAAGAAAATATTAACACAGACAAATTAAAAACAACATTTGAAAAAATATATTGGAAATGTCCTGAGGTTATTAAACATATAGAGCTAAATTTGAGAAGTATTTATTTGAGTAGAAAACAAGAAATAGACAAATATTTTGAAGAAGACAAAAACAATAAAATAAAACAATTTAATATAACGCTAAAAGAAGCTGAAAAAAAGTATATAGAATTAAAGAAAATGTTAATGTCTAAAACTGAGATGAATGCAGAAATATTAAAAAATGATTTTATAAATGGAAAATTAAATATTAAAAATTTTGCAGAAGATAAAATAAAAAAAGATATGTTAAATATATTATCAGAAGAAAGTATTAATAAATTTGATAGTAATGAAGAAATTCAAAAAAATGTTGATAAATTTTTAAATAGTTTATATGAATACAAAAATTATAGTGAATTTAAATTTATAGTTGAAGATGTAAAAAAATATTATAAGGACAGAGAAAATTTTAAAAAATCTTATGAAACAACTCAAAAAGAAATAGAAAAGCTAGAAAAAAATTTATATTCTTTAAATAAAAAAGCAAGTGGGCGAGGTTGGTTTAAAAGTAAAAAATCAAATTCTAAGCAAACTCTTGCAATAAAAGATACAATACAAAATTTGAATGATAAATATAAAGAGTTAGAATTAAATAAATTCTACAATAAAATATATTTAAAATTAAATGAAAACTCTACAATTTATGATGTATTAAAATTAGCATATTCATATTATTATTATTTAATAGTTACAATTAATAAAAATTTCAAAGATGCAATTCAAGAAGAAGTAGAACAAAAAATATCAAAGCTTGGAATGTTTTTGAGAAATCCATATAATACTATTATAAATAATGTTAATTTTTTAGATGAAAGTGATATTATAATTACTATAAAAGATAGATATAAATTATTGAATTTTAATGTAGAAAAAGAAGATTTATCATCAGAAGGAATAGATTCATACATTTCAAAATTAAAAAACATTCAAATTTTAACTATCCTAAAAAATGCTAATATTAAAGTTAAAGAAATAGAGTGCTTTTGTGAAATAAAGAAAATGTTGCAATTATAATGGAGATTATATAATGGAAAAAATAAATAGAAAAAATGTGGTAATATTGATTATTTTACTAATTTTAATAATTATTGGAGTAAGAATATTTAATAATTCAAAAGCTAATAAACAAATAGAAATAACAGCAAATTTTAAAGATTTTAATAAACTGGCAAGTAATGAAACAGCTACTATTGTTGCAACAGATGATGGGAAAAATGGAACAGCAGTTATACTACCAGAATATGCAAATGAAAAGAAAATTAGTAAATATATTATTACTAAAAAAAGTATTATAGATGAAAATAGTGATACAAGTACACAAAGAAAAAACGAAACATTAGAAAATACGGCAGTGGAAAACAAAGCGGTAAATGAAACATTAGAGAATATGGTAGCAAAAAACACAACAGTAAATGAAACGCTAGAAAATACAACAGTAGTAAACACAACAGTAAATGAAACAGCAACAAATGTAGCCGTAACAAATGAAATAGTAACAAATACAACAACAAAAACTGAAAGTTTAACTACTGAAAAATTGCCAGGAGAAACAATATACTTAACTCAAGAGGAATTAGAAAATAAATTAATTGAATTTGAAGTAGTATATGATACTGTAGAGGTAGATTCAGAATTATTGTATAATAAAAAAGTTACATATGAAGAAGATGTGTTTTCTATAATAGGTTATATGCCAGAAAAAACTGAAATGAATGTAACAGAAATAGACATATCTGATTTACAAGAAGAAATTGCTAATAATTATTCACAAATGGATATTGTACGGAAATTATAATATAGAATTAATTGTAGAAGAAGAAAAATACAATTGTGAAAAATATGGACAAAAATTACAAATAGAAATAAATGTTAACCTTGGAGTAAAATATACAGTTCTAGAAATTAAAGATGGACAAATTCAAGGTACAATAAATGCTAAAAAAGAAAAAGAAAAATTAACATTTGAAATAGAACAATTAACTTCATATATATTGTTGCAAAGCAAAAATGGTGTAGTAACTTCAGTTGAAGAAGTAGAAGAAGATGCTACAGTTAATATAGGAGATGCAAACTCTAAACTAGAGATTAATGATTATGAATCAGATAAAAACTATTATTTAGGATTAAATTATACAGAGGATTATTCAGAAAAAGAGAACTCAAATAAGTACAATGATAGTAATTTAACAAAAATTACAGTAAATTATTATGGTTATGATTATAGTTTAACAGAGTTTCAAAGACCTAAAGATTATGATGTAACATTAGACTCTACAGTGGTAAAAACAAATACTGGAAGTATAACAACAACAGGAAATAACAGGAATACATATTACCAGAGAACAGACACAATTACAATAACTGTTAATGATATAAATTTAATAAAAGAGGTATATTCAGATTATAAAGCGAATTCAGAATGGACAGTAGAAATGAGTGTTCCAAATAGTAATTTTTCTAACTATTTTTACCAAACAGGAACAGATAATGCAAATTCTTCAAATGGAATAAGTGTTTCAATAAATAATAACACTATAACAGTAAAAGGAGAAAGTGCCGAAGTATTAGAAACAGATGTAGAAACATGTACATTTACATTCTATGTTACATTTAGGGCTTCAAATGAAAGCAATGTAAATAATATTAGTTATGAAGATTTAGGCAATTCAACATTTAAGACTGTAATAACAGTTGGGGAATATACACCATATGGAACAATATCGGATACAGAACAACAAATTCAATTATCTTATAAAAAATGCGTTCCAGTAGATAGCAGTGGAAATATTGAAATTGAATTAATAGATAACCCATTTATGAATAGACCATTAGAAAGAGGGTTTAATGGTTGGACAACAAATGATTCAAGATATATAAAAAGTATTAGTACAAATAATACCACATATACTCAAACTTTAAAAACAAACTTAAGCAATATAAAATCGACTTCAGGAGAATATGTTGTAGAGCTATATGCAGACTGGGTTGAAGCTAACATTGTATTTGTTAGCTCTTCAGGAAGTAATTCTAATTCTGGCGAAACGGTAAATAGTCCAATATATAATGATTGGTCTACAATTAGTAGTAAATTAAACTCAAACATAAAAACTTGTACAAATGCTTCAAGTAGAGAAGTTAATATAGTAGTATTAATGAGAGGAACATTAAGTGCGGACAGTATTACAAACCCTAATACTCCATATACTTTAACTAGTTTATATAATGGAGTTAATTATGGAAGCTCAAGTACATATTTAAATGTTGGAAGTACAACTTCGTACTTAGATAGTGATTTACAATTAGATTATTTATATGTAAGTTCAAGTTATTCATACACATCACCAGGTAATGTGGAAACAGATGGCTCAAGTTCTTTATCTGCATGCTTATATGGAAATATGTATAATTTAAGAATTGGAAGGGGAATTGTTCCAACTAATTCAAACTATTGTACATGGGCACAAATTCAAGGAGGATATTATAACCATACAAGTAATGAGTACAAACTTGTAGTTGAATCTGGAAAATATTATACATTGCTTTTACATAGAGCAAATGGAACAAATAGTAGTTCAACATATACTGCAAATGGAACATTAGTATTAGGTTCAGATATAGATAGAGTAAAAAATAATAACGAAGATTTGAGAATATATGACAGAATTGCTTCAAGAACATCAAGAGAAACAAATAAACCATATACTGGTAATGATTCAAATGCCTTAATTACTTCAATGTATATTAAAAGTGGAACAATAGGAGTGGACTTTTTTAATTCTGCAAGTACAAGTGATAGCAGTGATAGAAACTATGCTGGTATATATGTTGGTGGTCATGGGCAAACTGGATATGATAAATCAGACAGAGAAATAGTTGTAGAAGGTGGAAATATTGCTAATTTAATTGGCGGACTAAATGTTGAAAGTTCTGATATGTATAAAACATACATGTATGTAAAAGGTGGAAATATAATTAATATTACAGGTGGAGCAGGCTATACCCACACTTATGGAGACAGAATAATACAAGTAACAGGAGGCTGTATAAAATACAGTATAAGTGGAGGCTCTAACGGAGTTGCTGCAAATTCAATCAGTAATAATGGACAACTAACAGGTGAATCAATTATCTATATTGGTGGAGATGCACAAGTAGGTGCCTCATATGTAACAGATGCAAATGGAAATAAAACTATAACAGAAACAGACACAAGCTTAACTTTGTATGGAGTTAATGCAGGTAGTGTTTGTGGAGGTGCAAACGGAAATACAAGTTATGCAGGACAAACAGATGCCTCATACATAGTAATAGATGGAAATGCAATTATTCATAACAATGTATTTGGCGGAGGAAACTATGGAATTATAGGTGGTTCAACAACAGATTCAGGTGAACCAGTAATAGAAATAAATGATGAGACAGCAAGTTTTACTACTAATAAAGAATATATTATTTCAACAAGTACAAGTGGAGGAAATGGTTTGACTTCAAGTGGAAGTGAAATTACTAATGCAACTATTTCAAATACCTCTATTCCAAGTAGTGAATCTCAATGGATATTTGAAAGTGCTAGTGGAAGTGATTATTATATAAAAAATGCCTCAAGTGGACAATACTTATATGTAAGTAATGTAAGTAGTAGTGGCTGGGGCTGGGGAGGTAACTCAAGTTACACTGGAACTGTAACTTTAAGTAGTAGCAATAAAACAGTTTTTTCAGTTAGTGGAACAAGTTCAAAAACAATTTCATATAATTATTCATCAGGTAGGAGGTCTTCTACTCTGTATTTGAAAGCAAGTTCATCATATAGTTGGTATAGTGGTGAATATACATACACATGGTCATTATCATCAAGTAATAGTAGTGATGGAGTATATTTGCTAACATATACAGTTATTGATAAAGGTGATGATGTTGATGATGGAACAACACTTGTAAATATAAAACTATATGGAGGAACCGTAAAAAATAATATTTATGGAGGAGCAAACCAAAATAATATAAATGGAACGGTAAATATAGATATAAATGAAGGAAATTTGAATGGAACTCTTTATGGTGGTTCTAATTTAAAAGGAACTGTTTCTGGTTCTACGTTAATAGATATTTCAGGTGGGATTTTAGGGCAAGAATCCACAGAAGATTACACTAGTGCTGATGCAGTTTTTGGTGGTGGCTTAGGACAAAATACTATTATTAATGGAAGAACTTTAATAAATATAAATGATGAAAGTAGTAATTTAAAAGTTTATGGAAATATCTATGGAGGAAGTTCATTAGGTAGTATAAATGGAAATATTACAGTAAATATAAAAGATATATATTCTTCTCAAAATACAGTAGATATAAATGGATATGTATTTGGCGGGGGAAAAGGAGATTCATCAACAGCAGCAACTGTAAATGGAAATATTACAGTGAATGTAGATGGATGCACATTAAATAATTGTAGTGTGTTTGGAGCAAGCAATATAAATGGAGATACTAAAGGACAGATTACAGTTAAGGTTGGAGAAAATAATGAATCAATATTATATGCAGTATATGGAGGAGGAAACCAAGCAGGAATTGGTACAGACACTCAAAGCATATATGTATATATTTTAGACAATGCAAATGTTGCAAATGCGTTTAATGGTGGAAAATCTGCAGATTTATTATCAAATGGAACAGATGATAAAACAAGAGCAATATATTTGCAAGGTGGAACAGTAACAAATATGTATGGTGGTTCAGATTCTTCAGGAACTGTTACAGCAAGCCATGTATATGTAGAATATGGAAATGCTGAAAATGTATATGGGGGAAACAATTTAGGTGGAACTACTGAAGTAACAAATGTAGAAGTGACAGGTGGAAAAATTCAAAATGTATATGGTGGAGGCGAAAAAGCAGAAACAACAACAACCAATATAACAACA
Organism: Lachnospiraceae bacterium; assembly: GCA_963621995.1. Classification (GTDB taxonomy): domain Bacteria; phylum Bacillota; class Clostridia; order TANB77; family CAG-508; genus UMGS1663. Next base: position 23,718 of record CAVFFZ010000007.1, read on the forward strand.
GAATCAGGAGCTATAACAAATGTATATGGAGGCGGAAATCAAGCTGGAGTTACAACTACAAATGTCTCAATAAATGGAGGAAATGTAACAAATGTATTTGGAGGTTCAAATACAAGTGGAAATGTAACCACTTCAAATGTAACTACAAATGCGGGAACAACAAATTCAGAAAACAGTTTAGCTATGACTGTAAATACAACAGTAGAAGATTCAAGTTGGAGAAAAAGCCAATATCCGGATTATCCAACATATGCAAAAATACAAATAACATATAAAAATAATTCTAATAATAATATAACGACATGGAATTCAAGTGTTGTAGCAGAAAATTCAATATTGTATAGTAATTATTCTGGCTCTGAAATTAAAGCAGAAGACGGAGTATACACATTAACACAAGCGAATAGATGGGATGCAGCTCATCCAGTAGAAATATCAGCAGGTGGAAGTTATTCAGTTGAATTTGAAATATTATCTAAACAAAGCATAGACGAATTTACAATAGGATATACAGTATTCGGAAAGGACTCAAATGAAAATTCATTAAGTTATAATAAAAGTGTAATATTGAATGTATATGGAGGAAATAATCAAGGTGGAATAACAGAAACTTCAAATGTTACAATTAATGGAGAAGGAGTTCAAGATGTATATGGAGGCGGAAACCAAGCAATAACAAATGTAACAAATGTTACAGTAAATGGTAAAGTCGGAAATAGAGTATTTGGAGGAGGAAATCAAGCTGGAGTAAATACAGATGCAAATGTAACTCTTTTAGGTGCTACAATAGAAAATAATGTTTATGGTGGAGGAAATGAAGGTACAATTACAGGAAATACATATGTAAGTGTAAAAAATTCAACATTAAATAATAGCTTATATGCAGGAGGAAATGGTGCATCAGCAACTGTGTATGGAAATACTAATTTAACAATGGAAGGAACAAATAGTGTAGCAAACAATGTATTTGGTGGAGGAAATCAAGCTGCTACAGGTACAGAGGCAAATAATAATTCTTCAAGTACAGTAAACATAGTAGGTGCATCAATTGGTGGTAATTTATATGGAGGAGCAAATACTTCAGTAGTATATGGAACAACGCAAACTAATATTGGCTATAATGCAGTTGGAAACACATTACTTGAAATGGGAAATATTGAAATAAAAGGAACAGTATTTGGTGGAGGAGAAGCTAATGCTTCTGGTTCTGAAACTTATGATTTCTCATTTATAAGTGTAACTAAAGGTATAAATATTGAAATTGACGGTAAAGATTATACTAAATTTTCTATAACAGGAAGTATATTTGGTTCTGGAAATGCATCAAGTACAAGTGGAAAAAGTTATATTAATATAAATAACTATGGGACAGCAGATAACCCTCAAAGCAATGTATCTATACAAAGAGCTGATTGTGCAACAATAAGTAATTCAGCAATATCATTATCTGGGGCAACAGATAGAACGAATGAATATTCAGCAGTATTTTTCTCTTTAAGTAGAGTTGACCAAGTAAAATTAAAAAATAATTCTGTTTTATATTTATGTAATGGCGCAAACTTATTAAAAAGCTTAGATAGTTTAGTTGATAATAATGGAGTTGAAGAAAAAGCAGTTGTTACAATAAATAAAGATACAGGTGAGGTAACCAAAAGAAATGTAGATAATAGAATTTATATGCTAGAAGGTAAAAATTTAAATGTTGCAACAAACGAACAAGCAACAGCATATGGGCAAGTTCATGGAATGTTTTTCTTAGGACTATTTACTAGTAGAAAAAATCCAGGAACAAGTACAGGATTTTATCATAAGGGATATGAAAATGGGGATGAAATTACAAATGCAGGAACATTTTCATCAAATTCATATGTAATGGCACAACATATGACAGAACATGATATAACAATTGATGGATTTTACACAAATTATAATAAAGATGGAAAAATAAATGTAAATTATGTTGATACAACACCAAAAGATGACGTTTATTATATATGGCTAGTAGGTGAAGAATTAGATGTTACAAAATTTCAGGTAGAATTATCTGCTTCAAAATATGCTACACTTGGAACATATGAATTATCATTAAAGGGATTTTCAAGTCCAAATTTAAAATTTTCAATGAACGGTTTTTCATCAGGTTTAGCAGATGGAATATCACTGGTAGATCCAAATGAAATAAATGCAATAGAGACAGACGATGAAAAAGCAAACAGTGTATATGGACTATCAATAAGAACAGGTAATATGGGATGGCAAACAAAAGGAACAACCAAATTTTTAACGCAAAATGGTGGAGCATATACTGGACTAAATGATTACGATAAAGACAATTCATCATATACTCCAACATTAAATATATGTTTTTATCACTCAGAAAACATTTCTAAAAAACAAGCATTAGGAGATGTAAGAATAAGACTACAAGTATTAACACCAGTTGATGACTTAAATTACAGTTTATCATATATTGATATAGAAATAACATTATCAAGTGCATTATATCAAAATGATTTCTATGAAGCGGCAATTACGCCAGGACAAGAGTATGGGCTATTCACGACAACAGAAACTGTAATAACAAATAAAAGTGTATTTTCAACATATTATTCACTATATGTACAGGATTTTTCAGAATCAAAATATTATACAAATTATCAATCATATAATAGAGTTTTAGTTTCAAGAGATGCAAATGATACACCATATGTATTTCCGAAAGATACTAAAATAACTATGTTAGATATGGTAACAAATAAATATTATTATTATATAGTAACACAAGAAGATATAACGAATAATAAGTATATGTACAATTTATCAGATTTTATAGCAATGGGAAGCAATGATAGTAATTTTGATGAAATAGAAGCGACAACGCAATATTATAATAGCGAAAAAGATTTAATATATGAAAACTTTATATTCCATGTAAATTTTGCAGATACAAATATAGAAGAAAATATTGAAAATAATTCATTATTAATGGAATTACAAGATAGCGAAGGTGAAACAATACTTGGGGTATTAGGTATTCAAAGAGATAGTATGGTGTACACAATATATAAAGGAGCAGAAGCAACAATAGAACTTGATGCAAATATATCACCAGAAACTGTATATTTAGGAAAAACAATAGAGTTAAATGTAATTACAAAATTTACACAAGATATTGTAGATTCAAGAACAGTATATGATACATCATATTTTGATAAAAAACTAGGAATAAAAATAAGCATATATGATGCAAATGGAAATCATTTAAATTTAGATAGTTTATTTGGAATAAATTTTGAATTAGATGGAAAGTTGTATTACCCGAGAGTTGACGGTACTACGAGAATAAATATAGCAGATAAAGTAACAGATGTATTAGCAAAACTAAAGATAAACACAATTGGAAATACAACATTAGCATCAGGAAATTATAAGGTTGTTATTGAATCATTTGGTTCAGCAGATGGAATTTATTATGGATTAACAGCATCTGATAAAATAGAACTTGATTTAAGAGTTATAAATTCATCATATGGATTAAAAGTAACAAATAAAGATGAATCAAAAATAATAAATAAAGCAACAGGAAATAACGAAGAAGATAAAAACTTATTGACATGTACAGTAGAATATTCTTCAAAATTTACAAATCCAAGCATAACAGTTGCATTATATAGAAGAAATTATTCTGAAGAATATGCTCAAAGTTATGAACTAGTTGATTTACAAGATTATGTATCAAATAATCTTGTTAATACAAATAATGAAAAAGAATATTTAGTATCAGATTCACCAGAATCTATAATAATAAATAATTATACATTTAATGAAAACTTGAAGACAGGAACATATAAAATTGTATATAAATTATATGACAGTACAACTTACGTTGGAGAAGCTTTTGACTATATAATAATAAAATAACTTATTAGGAGAAATGAAATGAGGTATGACATAAAATCAATAAATAATAGAAGAAAAAATGTAGAAATTTTAAAAAAAATAATAGGTGTCATTTTAATTATATTAATCTATAATATAGTATTATTATTCATTTCTTCTAATAACCTTAATACAGGAATAAGTTTGTTTGGGTATAAAGCTTATATAATAACCTCTAAAAGCATGGAGCCATCAATAAACTTTGGCGATGTGGTAATAGTAAAAAAATGCAAAGAAAATAAAATAAATGTAGGAGATATAATAACATTTAAAAACAATAATGAGATTATTACACATAGAATATTAAGTATACAAGAAAATGAGAAAACAGAAGCATTGTACGTAACAAAAGGGGACAATAATAATACAGAAGATATAGAAAAGGTATCATTTTCAAATATTATTGGAAAAAGCGTGTTAACAATACCGTATTTGGGAAAAGTAATTATGATGATAGATAATAAATTAATAATTCTTGTAATAGTTCTTATAATATTAATTTTAGTTTTCTTAAAATTACAAAAAAGAGAAAAAATAGAAAATAGGAGAGAAAAGAAAAAAATTGAAGATGAAAAAAACAAAAAGTAAAGTTATTGTATTTATCTTTAAAACATTATTATCAATAATTATAGTATATAATGTATGTTTCTTTATAAATACAACAATAACCCAAAAAGATTATTTTAGTATTTTTGAAATAAGTTTTTTTTGTATAGATACGCAAGCAATGCAACCGGATTTGCAAAAAAATAATTTTATTATGGTAAAAAAAGACAAAAATGAATATAAGGAAAATGAAATAATTATTTATAAAATTAGCAATCAGACAAAAATAGGAAAAATTGTAGAAGTAAAAATAGAAGATGAAAAAAAATGTTATATAGTTAAAACAAATACTAATTATTATCCCGAGACTATAAAATTTGAACAAATTATAGGAAAGAAAAGCATAGCAATTCCATTTGTTGGATTAATATTAAAGATTGTTCAAAATAAATTTGTAACTATTATAATTTTCTTACTGTTAATATACAATAGGTATAATTATCTTAAAAGTATGAAAAGAAGAAGAAAAAAAAGAATTATGTAAAATTTGTAAAAAATTATAAAAAAGCTTGCAAAAGCAAGCTTTTTATGATAAAATGGTAAACGTTAAAAATACACACACTTTATTAGTTTAAAAAGAGTGCTTGTATAAAATATGCAAGTCTTTTTAAATGCTTAAAATAATGTGGAGGTAAAACTAAAAGGAGGAATTAAAATGGCAGTAGTTGCAATGAAACAATTACTAGAAGCTGGTGTTCACTTTGGACATCAAACAAGAAGATGGGATCCTAAAATGGCAGAATACATTTTTCAAGCAAGAAATGGCATTCACATTATAGACCTACAAAAAACATCTAAAAAATTAGATGAAGCATATGCATTTATGAAAGAACAAGCTGAAGAGGGAAAAACAGTTTTATTTGTTGGAACAAAAAAACAAGCTCAAGAATGCATGAAAGAAGCTGCTGAAAAAAGTGGCATGTATTACATTAACCAAAGATGGTTAGGAGGAATGCTAACAAACTTTGGAACTATTCGTAAAAGAGTAGAAAGATTAAAAGAATTAGAAACAATGCAAGAAGATGGTACTTTTGAAGTATTACCAAAAAAAGAAGTAATTCTTTTAAAGAAAGAAATGGAAAAATTAGAGAAAAACTTAGGTGGAATTAAAGAAATGACTGATATTCCAGGAGTTTTATTCGTAGTAGATCCTAAAAAAGAAAGAATAGCTATATTAGAAGCTAAAAAATTAGGAATTCCAGTTGTAGGATTAATAGATACAAACTGTAATCCAGAAGATTTAGATTACCCAATTCCAGGAAATGATGATGCAATTCGTGCAGTAAAACTAATAGCTGACACAATGGCAAATGCTATTATTGAAGGAAAACAAGGTGAATCTATGAATTCAGACGTAGCAGAAGAAATAATTAACGAAAATGCAGAACCAAAAAGCATTGAAGAAGTAGTAGAAGCTACTAAAGAATAATATTTGAAAATAAAAAAGGGTAGAGCCTTTATCTGCTCTATCCTTTTAAAATAAAATTTATAAAAAGGAGAGCAATAATACTATTTGAATACTAATTCGCAAGGGGAGGGGACATTCCTTAAACTAAGTGGAAGTGACAAAATAGTAGGGTGTGTCCCTTAATATAAAAAGAGGAGGAAATAAAATGATTACAGCTAGTCAAGTTAAAGATTTAAGAGAAAGAACAGGTGCAGGCATGATGGACTGCAAAAAAGTTTTAACAGAAACAGATGGAGATATAGAAAAGGCAATAGAACTATTACGCGAAAGAGGACTTTCAAAAGCAGCTAAAAAATCAGGAAGAATAGCAGCAGAAGGTTTAGCAGCATCTTACATAAGCGAAGACAAAAAAGTAGGTGTTGTAGTAGAAGTAAATGCTGAAACAGATTTCGTTGCTAAAAACGAAGAATTTAGAAACTTTGTAGCAGATGTTGCAAAACAAATAGCAGATAAAGCACCAGCTACAGTAGAAGAATTATTAGCTGAAGAATCAATTGCTGAACCAGGAAAAACTGTGTCAGAAGTTTTAACATCTAAAATAGCTACAATTGGTGAAAATATGTCAATTCGTAGATTTGAAAGATTTGAAACAACAACAGGAATGATTAAAGACTATATTCACGGAGATGGAAAAATAGCAGTTTTAGTTGAAATGGAAAATGCTACAGAAGAATTAGCAAAAGATATTTGTATGCAAATAGCAGCAGCTAGACCTGAATATTTAGATAGAGAATCAGTACCAGCTGAAAGAGTAGAAAAAGAAATGGAAATCTTAAAAGCGCAAGCTATAAATGAAGGAAAACCAGCTGAAATAGCAGAAAAAATGGTACAAGGAAGAATTGGAAAATTCTACGGAGAAATTTGTTTAGTAGAGCAACCATTTGTTAAAGATTCAGACCAAAAAGTTGGAAAAATGGTAGAAGCTAAAGGTGCTAAAATAATAAGATTTGCAAGAATTGAAAAAGGTGAAGGATTAGAAAAAAGAGAAGAGAACTTTGCTGAAGAAGTTGCAAAACAAATAAACGGATAATAAAGGTAGAATAAGTTATGATATTAAAAAATCATAGCTTATTTTTTTGCTCCGTTCCAAAAAACAGTTCAAAAAATATCTTAAATAACTTGTAATTAGTAAGTTTTTTAGATATAATTAAGCATATGAAAAATAGGAGGATTAGATAAAAAATGAATTCAGAAGAAAAAAACACAAAAATGAAATTTAATGTTCTGGCGATTATTTGTATAATTTTATTTAGCTTTTTACTAGCACCTGTAACACTTCAAAATGATACCTATTATACAATAAAGATTGGGGAACATATTATAAATGAAGGACTAGATATGCAAGATCCATTTTCTTGGCATGAAGATTTACCTTATACTTATCCTCATTGGGCATATGATACAGCAACATATTTGATATATAATTTAGGACAAAATACAGGAATAGCAGATGGGGGAATGTTATTTATTTACATTACTACTGCAATTTTAGCTTGTGTGTTAGGAGTTCTAATATATATAACAGCAACCAAATTAAGTAAAAATAACTTAATTTCATTTATATTAACAATGTTTGCAATGTACTTATTAAAAGACTTTATAGCTGCACGTGCACAGTTAGTAACATTTATACTATTTGTGCTTACAATATTATTTATAGAGAGTTTCTTAGAAACAAAGAAAAAGAGATATTTTATAGGAATTATTCTAATATCAATTATAATAGCAAATGTACATGTTGCAGTATGGCCATTCTTTTTTATATTATTCTTGCCATATATAGCAGAATATATAATAGCATGTATATTAGATGCAAATATAATTTCTAAATTAGTAATAAAAAATAAAGAGATAATCGTAAAAAAGATAGAAAAGAAATTATTAAAAGAAACTGATAAAGAAAAGAAAAATATACTTATTAAAGAATTAGAAGAAGAAAAGATCAACTTAGAAAAAACTAAGGAAAGAGAAATTGAAGTAAAAGAAAAGGAAAGTAAAAAAAGAGAAAATCCATATAGAATAAAAATTAAGAAAAATAATGCTGCAAAATGGTTAATTTTACTTATGATTATATGTGCATTTACAGGGCTTTTAACACCACTTGGAGATACACCATATACATATTTAATAAAAACAATGCAAGGAAATACAACAAAAAGCATTAGTGAACATCAGCCATTAACATTATATAATGATAAAGCAACAATGATAGTATTAGCACTAGTATTTGCAACATTAATATTTACAGATGTAAAAATTAAATTAAGTGATTTATTCATGATAGCAGGACTTATTTTTCTAAGTTTTATGTCTAGAAGACAAGTTTCACTATTAGTTTTAATAGGAGTGTTTATATTCGCAAAATGGCTTGAATATTTGGCTAATAAATACGATAAAGATGGATCTCTTAAATTCATGGAATTAGTAAATACAATTGTAGGAAAAGTAATAACTATAGCGTTAGTAGGATTAATATGTTTTGTATTTATAAAGCCTAAAATAAATGACAAATTTATTGATGAAAGCAAATATCCTGTGGCAGCAGCTGATTGGATGTTAGAAAACTTAGATGTTAAAAATATAAAATTGTATAATGAATACAATTATGGAAGTTATTTATTATTTAGGGGAATACCTGTATTTATAGACTCAAGAGCAGATTTATATGCTCCAGAATTTAATAAAAAAGATGGAGAAGAAGGAAGAGATATTTTCTCAGATTATATAAATATTTCATCTATAGGAACATATTATGAAACAAAATTTGAAAAATATGGAATTACGCATGTTATAGTTGTAAACAATGCAAAATTGAATATGTTCTTATCAAAAGATGAAAACTATAAACAATTATATAAAGACGATAACTTTACTATATATGAAAGAAATGTATAAAGAATAATTGTAAAGGAAATTTAGATAGTAAAAATAAAAAAGTATAAAAGGCTAAATTAAAATGAAAGAAAAAAAACAGTATGTATTAGTTATAATGTTGATATTATCTATTATAGTAATAGATCAAGTAGTTAAATTTTGTGTAATATCAAATCAACAAATAGAAATAGAAAATAGTGTAATAAAGATAAATTATACTGAACAAGAGAAAAAGAATATTGAAATAAGACAAGTTGTAACGAGTATTTTGGCTGACTTATTAGTAATATTAATATTATTTAGATTTTTATTAAGACAAATAAATAATATGAATGTAGCAACTAAAATAGCCATAGGTTTTGTTTTAGGTGGAGCTATTAGCAATGTAATAGATAGATTTATAAAAGGAAGGATTATTAAATACTTAGATATATCTGGTATAATAAACTCATTCCCAGTATTTAATATAGCACATATATTTATAGTTGTAGGATTTGTTATTTTTGTAATTACAATAGGTATTGACTTAATAAAAATGAGTCCAAGGGAGGAGAAAACTAATTTTGATAAAAAAGATACAAGTAAAAGCAATTAATGAAAAAATAAGATTAGACGCTTATATTAGCAAAGAGATAGAAGATTTATCTAGAAGTATGATTCAAAAATTGCTAGAAGACAATAAAATTAATGTTAATAGGAAAATAGAAAAACCATCTTATAAAGTACAAGAAGGAGATATAATAGAGGTCAGTATAGAAGAACCAAAAGAGGTGAAAATAGAGGCTCAAGATATACCTTTAGATATTATATATGAAGATAACGATATCTTAGTTGTAAATAAACAAAAGGGATTAGTTGTTCATCCTGCAAATGGCAATCCAGACGGAACGTTGGTTAATGCTATTATGGCACATTGTAAAGATAGTTTATCTGGAATAGGTGGAGAGTTAAGGCCAGGTATAGTTCATAGACTAGATAAAGATACATCAGGTTTATTAATTATTGCTAAAAATGATAAAGCACATATACAAGTTAGTGAACAAATAAAAAATAGAGAAGTAAAGAAAACTTATATTGCATTAGTTAGAGGGACTATAGCTGAAGATGAAGCAACTATAAATATGCCAATAGGAAGAAGCACGAAAGATAGAAAGAAAATGGCAGTAACAAAAAATGGAAAAGAAGCGGTTACTCATTTTAAAGTGTTAAATAGATTTACAACAAATAAGGCAAGCTATACTTTGTTAGAAATAAAAATAGATACAGGTAGAACACATCAAATAAGAGTACATATGGCAGAAATAGGACATCCTGTAATAGGAGATAGTGTGTATTCAAATGGAAAAAATGAATTTGGAATAGAAGGGCAATGTTTACATGCAAAGAGGCTAGAATTTGTACATCCAATTACCAGAAAAGAAATGAAGCTAGAAGCACCTTTACCAGAATATTTTCAAAAAGTAATTGAGCAATTAGAAAATAATTAAAACTATAATGGTGAAAAAAATAAAGATAAATTTAAAAAAATACATAGTAGAAAATTAAATGTTTGAAGGAAGAAAAATGGAAGAAGAAAGATTACAAAAATATTTAGCAAATAGTGGAATAACATCACGTAGAAAAGCAGAAGAATTTATATTAGCTGGAAAAGTTAAAGTAAATGGTCATGTTATAACAGAGCTTGGAACAAAAGTAAATCCGGATAAAGACATTATAGAATATGAAGGAAAAAGAGTAAATAATAATATAAAAAAAGTATATGTGCTATTAAACAAGCCAATAGACTATGTAACAACAGTAAAAGATCAATTTAGCAGAAACACAGTAGTAGATTTAGTAAAAAATGCAGGGAACAATTTACTTCCAGTTGGAAGATTAGATATGTATACATCAGGAGCATTAATATTAACAAATGACGGAGATTTTATTTTTCATGTAACACATCCAAAGCATGAGGTGGAAAAAACGTATACTGTAACTCTAAGAGGAAAAGTCACAAACGAAGATGTAGAAAGTTTAAGACAAGGGGTTATTATAGATAAAGAGTATAAAACAAAACCTGCTAAAGTTAGAATTATGAAGATAGACGAAGAAAAGAATTTGTCCAGATTAGAAATAGTAATACATGAGGGAAAAAATAGACAAGTTAGAAAAATGTGTGAAGCAATAGGAAAGAAAGTTGTAGCTTTACATAGAAGCAAAATTGGAAACTTAGATGTAAAAGACTTGAAAATAGGACAATGGAGATATTTAACTAAAAAAGAAGTAGATATGCTAATGAAATAAATTTTAGAAACAGGCTTAAAAATTTAATTAAACAATAAAATTTCTAAGCCTGTTTCTATTTACAAAAAAAGTAATTATTTATATAATAAAAAAAACAAAGGAAAAAGGAGATAAAAAATTGGAATGCAAAAGATTTATTCCAGCAAATTGGAATGAAGATTTAAAAGAAGGTCAAATAGTAGAGGGAATAGTAAAAAACATTAGACACTATGGTGCATTTATAGAAATAGAAGGTGGCAAGACTGCACTTCTTCACATAGAAGATATTTCTGTAGCTAGAATAAAATCACCATATGAAAGACTTAAAATTGGACAAGAAGCAAATTTTGTGGTAAAATCGATAGATAGAGAGAATAAGAGAATTTTACTATCTTATAAAGAACTATTAGGTTCATGGGAAGACAATGCTAAAAACTTTAAAGAAGGGGTAGTTGTTACAGGAATAGCAAGAGAAACAGAAAAATCTAAAAATGGTATTTTTGTGGAACTTACGCCAAATTTGGTAGGAATGGCAGAATATAAAGAGGGTATAGAATATGGACAAGATGTTAATGTTTATATTAAAAGAATTATACCAGATAAAAAGAAAATAAAATTAATTATTGTCTAAAAAATATAATTAAAACATCATTTAAGCATGTTTTAGTATTTAATTATTTTAATTTAATTTTTAGGACGAATATCCTAAAAGAGGAGGGAAAAACATGGTAGAAGATAATGAAATTAAAGCACAAGTATCACCATTTGCAATTCGTGAAGGTGAAATTAAAGTTTTTGACGGTAAAGATGGTTATGTATCAATGAACCAAATTATACACAAAATAAACATTGGTCATATTACAGATATTCATTTTGCAATATTAGAATTAGTAAATGAATTTGAATTTATTACATCAAGACAAATTTTCCAATTATTAGAGTGGAAAGGTATTGATGCTAAATCACAAGATAAACTAAATAATAAATTAGAACAATTAGTAAAATCTAAAATATTAACAAGATACTACTTTAGTTCTGAAGAAGGGAAAGGAATTTATCGTATTTACTGTTTAGAAAAAATGGGTAAATACCTATTAAATTCAAAAGAAATAGAATGTAAATGGCAACCAACAGATAATACAAAACCTGTTGCAATGATAAAAAAACGTTTAGCAGGAAATCAAACAATTATAGCTTATTTAAGAAAAGTAAAAGCATTTGACTCTTATATTCCAAAGCCAGTTATTACAGCTAAAATGGCAGGAAAGGTATTTAAAGCAACTGGTGGAAGTGTTAAACTTACAAAAAACGGAAAAGCAATTCAATTTGTATTTGAAGTAGTAAGAAGAGAAGAAGACTGGGAGAAGAAACTAGTAGATAAAATGAGATTATATCAAGACTTCTACGATAACTACGTTCCGGGGGATTCAGGTTTTGCTTCAATGCCACAATTAATATTTATTTGTGAAGATGAAAAACATATGGCAGAAACATTTAGAACAATAATTGCAAATCAAGTAGAAATTAAACAATTAAAATTATATTTTTCAACAGATTTAAGACAAAATGAAGAAACTCTTGCAAAAACTTTAGTAGAGTTTAAACAAGATCCAGAAACTAAAAAATACAAAATGGAAGATGTTGAAGTTAAGTTGTTAGGAATATAAATAAAGAGGAGATATTAAAATATATCTCCTCTTAAATTTTATCCATTAGGATTTCCTTTTTTTAAATCAAATACAACTCCATCTTCATTATCATATAAAAATTTTGTATCTGCTGTATCTGTCTTAATTGGATCTAAATCTCCGTTTGAATCTTCTTCAAATTTTGTTTCAGATTTCCAACTTGAAGATTTTTTCCTTTTTGGTTCTTCTTCAGCAATACCATTTGTAAATTTTTCATAATCGTAATTTTTAATAGAATGTTTTTCTTTATATTTGGCATCCATAAAGTCCATTTTGCCATCTACTACTTGTATTGAACCTTTATTGGTTTTGTATTTAAACAAACAAGATTTAAAACTTGTTGCTCTTACTTTATCTGGGGCAAATTTTAATTGCCATGCCCACTCTATACCACCATATTTAGGATCATATCTTTCCTTTTCTGTGTCATAAGTATTTGAAAATTTCCATTTTCTAGTTTTACCAAATTCATCAGACCACCAATTATTTTCTTCAATAGAATTATTACCAAATACTAATTTATTAATACAATTTGATACAATAGTATTTCTATATTTAGAATTTACATCACCAAGTTGTGCTAATGTTTGTGAAGAAATAGTAGTACCAACTTTGTATTTTCTATATAAAGTGAATATAGGTTCTGTTACTTTAGAAATGAATTCAGGGAATTCATCTATATATAAGAAGTGAGGAATTCTTGTATTTTCATTTCCTGGTCTTCTTAATACAGCATTTTGCATTAATAGTATGAAGAACATACCAAATGTTTTATGAACGCTAGCTCCTAGGTCACCTCTTCTTGTACATAAGAATACAACTTCACCATTTTCAAGTACTTTTTCATAGTTTATATTGTTGCTTCTGTTACAAATAATGTTTTTTACACCTGGGTAACGAAGTAATTTTTCAAATATAGAAGAAGCATATTGAACTGCTTTTTCTGTTTGTAATCTTCGTGGTGAGTCTTCATAAAAATGTCTTTTAAAGTATTGAAGAGTTAATGAATATTCTTCTTTTATTTCTGGAATAGTTTCTAATTTACTACACAATTCTTCAACTGCATTCATATTTTTAAATAATTTTAAAACATCTTCCAATGTTGGTAAATAATCTTTATCTTTATATATAATAGGGTAACTTGCTTTAAGTAAAGTACAAGTATTTTCAAGTGCTTCAATAGCATCATTTTCCATATTAACTTTATCTATATTTTCTAAAGTTCCCTGATACATTGCTTTTAATACATAAGCAAATACTCCAGCAGCCTTTAATGGATTTTCATATACGAATGGGTTTAATCCAATAGAAGATCTATCGTTAGGGTCTACAATGTGATAAGGTATATTAAAGTTTTCTGCTACCTCCATCATATGAGAAATAGATTCATAATCTGGAGAAATAGAAGTAATACCTAAAGTCTTGTAAATAATTTTTCCACCAGATTCACCTAAAATCATTTTTTTCATATAAGTTTTATATAAGCCTTCTTTTCCTTGTGTAGGTGTTAGCATATTTAAATTGAAATGTTCATTTATATAATCGTTTGTATAGGGACAATTTAGAGTTGCTATTCCTGTTTTTAAAGCTGTATAACCCATTTCCTTTGCAGTAGTAATAAAGAAATATTTCTTTTCTATATCTCTTGCTACCATAGGCTCAAATACTAAAGAAGTTTTACCTGTACCAGATGGACCGACAACCAAGAATTGGTTGAAACGACTTTGTTCTGGAATAATTTCTTTTGCACCTGTTTCTTTGTTCGTACATACAAACATTTCACAAGAGTAAGCTCCTGTACCATCCTTAACATTTGTTAATTTTATTCCACCATAATCCCAAATAGATTCTTGTAATAAACGAGTATCGTTAACTTGCTTATATAAGAAATCAAATATTTTTGGTGCTGTTACTAATGGCAAATATAAAGCAAGTGCAGATAATGCTGGTCTAAATAATTCAGAAAATTCTGTAGCAATTACTGGATAACCTGGAAGAGATAATAAACCGAACCATATTGCTTGGTTCATCCACTGAACTACCATAGAAATTCCTATTGTATATAAGCAAATAACATATATATTGAATAATGTAGATTTCATGTTATTAGAACTTGCAAATTTAGAAGCAAATCCAAATAAAAATGCAAATACAGGACAAGCAAGTGCAAACGTATACATAAAAGGACCCCAATATGAAACACTCATACCTGTAAATATTAAAAATAAAACTTCTACAATTCTATCTACCATAAAGTAGACAGATAAAAGTGTTAATATATATGTTATAAATGTATTTCTATCTGTTTTTAGAAATTTTAAAAATTTGTCTATATATTTCAAGTTTTTCACCACTTTCAAAATATTAAAATAATTCATATATATTATCTTACAAAATGCCGAAAAATTCAAGTGCTTTGGGCAAATTTGTTAATTAAATTTTACGTCCAAAATAAAAATGAACAAAAAGGGAAAGAGCTACTTTTAGGGAGTTTACTAAGGGTAATAGATTGAGTAAAATGAAGCAAAAGGGACGTTTACTAATGTGATATTTGCTGGTTTGTTTTCACTTATTTAATTTTTTTATAAAAAATTGAATAATATTTATAATATGAATATAATTTATAAAATAAGGATTATAAATTATCCAAAAAAATTAAATAATAGATGAAAAGGATGGAAAAATGTCATTATTTAAGAAAAAGTATGAAAAAAAAGTAAAGGGAGAAAGTTTTATGCAAGGAGTTATGGCACTTATGTTTTCACAAGTACTTATAAAACTTCTTGGGTTAGTATATAAATGGTATTTAACAAATAGAGAAGGCTTTGGAGATAAGGGAAATGCTATTTATAGTGCTGGATTTTCTATATATGCCTTACTTTTAACGCTTTCTTCAACAGGTGTACCAAATGCAGTAGCAAGGCTTGTTTCTGAGTATACTGCAAAAGACGATTATAAAGGAGCTTATAGAATATTTAAAATTGCTTTTGGAACATTTGCAATTATAGGACTAGTAGGAACTTCACTTTTATTTTTTGGAGCACATTATATAGCAAAGGTTTGGCTTGCAATACCAGAAGCAGAACTTACACTGGTGGCACTATCTCCAGCTATATTCTTTGTTTCAATTATTAGTGTATTTAGAGGTTTTTTTAATGGAAAAGGAAACATGAAGGCAACAGCTAATTCACAAACAACAGAACAATTATTTAAAACAATTTTTACAGTAATAATTGTTGAAATAGTTGCAATTTGTTCAGGGACAAATACAAATTTAATGGCAGCAGGGGCAAACCTTGCTACAACACTTGCAACAGTTGGAAGTTTTTTCTATTTATATATTTTTTTCAAAATGAGAAGAGAAGATTTAGCTAAAGAAGTAGTTACATCTAGGGTAGGAAAAACGCAAAGCATATGGAAAACAGTAAAGAGTATATTGTCAGTATCTATTCCAATGTCATTAAGTGCTGTTTTAGCTTCAATTAACAGGAATATAGATTCAACAACAGTAAAAAGAGGTCTTCAAAATTTTTTGTCAGAAGCTGATGCTTTAAAACAATATGGAATATTAAGTGGAAAAGTTGATACATTAACTTCACTTCCATTATCATTTAATATTGCTTTTGCTACAGCATTAGTTCCAGCTATTACAACAGCAAAAACAAAAGGTGATATGAAAAGTGTGACAAAGAGAGTATCTTTTTCATTACTTGTTACAATGCTTATAGGGCTTCCATGTATGGTAGGAATGATAATATTTGCTCGGGCCGATTTTAAATTTATTATTTCCAAATGCACCAGAAGGAGTACTTGTATTTCAAGTTAGTTCAATTGCAATAATTTTTACAGTATTAGAACAAACTGTAAATGGAGCTTTGCAAGGGCTAGGAAAAATAATGACACCAACAATAGCACTTTTAATAGGTGTTGCAATTAAATTTATTTTGAATTTAGTATTAGTACCAATAGAAGGAATAGGTGCAGCAGGAGCAGCTTTTGCAACAGTGGAATGCCATGCAATAGCGTTTTTTATAGGATTTAAAGTGCTAAGAACAAATATGAAACTAGATTTAACTTTTTCTAAATTTATTTTAAAACCAATTTTAGCAACAGCAATGATGGGAATATGTTCATGTGCAGTATATTTACTTTTAGTTGGTATAATTGCAGGAAAGTTGGCAACAATAATTGCAATATTAGTCGCAGTTCTTGTATATGGATTAGCAGTAATTGCATTAAAAATTTTTACTAAAGAAGAAATATTTATGATTCCTTACGGCAACAAGCTATACAAAATTTTAGAAAGATTAGAAATTTATAAAGAAAGCAAAAATATAGTAAAATAGCACGTTACAGAACTTCAAAAATCCAAAAGCATACAGCCCCAAAGGTTTAAAAAAAGAAAAAATGAAAAAAAAGAAGGATTTTGAAAAAGATTGGCGAATAATGTTATTAGTAGATAAATTTTACTATCTACATATGATATCTTATAGGAGGTAATTTAAATGAACAAATCTGATTTAATCGCAGCTATCGCAGCTAAAACAGGAGACACAAAGAAAGGTGCTGAAGCAGCATTAAATGCTTTCGTTGAAACTGTAACAGAAACATTAATAAAAGGAGACAAAGTTCAACTTGTTGGATTTGGTTCTTTCGAAGTAAGAAAAAGAGCAGCTAGAAAAGGAAGAAACCCACAAACTAAAGAAGAAATCAAAATACCAGCATCTAAAGCTCCAGTTTTCAAAGCAGGAAAAGCTTTAAAAGATTTAGTAAATAAAAAATAATAATGATTTCAATATAAATTTATGAATTCATAGGAAGAGCAAGATTTAGTCTTGTTCTTTTTTTACTTTTAAAACGGACAATTGGGGACGGGTCATTTTTGTCCTTTACATAAAGTATTAATTTGAATAAAAAAATAAAAACATATTAATTTGAAAAAAAGCGCTATTAGAAAGTAAGTAAGCTAGAAATTATTGAGAAATTTGTGGAAAGAGTTCATTTTTTTAATGGAAGGGTGCCACAAATTTCGATTATAATTTCTGCGTAACTTAGCTTGAACGAGCATTTTTTGAAAATTCATATGTTTTTATTATATATTTAATTTTTTTATTATGTAAAGGACAAAAATGACCCGTCCCCAATTGTCCGTCAACTTTAATGCATTTTTTTATAAAAACAGAATAAATATTAAAAATAGGAGAAAGAAAAAATGATTGTTAAAGCGGTAAAAATAAAAAAGATTTCTATTATATTAATTGTGTTAGTAACACTTATAGTAATAATATGCTCGTTTTTTTTAGTTAAGTCTTTTGCAGAGGAACAAAAACAAGAAGAGAAAAAATATATAAAATGGGTAGATTTTAATGTCCCATTAGAAGTATTGGAAAAAACTTCAAAATTAGATATAAATTCGCATAATAAAGATGAAGAAATGAAATTAAATTGGATTGAACTTATTTCATATTTGGCTACAAAATATGGGGGTAATTTTAAACAATTTAAACAAAGAGATTTAGACGATGTAGTGACAAGACTAAAAAATGGAGAAAATATGAATGAGATAACAAAGAATATGAAACTATATTCTTACTATATAGAAGCATATACAGCAATATTAGATGAATTTATAGGAAATTATCAAATAGAAACTCTAGATGAGAACCAAAATAAAATATATAAAGAAAAGTATGGAATAAAGGCATTTTTACCAATTGCTAAAAACTATAGCTTCAGTCATTATGATGATTTTGGAAACGCAAGATCATATGGATATAAAAGAGTACATTTAGGAAATGATTTAATGGGGTCTATAGGAACACCAATTATAGCGGTAGAGAGTGGAATAGTAGAAGCGTGTGGTTGGAACCAGTATGGTGGTTGGAGAATTGGTATAAGAAGTTTTGATGGAAAAAGATACTATTATTATGCACATTTAAGAAAAGACCATCCATATGCCAAAGACATGTGTGAGGGTAAGATAGTAAAAGCAGGAGATGTAATAGGGTACCTTGGAATGACTGGATATAGCACAAAAGAAAATGTAAATAATATAAATGTTCCACATTTACATTTTGGAATGCAACTTATATTTGATGAATGTCAAAAAGAAGGAGTTAACCAAATATGGATTGACGTATATTCAATTATAAACTTTTTAAAGAAAAATAAATCTGAAGTATATAAGGCATACACAGATACAAAAGATTATGAAAGAAAGTACGATATGATAGATCCAATTGTAGAACAAAGAGAAAACTCACAGAAATAAATCTGTGAGTTTTCTACATATTATTAGTAATTTGTTGATAAATTTGAAAATATTTATTATAATAAATGCATTATGGAAGATATGGAAAGATATAAACATTTAAACGAATATTTTAAAGATAAGTTTGGAGAAAGAACTTTAAAAATATGTGTGGATGGAGGATTTACTTGTCCAAATAGAGACGGAAAAATAGGGTATGGAGGTTGTATATATTGTAGTGAACAAGGTTCCGGAGAATTAATTACTTGCAAGGAAAGTATAGAAGAACAAGTAAAACACTATTTTACCACATATAGAGCTAAGAGAGCTAATAAATTCATAGTGTATTTTCAAAGCTTTACAAATACATATGATACAATAGAAAACTTAAAGAAAAAATATGATTCAGCATTAATAGATAATAGAATTGTGGGACTAGAAGTGGGAACAAGACCAGATTGTATAAATGAAAAAATAGCGAAATTGTTAGCAAACTATAAAGAAAAATATTATGTATGTGTAGAGCTTGGACTTCAAACAAGTAATGATGAAATTGGAAAAATAATAAACAGAGGTTATACATCTAAACAATTTACAGAAGCGGTAGAAATATTAAATAAATATGATATAGATGTTGTGGCACATATAATGGTTGGACTTCCAAACGAGACCAAAAAAGATATAGAAGATACAGTTAATTTTATAAATAAACACAAACTACAAGGAGTGAAAATACATTCAACATATGTTGTAGAAAATACAATATTAGCAGATATGTATAAAAGAGGGGAATATAAGGCGTTAGATTTAGAAGATTACATAGAAACTTTAATAGATATAATGGTGCACTTAAATCCAAATTTAATAATACACAGAATTTCAGGAGATGCCCCAAAAGATATATTAGTGGCACCTTATTGGAATAAGCATAAAATGTGGATATTGCACGGATTTGAACAACGATTCAGGGCAAGGAATTTATGGCAAGGAAAATTTTATAAAAATATATAAATTAATAAAAGGAGAAGATTATTTTGGAAAAAGTAAAAAAAATATTTGGGAAAATTAACTTAACTTGGGGGAAATTAATAATATTTGCTATTATAACAGGCATATATACTGCTATTATGTCATTAGTTCCAGCATTAAAAAATACTTCATTTCATGATATAGCAGTAACATTTGAAGTCTGGATTTTATTTGGAATAATAATTATTATGAATAGTAAATCAGATAAAGACTCTGCATTAAAATGCTTTGTTTTCTTTTTAATAAGTCAACCACTTGTATATTTAATACAAGTTCCGTTTACTAATGATGGATTTGGAATATTTAGATATTATAGCTATTGGTTTGTATGGACTATTTTTACTATTCCAATGGGATATGTTGGTTATTATATGAAAAAAGATAAATGGTGGGGAATGTTAATATTAATACCTATGTTATTATTTTTAGGAGTAGGTTCATATTATAACTATTTAAGAGAGGCATTGTTTGACTTTCCACACCATCTATTAACTATATTATTTTGCTTAATAACAATGTTATTATATCCAATATGTATTTTTAATAATAAAAAAATTAAAATTACTGGACTAATAATAAGTACATTAATAATAATTGTTTTAACTATTTTTGCGTTTACCTTTAAATATTCATATAAGACTTCAATTTTAATAAGTAACGATAGTCATAATATATATTTTGATGATAGTTATACTGTATATATGGAAGATAGCACACTTGGAAATGTTTATATGGAATATGAAGAAGGAATAGAGGAATATGTTATTAATGCCGAATTTACTAAAACAGGAAAAACAGAATTAATTCTAGAAGACAAAGAAGGTAACAAAATTTTCCTTGATCTTAAAGTAAATATGGAATCTTTTGATATAAATAAAAAATAAAATTTAACATCATCCAAACAAAAGGGTGATGTTAATATTTGTAAACTTTAAAAATAATGAATGCAATAGATTTTGAACACAACAGTATTACTATTAGAAAAACAGTTGGTAGAGGAAATATGATGGTGTTACTCAATTTCTTATAAAAGATATTCCTAAAAATAAATCAAGTTATAGAACTTTACCTATGTTTGATTTTATTGCTGATCTATTAAAGAAGTATAAAGAAAAATATAAATTAAAACCTCAAGTTTATCTTCCGAAACACTTGAGGTTCTAATGGTGCCAACGAAGTAGATATTTACAACTTGTTAGCTCTCTTGACGATTGATACAAATATCAATCAATTTATTAATAGATTAACAAATTATTTTAAAAAAATCAATATTTTTTACTATTATTTTGATTTTGTATATTGTATTTCAAGTCCATTATCTGGATGGTAAGTCCATGTAACCTCTATGTCATTGACTTTATCACTTTGTTTTCCATCCATAGACCTTGTATGTGCCATTTTGTTATCTAAAGATTCTGGAAAACCCAATTCTTGATTCATTTTTTTGACTAATTCTTATATGAAGCAAAATCATAGATAGCATTTTTTTGCTTTGCTAGATTATCAATTTTGTCATAAACTTTATTAATATCTTTTATGAAATATATTTTTATAATTTGATTATCTGTAACTAATATCAATTTTTCTTTTCCACAAAAAAATCTAAATATATTTTTTTTGATTATTATCTGTTTCAAATCTTTTAACTTTATTTTAAAATCTATAGTTTTAAATAATATTGTTCTTGTTCCATATAATTCATCTAATTAGTGACATAAAATTCACCTCCATATTTATTTAATTTTAGACAATTCTATCATAATTAACTTATTTTTACAATAGTTTTTCTTCTTTTTATTTAGTTATATATTAACAAGTTTTAGTGGTGTTAAGTTATTTATGTCTTAACTTTATAATTTATATATGAATAATTTTTAAATTTTTAAGAATTATTCATATATAGGGGGGAATCCAATGACTTCTATGGAATTAGTAGGTCTTAACACTAAATGGTACCGATATCAAAACAATATGACACAAGAACAATATGCAAATAAAACAAAATTTAAAATGGCATACATTAGTGTTATAGAAACAGGAAATGCAAATTTAACTTGTAAAAATATCGACTTTATAGCAAAGTCTTTTAAGATAAAACCACTTCTTTTGTTTGATGAAAAAACTGCAAAATTAGCAAAAAAATTACCAATTCGTGTAGATATGTATAGAAAAAATAATTGTGAACTATAATTTAGTTTTATTATAGTTTTTTACTCTATGCAAAACATTAATACCCAGTATTTTTTACTGGGTATAATATAACTATAAATTTTAATTTTTTGATTTTAAGCTTTTTTTATTTTCTTTTTCTAATTGTTTTAAACTCTTTTTAGGTGTTGGTAACTCTTCTGGCATAGTTCCGCCATTTTTTGCTATTACTTCTCTTATGTTTTTACCAATGTTATAATGAGTTCTATTTGCTTCTTTTTCAGTTTGTATATTATCTTTTTTTAGTTTTTGTTCTGTTTGAGAAATTCTAAATAAGTTTGCAATAAGTTCATCACTGCCCATATTGTCTAGAATATCCTCTCTGTATCTTAACCCTTTTCTTTTTGCAATGTCATCAGCAGTTTCTCCATTATATAGTCCTTTATATCCATAGTTATGAAATTTATCAAAGTTTTTTACTCCAGCATTTTTGGCAGTTTGATTAAGTGAATAGTTTCCTTTTTTTTGTTAAATTTCTTTGATAAAGTCTTTTTTTGTTTTCTGTTAATGAACTATATTCTTTTTCGGTGATTTCTTGCTTTCTGGTTTGAACTGCAAAATATGTTTGTGCTAAAGCAATTACTTTTTTTCTACTATCTCCATTTTGAGCTATTAAATAACAAGCATATCTAGTTAATTCGTAATCAATCTGCTCTCTATAAGCTCCTGATCCTATTTGAACCATTTTATTGACATCAGTAAAATGGTCTAATATACTAATATCACTATTTTCACAAGATATTTTAGCTTTATTAATTATTTTTTCGAAATTTTGCCAATTGGAATATTGTAAAATAGGCATAAGTTCTCTAGCATACCAAAATTCAATACCATTTTCATCAACATGTTTTATATCTTCAAATGATTTATTATTATCTGTATAGTTAGGTCGTAAATTGTCCGATTCATGAGTCGTAAAATTTTCGGATTGTGAGTCGTAATTTTTACGGATCAAATTATCAAACTTGGTATCATGTATCAATTGTGCAGGGTATAACAGTTTTGGTTTCGCTTTTCCTTGACTAATAATAATTTAGTTTCCACTAATTCATTAAAAACTTTTGTACAAGTTTTATCAGAAATATGCAGTAATTTTTGTATTTCTTTTCTAGTAAAAATCAAATACACATTTCCGTTTTTATCTATCCAATTATTTTTAATAGATAGTGTTAATCGGTCTAATAATATACCATAAAGCAATATTGCAGTTGGAGATAAGGAAGTATATCTCTTATTTACAAAAAGCTCTTTTGGTATCATATAAAACTTGTATTGGTAAATTTCTTTTTGATTTATAAACTTAAATTCATTTTCCATATCTTGTCCTTTCCAAACTTAATATGAAATAAAGGTTAAAATTTGTAACTTTAATTTGGAACGAAATTTGATTATTTTTGAGAAACTGACAGAAATTTAAGAAAAAGAAAAACACCTATCAAAGTATCTTGATAAGTGCTTTTTAACGATTTTCTATTTTTTATGATTTCTCTGAATTTCTATAGAAAATCGTAAGTGTTTGGTGCAGATGAGCTTGAATTTTCACTCATCTTTTCTTACTCTATCAGGCTTTTCAAAATTTCGTATCTTTGTCCCGACATTGTCGGGAAACATTTTCTGTTCAATTATTTATTATCATTCAACTTCCATTATCTTGCTATTTTCTAGTAATTTTTCATATTTTTCATTCATCCTGTCCATATATTCTGTATATTTGTACATTTGATTTTTCTGATGATAATCAAATATATCTCCATAAATATTTATAGTTGTTTGAATATTAGCATGTCCTAAAACTTTTTGCAGTGTTGCTAAATCCATTCCGGCTTCAATACATCTAGTTGCAAATGTGTGTCTTAACATATGGGTATGTGCTTCACTGGTCTTTTCATTTACATAGTGAATTCCTTTTGTTTTAGAATTCTTCTTGTGCTTAACAACAATAACCTTTATACCAGCATTTTTACATATTCTTTTAAATCCACCATTTACTTGGCTATTCTCATAAAGCTTGCCATCCTTACGAAGAAATATCATATTTTTCTTGTTTGGCTTCATTTCATTAATTGCTCTTTCAATTACTTCTTTAGATTTTTTATCTAAATGCAGACTTCTTTTAGCATTTTTAGTTTTTGGAACACTTCCTACAATTGTTTTTCCAGCTTTATTTTTAGTTAATGTTTTAGTAACTCTAATTGTTCCATAATCTTGGTCAAAATTAATATCATCTGTTGTAAGAGCTAATACTTCGCCAATTCTCATTCCAGTATATAATGCTAGTAGTATCATATTATTATATTGAGAATAATGAGAATTCATATATTGAACTAATATATATTCTTCTTTCATTGTAAAAGCTACAACATCTTTATCTTCTTTATAACTTTTAGGCTTCTCTATTGGATCAAGATTAAAATTCATTGCTGTTTCTGCGTTGATAAGATTCTTTTTATATGCTAATTCAAATGCTTTTGTTACAATACTATATTCTTTTGAAATAGTGGAATTAGCTTTATGTCTTTCTGCTTGTAAAAACCTTTCAATTTCATTTCTAGTTACATTCTGAATAGGCTTAAACATAAAATTGTATGCACTACAAGCTTTTATGGTTTGCATATTTCTATTGTATCCAGAACCATGTGTTGTAGAAAGTTTAAATTTCTTTTCTTCAATTTCATTTGCAAGATCCATTATAGAAATTTGATTTGGAGTATAAATAGTTTCCTTAATGCCTTCTTCTTTATTTTTAATAAATTGATTTCTTAACTTTTCTAAAACAACTTCTTCAGACTTACCTGAAAATGATTGTCTAATAGCTTTTCCTGTATTTGCATTTATTCCTAGTTTTAGTAATCTTCCTTCATATTCATTGTAAAAGTGAAATTTATCACAATTCTCACAATCACTACAATTCTTACACTTGTTACATCTTTCCATAGTTTCTTTGTTTTTTCTATTCAAACACAAATTTTTATGATTACAATTTGCACATATAGGACAAATATTTTTCTTTGGATTCTTTATAAATTTCTTTCGTTTTCTTATTGTAATGACATAGTCGATACCTTCGACAAATTCTTTCTTCTTGCTCATTTTACGCTCCCTTCATAAAATTTAAGGGAATGTCTTGCATTTTTTTGTTTAATTATGCTATAATAATTTTAGATAATTTACATAGGGAGACATTCCCATGTGATTTGAGAGAGGTTTAGAAGTAGCATTTCTAAATCTCTTTTATTTTTTATGAAATAATATGTCTAGAACTCATAAACTCTGTTAAAGCATTTGCTTCAATCCCAAAACCTCTGCCATACTTTTGTGCTGGAAAATCAGCTCTGTGAAATAGTTCTAAACATTTTACTCTACCAATACGAAACATCTTGCAAATATCTTTTGTTGTATAAATAATTGGCATTGGTTTTTCTTTTAACTTTGTTGTATTCATAAGCAATCCTCCTTTCGTTTGTACATTTTGAAAAGCTACCATCTATTGACATTATTTCTTGAAAATTATATAATATAAATATAGTTTAAGAACAATTAATATATCTTTATGAAATATTATAGTAACTTAGCTATTACAAATATATAATATATTTTTGTTAAAGTCAACTAGTTTTCTAAAATTTTGTAAAATTTTTTATGAGGTGTGAAATGATTAGAGAAGAAAAAATTGAATTTACTACGAAATGGTGTAAATATAGTAAATATGTGATTGAAAAGAAAGATGATAAATACTACATACTTCCAGATAAAAACGCGAAACCAAGTACATATGATCCATTTGAAATAAAAAATCAAATATTAAAGGATTTATTAGTAATAGGAAAAGAATCAGTTGATAATGAAATGTTTAAACTAGGAAATAAAGAAGTATCAATTGAGGCTTTAAGTAAAATTGAAAAATTTCAAAAGTTGGTCCTTGAATTTGTTAATAACTACGGATTATTAGGTAATTTTAGATTTTTACCAGAAAGTTATGAATTTATGGATAACGGAGAGCTTCCTGTTAATTTAGGATATAATACTTCTATAAATGCATTAGATTTTGAAAAAAAGTATTTTTGGAAAGACTCACAAATAGATTGGTCTAGTACAATGAAATCAAATGATTATCAAAGAAATACTGGACTTGATAATAGCTTTAAACAGACTGAAGGTGACAGACTTGATGATATTGTTTTCTCTAAAAATTATGCAGAAACAATTTCTGAGATTATTAATTTTGCTACTATTGTATACAATAAAAAGCTTTTAATTTGTGCCTACCTTTATGATGATGTATCAGATGATATTAGGCAACTATATCAAGAAAGTATTACAGGAGATAGTTTGAAAAAGCCTAGTATTTCATATGCGGCTGAAGATAGACAAATAAAATTCAAATGGAACTTTATGTCGTTAAGTGAAATAATAGAAACTATTTTATTATTAAATGAAACTTCTGGAAGAACAGAAGTAAAACTATGCAAACATTGTGGTAAACCATTTATTGCAGAAAATATTAAGTCTGAATATGACACTATACAATGTAGAAATAGAGAAAATATAAATAAGAGTAGACAAAAGAAAAATAATTATATTAAATAGATTTATGTTATTTGGAGGTTGAAAATGGAAAACAATCTAATAAATGCAGAATACGATAATTTTATTGTTGAAATTAAAAATAAAATACGAAAAAGTCAATATGAAGCTATGAAGGCTGTAAATACAACACTAATTAACTTGTATTGGGGGATTGGAGAAGAAATATATAATCAACAGCAAGAAAAGGGCTGGGGAAAATCAATTGTTGAAGTTTTATCAAAGGAAATTCAAAAAGAATTTCCAGAAGTAAAGGGATTTTCTGCAAGTAATTTATGGAGAATGAGAAATTTTTATCTTACATACAAAGATATAGAAAATCTCGCACCACTCGTGCGAGAAATTAGTTGGACTAAAAATATTGTTATAACAGAAAAATGTAAAGATAATCTTGAAAGAGAATTTTATATAAAAATGACAAAAAAATATGGTTGGTCAAAAGATGTATTAATTAACCATATCGAAAATAAATCTTATGAAAAATATTTAATTAACCAAACAAATTTTGATGAAACTTTACCTGAAAAATATGTAAATCAAGCTAAGCTTGCAGTAAAAGACGAATATATATTTGATATAATGGAATTATCTGAACAACATTCAGAAAGAGAATTAGAAAGAGCTTTAGTTGATAATATTAAGGATTTTCTTGGAGAAATGGGTGGAAACTTTGCATTTATGGGAAATCAATATCATCTAAATGTTGATGGAAATGATTTTTATATTGATTTACTTCTATATCATAGAAGTTTAAAGAGTTTAGTTGCAATAGAATTAAAAATAGGCGAATTCAAACCAGAATATGTTGGTCAATTACAATTTTATCTAACAGTATTAGATAAACAGGTTAAAATGGAAAGTGAAAATCCGTCAATAGGTATTATAATTTGTAAAGAAAAAAATAGGACTGTTGTTGAATATGCTTTAAGTAATAGCGACAAACCTATTGGAGTTGCAACATATAAAATTCATGATTCTTTGCCAGAGCAAATGAAAGATTTATTACCATCTCCTGAGGAAATAAAGAAAAGATTAGAAGGATTAGATAATGAGAATTAGATGTTTAAAATGTAATGATATAATTGAATCAAAAGATTTACATGATTGTGTAAGTTGCAAGTGTGGCGCTTGCTCGATAGATGGTGGAAATCAGTATACAAGAATTGGTGGAGATACCAATTATATAAATATAGTATATGAAGATGGAACGGAAAAATTATTAAATAAATCAAATTAAAAGGAGAATTATATATGTCAAAAAATTGTGTTATGTGTAATAAGAAAATTGGCCTATTTGAAAAAATGTATGAAGATAAATATTGTAAAGAATGCTATGAAATAGTGCAAAATGAAAAAGAGAAAGAAAAAAAGAAGAAGAAAGAAAAAGAAAAGAAAATCTCTTAAAAAAATTAAAAGAACAAGAAGAAGAAAAAAGGAACCAAAAAGAAAAAATAGACACAGCAAGAGATTATTTGTTGTATACAAATTATTATTGGGTTGTAATTGGAAATATTTCTTTAATACCATTCCATTATGACGATATTTTTAATAAATCTATTACAAATAAATTTGAAATTATAAAATTATTATTTGATGAAATAATTAAAGAATTACCTAAAGATTTTTCATTTAACGACATAAAACAAATTACGACATATAGAAAATCCTCTAAAATTATACATGATGTTTTAAAAAACTATACAAATGCTAACCTAGATTATCTAAAGTATTGTCAAATTTTAGTTGAAGACCAACAATATGCACCAAATCCTAATTATAACATTTTAGATGATATAGATGAAAATAGCTACTTATTAGATAATGAAACTGTATTATTAAATTTTAATAGTATAATACAATCATTTATAGATAATAAAGAGAAAGTAATTAATAACTTGCAAAAAATAATTAATGAGTTGATAGACAACTCTAAAAGACCTACTAAATATGATACAGATAAATGTATAAAGTTCTACAAAGAAGAACTAAAACAAACATTTGAAATACTTGAAATTTATTATTTTTACGCAGTAATAATTGTATATTATATCCATTATAATATTATTGTAGACAAAATTATGGATAATAGTGAGTTATATAATATTTATAAAAAAATAAAAAATGAAATTCATAATGAAAATTATATTATTCAAAAATTGTATCCTATATATAATTCACTATACAAAAATGAATATGATATTACCTTTGATGATGAGAATGAATTTAAACTTTTAATTGAAACAATTAATGATAAAGAAAAAATAGTAGAAAAAGATGATTTTATTGATATAAATAGTAGTATTCTAAATATAAATATCAATAAATTTGTAAATAGCACAAATGATGATGAACTTGCATTTAAAGTACTAGACGAAATAAATTCAAACATTGTTTCATATAAAAAATATTTATCAATAAATGATGTTCTTGATATATTAATTTACTCAAGAAAATACATAGACATAATAAATGAAGTAAAAAAACAACAAGCATTAAAAGAAAAAGAACGAATTTTAAATGGATGTTTTGAAGAAGAAAAGGAAATAAATAACAACTTATTAGATTATTCCAATATTACTAATGGATATGATTTTGAGGCTTTTGTGGCTAATGTATATAAGATGTTAGGATATAATGTAGAAGGTGTTACTTCAAAGAGTGGAGACCAAGGAGCAGATGTAATTATTGAAAAAGATAATATAAAATATGCAATTCAAGTTAAGTATTATAATAATCCAGTTGGCAACAAAGCCGTTCAAGAAGTTGTAGCTGCAAAAAGCTTTTATAAAACTGATAAAGCTATGGTTGTTACTAATAGTAATTTTACTCCACAAGCTATAACATTAGCAAATGCAAATGATGTTTTACTGGTGGATGGAAATAAATTAGATGAGTTAATAAAAGAGGTAAAGAATAAATAAAATGAAAATAGAAGAAATTAAGAAAAAAACAAAGAAAAGAATTTCAGCAATTTATGATTGTTTTAAGAGTGGTTATATAGAAGAATCTCTTATATTATTATATTCGACAATAGATTCAATATCGTGGTTATATTCTACTGAAACAAATATAGATAATAGAAAAACAGGACATGATTTTTTAGAATTTTCAAAAAAATATTATCTACCATGTCTAACTGGCTATGATATATCAGCAGAAGAATTATATTTAGCAAGATGTTCTGTGGTACATACTAGTTCATCTCTTGCGAGAAATCAAAAGCAAAATAGACAATTTCAATATTCTAATTCAGAAGATAATAGAAAGGCACAAGATAACATATCAAAATTGGTATGTAATACTTGTATTAGCATAAATGTTAAAGATTTAATTTTGGCTTTGGAATTTTCTACTGAAAATTTCTTTGATTCTTTATCTATTAATAAAATAAATGAAATAGATAAAAAAACAGAGAATTGGTATGTAGACTGTATAATTAAATAGAGGTAAAACTGGACAAACTATTTCCAGTTTTACCTTTCTCTTTTTCTATCTTTCTTTTTAGCAATTTCTTTTTCAGCTTTTTCTCTATTTGCTTCAGTTCTTTTTTTAATTAACTTTTCTTCTTTTTCTCCTCTTTCTACTTTACTTATAATTCTTCTGCAAGTTTGTAATTTTTTGTTTATTCTTTCAATATCTTCGTTTAGATGGCTAATTTTTGCTTTGAGAATCGTTTTATCGGCATTATTTTGAGTTTGGTTATATAATTTCATATATTCTTCTTTTTGAGCTTTTAACGGCGAAATTTCTTTAAGATAGTTAGTTCTTAAATTTTGAATATCTTCTAGAGTTTTTATATCATGAATATTAATCATATTAATCTCTACTGCATTACTATTGCATTACTTTTAATAAAATTTTAAAAAATAAAAAGAGCATAACCCTTGACATTACTGGATTATGTTCTTTTTATTACGTATTTCGTATCTGGTGCAGATGGCCGGAATCGAACCGGCACGGTTTATTCAACCGCAGGATTTTAAGAATTTTACGCCATCTGCTTTTTACCATTAGATAATATCAATTAATCTCTTTTGATAATTAACCTATTTAGCTTCTCTGTAAGAGATTATAGCACAAGTATTGTTAAATATGCAATAACAAGCCAAAAACTTCTTTTCTAAAGTTTTGAATTAAGTGTTAGAACTATGTTAGAACTTTTGATAGAATAACAGGCTAACTTATTATTGATATTATAATCATATTAGTTGAAGAATTTATAGAAATATGATAAAATCCATTTCAAGAAAGAAAGGGATAAAATGGATTTTTTGATTGAGCTAATAGAAAAAATAATTAATTATATTAAAAATTTATCAACTGAACAAATAGCATTAATATCAATTTTTGTTACATTTATAATTTATGTTCTAGGAAAACAAAATGAACTAAAGTTAAAAAAGCATGAATTAAGAAAAGAAAATTATATTAAGTTTATAAAGACTTTACAAACTTTCACTGCAAAATTTCAAACTAATAATAAAGAAATAAAAATGACACCAAAAGTAGCAGAAGAATGGTTTGATATGGGATCTTCTCTATTATTATATGGATCAAAAAAACTATATAAAAAATATATTTTCTTTAGAAATTTCCAGTCGCCTTTAGTGAAACAATGTAAATATTATGAAGAAAATTTAACTTTATACTTGATAAATGATATGCTAAATCAAATTAGAAAAGAAGTCGGATTAAATATTTTTGAAGGAAATATTGGATATGATTCAATAGCTTTCTTTGTAAATGAAATGTCATACAATCCTATTGCTAAACAAAAATGGGTGAAAGATAGATATAAAATATCTATGATTAAATTTGAATTATTTATACTGGATAGAACTAAATTTATTTTTCTAAAAAAACTTTATTACAGCATAGTTTCACCAATAATAGGAATATTAAAAGTTTTATTTAAATATTTAGTAATGATTCCAATTGGAAAAATAATAATTAGATTCTGTCCTAATATAGCTAAAAAACTTCAAGAAAAGTAATTAATATTACTTTTGAGGTAAAATTTAATTTAATATCTATACAGAAAAAGTCCGTTTGTAGAATA
Organism: Lachnospiraceae bacterium; assembly: GCA_963621995.1. Lineage (GTDB taxonomy): Bacteria > Bacillota > Clostridia > TANB77 > CAG-508 > UMGS1663. Next base: position 55,688 of record CAVFFZ010000007.1, read on the forward strand.
AAAATCTACAAACGGACTTTTTTGTCGTGTAAAGAGAAATGCAACACCTCTTAAAAAGTGTTTGGTGTGATGAGCCGATGCTATAAAGTTCATTCGTATTTGTATAAGCAGTCTAATTATACAAAGTGCGTGAGTGAGATTTTGGAACACAGACTCACAATAATAAAAGAGTATTCGGTGGCAAAACTTGAAATGGATTTATAATTGTAAAAAGTTTGGACAAGTATGAACAAAGGTATTATATATACCAGCAATTATAGTAGTAAAAGCTACTTACTAGACTACCTATGAAACGAGGAGAACGACCGACGGTTTCATTATAAAAGGTGTAATAATTCTATTTGTAACAATGGGATTATTACGCCTAATTCACTTTAGCTCTCTCCCTCTGGTTTCAGTCTGGTAATTGCTAAAATGAATACAAAAAAGCATGAGTGCTTTTTTGTTGTGAGTAAAAAATTTATTTTTTGCTCACATTCATAAAAATTGCGATTAGCAAATTTTTATGAAAAACCTAAAATGCAGATATGCTATTTTAGGTTTTGGGGTGTGGGTTTGCTTAACCCTGCCACACAGACAAACTTTGTTTGTCTAGTGTGTTAGACATTGAAACAATATCTCAAGCAAAGAAGGAGGTGCAAGGAGATATGAGTTATGCTATTGTAAGAAATGAAAAATTAACACGAACAGAAGTAAATGGAAAAGGAACTCATAATGATAGAAAAGCAAAAAATCATACTAATAAAGATATTGATACTACAAAAACACACTTAAATTATTACATTAAGAAAAACGAACTAACATACACCAAAGAATTTGATAAATATTTAAAAGAAAATAATGTGCAAGGTCATCTTAGAAGTAATAGCATAATAATGTGTCAAATGATATTTACATCAGACCAAGTATTCTTTGATAAAATAGGAGAAAAAGAAACAAAAAGATATTTTGATGAATGTTATAAATTTATATGCGGTTATAAAAATTTGGGAGAAAGAAATATAATATCAGCAGTAGTACATTTAGATGAAGGTGTACCACATATGCACTTAATGTTTGTACCTTTTGTTCATACAAAAGACAAAGATGGAAACGACATTGATAAAATTTGTGCAAGAGATTTTTGGAAAGGTCGAGATAGTTATAGAAAATTACAGGATGCCTACTTTAATCATGTAAAATCAAAAGGTTTTGATTTAGAAAGAGGTATGTTTGTAGAAAATACTGACAGAAAACATTATACAATGGAAGAATATAAGAAAATTACAAATTATGAAAATACTAAAAAAGTTTTAAAAGAAATTAAACTAGAAATACCAGAAGTTCCAGGTATAAATGAAATTAGCAAATTTTCAATAAAAAGAGATGAAAAAATACTAAAAGAAATCATAAAACCTAAAGATGATTTAATTAAAGAATTATATAAGGATAATTTATCATTGCATAAAGAACTATCAAAGCAATCCAAAGTTGTTGATGAGGCTGTAAAATATCAAAAAGAAAGAGAAGAAATACTTGCTGACAATGAAGAATTGCACAATACTGTTAAAAATTTGGAACATAAATACAAAATAAAAAGCAATAATCTTGATTTTGACTTTAGAAATAAAAAAAGAGAATTAGAAGAAGAATTTGAAGAAAGAACTTATAATTTAGAATATGAATACAAAGGAAAATATCGTAAGTTAGAAAAAGAAAATAATCATCTTCATAAAGTTATAGATAAATTCTATTTTGCTATTGATAAATTTATAGAATGGATTTGTCAAAAATTTAGTTTAGGCGATTCAAAGGAACTTGTTAATAATTTTGAGAAAGACACAGATATTTCTCTTGATCCAGAACTACAAATAAAAAAAGAAGAAATAGAAAAAGAATGGAATTTAGAGTTATAATCATATAAAAATCTCTACTATTCTTTGTAGAGATTTTTATTCATTTTTATATAACTAAATCATCTAAGTAAATTACATGTATACTTTTAGATGTAAATAAATGAATTTACATCTAATTTTTTTG
>CAVFFZ010000008.1:0-50086 GCA_963621995.1 Lachnospiraceae bacterium
AAATAATATAATAAATCCATAAAAAAGGACTTGACAAAAATTAGATAGTCAATTTCATTAGTCTTTTTATAATTTTGTCTTTTGGAGTAAAAACCATATATTTTATAAAATATTTTTGTATTGGATTAAAAAATACATCTAATAATAAAATATCTTTTATTTTAAATTTAATGCCTTTACTTTCTAGATAATCACATGTAAATAATTTACATGGAAGACATTTAGCATCACAAGTATAGTTTTCTTTATTTAAATATTCACATAAAACTAATTTTGAAAATGGTCCCAAGGCTTTATGTTTAAAATGATGACAACAGCCTGTAGTAGATGATGTGTTTCTTTTTTCACCACATTTATTATTTTTGAAATCACATAAATTCTTTCCATAAAAATAACCATCCAGATAATTACATACTGTATCATATATATAATTATATCTTTCATATCTTGTTTTATAAAATATAGCATTAATTCCATCAATAAAGTCTTTATGTTTTTGATTACTTTCATTAAAATTGATTACATATGCAATTATTTTTTTCCCTTTTTCTGTTATTCCAAGTTCTTTGTTTATTATCTTTGCTACGTTTTTTACTCGTAATAAATTCTTTAGTATTCTTTTATAATCTCTTATATTAAATTTATCAAAATCAATTCTTAATACTATATTTTTGCTTTTTAACACTTTTATTAAACTTAGATGACATATATCTACAGTATTAGCAGGTATTTCATTATTTCTATTAAGTATTTCTATATAATAGCTATTATCTAATTCTATAATGTTGTTCATAATTTTATTCCTCTCTTTTTTTAGAAAGAGGTCTGGAAACTTTCCAGACCTCCCTTGGATTGCGTTCCCTAATAGGAAACTGGGCACTGCTTAGTCTTTGTTGCGATAGAGCTGACCATCGTTGGAGCTATCGTTATTGATACGATAATCGCCATCGCCAGTAACATAGCCTACACGATTGTCATTTCCGTCATAGACGTCTCCGTTTTTAGAATATCCACCAGGATAATCATTGCGGAAGTCTTGGCTGTCTTTCCATGACATAATAGTGTCCTCCTTTCATGTATTTATAGTGCTTTTGCACTACATAAGTATATTATAGTACAATTTTATGTAAATGTCAAGAATTTCGGTAAAATTTCTCAGTATTTCAAAATTTTTACAATTATTTTTTTTTATCTTTATTTTTATTCCTACTCTTATATACATTTGCTTGGTTTCTACATTGACTACTATCATATTCAGCTTTAGGGTTTTTGGCATAAAATACTTTACCACAATGTTTGCATATTTTTAAAGGATTTTTTTCACTGCAAAGCATAAATCCAAAAGCCATATCTATTGCTTGTTTTAAACAATTAGGTTGCCAAGAGATTTCTGGTGTATTTCCATACATGTTTATTTTATATGGTATTCCAGAAAAGTAATAATCATTTATAGTTTCTCTTGCTCTATATTCATCATAATCATTTATACTATTATTTGCTAAATCTACATATTTTTTGAATGTTTTATACATTTTTTTTGCATATTCAATTATCCAATCTATTTTTTCACAATAGAAACTAGAATAAATTAATTGATTGTTAAGAGATGTACGATTTAGCATTCTTTGCAAATCAGAATTTGTTTCTAGCTTCACTTTACCATTTGTTACTGTATAATCCATTTCATTATCTTTTGTGAATGGGAAAAACAAATCAAAATATTCTTTTGTTCTCATTACACAATTTTTATTAATAAAATTATTTTCTTTTAATGTTACCTCTTCATTTAATAGAAAATCTGCATTAATTGGTGTTTCAACCATAAAACCTAGTAAACCATATTGCTCTACAAAGAAATATGCACAAGTAAACTTAGTTTGATCATCTTCTGAATCTATACATATTTTTCCTATATTTAATAAATCCACCAATATTGAATCCATTTTACTGAACATATCATATAAATCCCTAATATTTATACTAGCCTCTGGGTTGGGAACCATATAGTATTCTTTTCCTTTATATTTTCCTTGATATCCACCATATCTCATATAAGAATATGCACTGTTACTTTTAAAATTAAATTCCATTATTGTATTCTCCTTAGAATTTTTAAATTTTTTATTGTAATATATTGACATATTACAATTATTACTTTATAATAGTGTTAAATATTAATAGTTGAAATATAATAATATATTACATCAATTAATATAAAATGTCAAGAGCTATACTTGTATAAAAAAGATGTAGACAAAAATTTTACCAAATTGATTGAAAGGTTGTGATGGCTATAAATACAAAAAACTATATTCTAGACAAATATTATAATGAACACAAAAAACCAATTACTATAGCAAAGGAATTAGACGTTAATCCATCTTATATTACAAAAATAATTAAAAATGATACAAGATATATTCAAGAAAAAGAATATAGAATACAAATTAGCAAAGAAAATCGTAAAATTGCAAAAAGAGAATGGATTAGAAATAAAAGGCAAAATGAAAATGATAAACAATTATTTGAATTTGTTAAACAACAACATATTGAAGCAAGTAAAGAATTATCTTATTCTTTTGAAATAAGTGATTTAGTTTATAGAAAATGGAATTCAAGTGCATATCATAGAAATAGTAAAGGCAATCTAGTTATAGATAGAAAATTAAAAGTTGGTAGTGATGTTTCTAAATCAATAAATATGAATATTAAAATACCAACACAAAAATACAGGAAAAGATATTGTTATAGTATTTAACTAGTCCTATTGATAAATAGGTCTTTTTTTATTTTAAATTTTAAAGGAGGTGCTAAATATGGCTGATATGAAAGAATCTTATACTTTAATGTTTACAGACTACCCAGACATTGTAAATCTTACACAAATGAGAAAAATGCTAGGTGGAATTAGTAATTCTCTTGCGTATCGTATGTTAAGAGAAAAGAAAATAAAAAGTAAAAAAGTTGGCAGAGAATATAAAATTCCTAAAGTTAATGTTATCAAATATGTAATGACAGAACAGTAGGAATTTTTTGATTATCATGGTATAATAAACAAAATATCAATGATAAGTTAAATATAAACTGTTATAACGGAAAGGAGAAAAATGATAACAGGTAGCTTACAAAAAAAGAAAGGACTGTATTATGCAGTTTTAAATTTATATGATGACTATGGAAAAAGAAAACCCAAATGGATTCCAACTGGTTATACTATAAAAGGAAATAAGAAAAAAGCTGAAGAAAAACTAGAACAATTTAAAATTGAATATGAGCAAAAATCTAAAATAAAATTAAGAGATCCAAACATATATGATAAATATAAAAATATTTTATTTTGTGATTATATGTTAGAATGGCTAGAAAAGCAAAAAGGAAAAGTCGAACAAACAACATATATAGGTTATGAGCAAGTTATTAAAGGTAGATTATATAAATACTTTAAAGCTAAAAAAATTAAATTAGTCGATTTAAAACCTAAACACATTCAAGACTTTTTTGATTTACTATTTGCTGAAGGTCTATCTGGAAATACAGTAAAACATTATAGAGCAAATATTAGTAAAGCTCTAAAAAGTGCTGTTATTACAGAGATAATAGATAGTAATCCTGCTACTAAACTAGAAACAATTAAAACTAAAGAATATACAGCTGATTATTATACACAAAATGAGTTATTAAATCTAATGGAAATTATAAAAAATACAACTATTGAATTACCAGTAATAATTGCAGGTGTATATGGATTGAGGCATGAAGAAGTCATAGGTATTAAATGGAATGCTATTGATTTCAAAGCTAAAACATTAACGATTAGGCACACTGTAGGTCGTGGGAAAATTGATGGTGTCACACAATTTATTTTCAAAGATAGAGCTAAAAGCGATTCAGGTTATAGGACTTTGCCTTTATTTGATTTTATAGCAAATTTACTAAATTCTTATAAAGAAAAATATGATGAATATAAAAAATTTTATGGCAATACTTATTGCAATGATTATAAAGACTATATTTGTTTAATGCAAAATGGAGAATTAATGAAACCTGGATATGTAACACAAACTTTTAGTAAAATATTAGATAATAACAATTTACGACACATTAGGTTACATGATTTAAGACATAGCTGTGGTACTTTATTAATTCAAAATGGTGTACCAGTTAAAGATATACAAATATGGCTAGGTCATTCTAATTTCCAAACTACGCTAAGATATGCCCATGCAGATATAGAAAATAAAAAGGTATCTGCAAATGTAATTGAAAATAAACTTGCATTAGATACAAAAGATACAAAAAAAGAACAAATTACCAAACTCGCTATTTAGGTAATCTGTCTTAAAAAATACATTTCTAACTATTTATAAAAATTCTAATTTTGGAAAAGTGTTAGAACTTTTGTTAGAACTTTGCACTTTTTTTATAAATTAAAACCTCAAGCATATCTTACGAACTACTTGAGGTTCTAATGGTGCAGATGGCCGGAATCGAACCGGCACGGTTTATTCAACCGCAGGATTTTAAGTCCTGTGCGTCTGCCAGTTCCGCCACATCTGCATTTTTTATATCTGTTTTGTAACTGACAAGTCATATTATAATACCAAGAATAACAATTTGTCAAGTATAAAATAAAAAAATATAAAAACTTTCTAATAAAATTAAAAAGTGAATAAAAAATAGAACGAAAGAGAAAATATATGTGAAAAGAAGGAATTTGAAACACAATATAGAATATTATGTTAAATAACAATAAAAATGTAAAAAAATGGTAAAAATCAAAAGAATAAATATTAACTAGTAAGTAAAGAAGGCAATAGGTTAAACCATTCAAATTCCTTATGCAATAACATAGAAGAAAAAACATAAAAGTAAATGAAATATAAAAATTAGTAATATTTTTCCAATTTCCGCCATAGCGGATTAATTCTGTGTTTAAATTATAAAAAACAATTAGTCTATGGGGAAAAAAGTATGCATGTAGAAATATTATTAAAACAAGTAAGACAAAGAAAAAATGTAACCTTAAATAGATTATCTGAAAAAAGTGGTATATCAACAACTCATATTAATGATATTGAAAATAACATAAAAGGTCCAAGTTTAGTAGTAATGTTGCAATTGGCTAAGGCCTTAGATGTAGATATAACAGAGCTATATAGGGTTAAATGGTAATGCATCTGAAAGGTAAATTGAATTATTGTAAAATTAAAAATGAAGGCAGAAAAATATACTATAAAAAATGTATGATAAAAACAAATATAAAATTAAAAAAAAATAAAAAAAATTATTATGCTGAAAGTATAAATGCCTTAATTGAGTATATGAAAAAATATGAGAAAAATCCAAATGAAAAGCAATGGAATAAGCATGCCATTCAAAACAGATATCTATCGAGTAAAACTATAGGATATTTATCTGAAGTTGGATTTAATACTCTTTGTAGAAATTTAAGGAAACAAATAAATAAACAAAAAAGAACTGAATAAAAGCACTATTTTGTATTTAGTAAATATGAAATAAGTGCTTTTTGTATTTTTACATGATAAAGTAATTTATTTTTAGCTAAGCACAAAATAAATATAATTCTACAAAATAAGTGAAATTTATGTTTTTTTTAAAAAATATGCAATATCTATGGACTTTTTTACAAAAATAGCCTAAAATATATAAGATAGCGTAAAGTAATTTATGAAAAAATAAAGGAGGAAGAAAAATGAACATATGGCATGACATTAATCCAGATAGAATAAAAAAAGATGATTTTGCAGCAGTTATTGAAATTTCAAAAGGTGGAAGAAACAAGTATGAACTAGATAAAGAAACAGGTATGCTTAAATTAGATAGAGTATTATATACATCTACACATTATCCTGCAAATTATGGATTTATACCAAGAACTTATGCAGGGGATGAAGATCCATTAGATGTATTAGTACTTTGCCAAGAAAAAATAGTTTCAATGGCATTAGTTGAAGTATATCCAATAGGAGTATTAAAAATGATAGATGAATACCAATTTGATGAAAAAATAATAGCAATACCAAAAAATGATCCATTTTTAAATGGTTATAAAAATATAGAAGATGTTCCAGAACATCTAGCATGTGAAATAAAACACTTTTTTGAAGTATATAAACAACTAGAGGGAAAACAAACAATGGTAGATAAAATAGAAGGAAGAGAAGAAGCTGAAAGAATAATACAGGAATCTATAGATAACTATAATGAAAAATTCTTAAAATAAGGAGAAAAATATGTTAGAAAGAATCCTATTTAATGTAATAGCATTAGGCTTGTTTTTGTTTTTATTTTTTAGAATGATACAAAAAAATGATACAAATTATATATATATATTAGCACTACAAGCGTTAGGAATAGCAATTGGATTTTTGGCTCTAATTATAAATGTAAAATTACCAATAATAGTACTTATATTGACTTATATATTTTCTATTATATTACCAATAATTATAATTTTAATAGAAAGAAAAGGGATAACTTTTACAGAAGTAATATGCATATCTGTCTATAAAATATATAATAAGCTTGGATTAGAAGATAAAGCTAAAAATGTAATATTAAAATTAGTGGAAAAAGATAAATATAGTTTTTATGGACATAAATTATTAGCAGAAGTATATGAAAAAGAAGGCAATTTTGAAATTGCTACAGAAGAATATATAAGGGCATCAAATATTAGACCAAATGAGGATAAAATTCAATATAAAGTAGCAGAGTTATTTAATAAAACAGGAAAACAAAATGGTGCTGTTAAAATATTACAAGAATTGTTGAGAAAAAAGCCAGAATGGCAAGAAGTAACACTTTTATTAGGTGATATTTTTCAAGAACAAGAAAGATTCAAAGAAGCAGTTAGTGTATATTTAGATGCTATTCAATATCATCCAGAAAATTATGATTTATATTATAATTTAGGAATGGTATATACAATGCTAAATGATTTTCAAAGTGCTAAAGAGTACTATGAAAAAGCTGCAGAGTTAAATTCTTTATTATATAATGCAAAATATAATTTAGGACAAATTGCATTAATGTATAATGAATTAGAAGAAGCAGAAGATTATTTTATGGAATGCTTACAAGATGAAGAATTAGAGGATGATGCGTATTTTTATCTAGCATATATTGCAATGTTAAAAGGCAATGAAATAAAAGCAATAGATTACTTGAATGTTGCTGTTGGCGAAAATCCAGAAATTTATAATAGAATAAAAAAAGAATTAATATTTAAAATAATTTTATATAAAGTGGATAAACCTTCTAATAATAGACCACCTAAAAAGAAAAATGTAAAAATTACAAAAAAAGAAAAACAAACGATTAAACATTTGAGACATACTTATGAGGTAGTAGGAAATTTAAGTCACAATGATATAAAAGTAATGAAGATTATTCAAACTAAAAGGAACGAAGAAAAAGAGAGAGAATAATAAAAAATATAATAAAATATATCTTTGATGAATAGAATTTAATATAGTACCAAAAAAGATAGTAAAATGTTAAAAATACAAAAGTAGAATAAAAATAAGAGAGGTAAAGGAAAATGACGATTATACAAGCTATAATATTAGGAATTGTACAAGGGTTGACTGAATTATTGCCAATATCTAGTTCAGCACACTTAAATCTTTTCCCTTGGTTATTTAATTGGGGAGAAATGAGTCCGTCTTTTGACGTTGCACTACATATAGGAACTTTATTTGCAATATTGGTATTCTTTTTTAAAGATTGGATAAACCTAATAAAAGGTGGATATAAACAAATAGTTAAAAAAGAAAAATCTACAGATGGTAAAATTTTCTGGTATATAGTAATAAGTACTATACCAACAGGAATTTTAAGTTTATTATTAGATAAAGTTTCAGAAAATATTATAGAAAAGTTAGCACAAACTTTTAATACAGCAGAAATAAATGTAGAAATGGTACTTATAGCTATAGCTTTAATAGTAATGGGAATTATTTTATATATAGTAGATAAAAAATCAAAATCTACAATTAAATATGAAAAAATAACATTAAAACAATCTATATTAATTGCTGCTTCACAAGCAATTGCAGCAGCGTTTCCAGGAGTTTCTAGGGCAGGAATAACAATGACTGTTGGAAGAAAAATGGGAATAGAAAGGGAATCTGTTGCTAAATACTCATTCCTGTTATCGACTCCTATTGTAGCGGCTGCAGCACTATATGAAATGAAACATTTTGTTTTTGATTTGCCATTTTTTGTTGGAGTTTTAACAAGTTTTATAGTTGGAATGTTAGTTATTAAATTTTTACTAAATTATTTAAAAAAAGGCAGTTTTAAAATATTTGCACTATATAGAGTAATATTAGGAATTATTATTTTGGCAATATGCTTTATAAGATAAATTAAAGAATAATTAAATCGAAAACATGGAAAAATAAAGGAAAAACAATATTCCTTTATTTTTTTGTATTGAAAAAATATTACAAAAATATTACAATTGAATTACAAGTGTATTAAAACTATTGACTTTGACAAAAAAAAATATAAAATAATAGCAGAATTATACTGATAAGGGAAAAAGATGTAAAAAATACAAAATAAAATATAAAAATAAAAGTATTTTTTGTCGCTTTTTGTAAAATATAATAGTGTAAAATATAAAAAATAAAGGAGTTATCATGCCAAGTTGCTTAGGGTTATATATTGAAAGTAATTTAATTAAATATGCAAAAGTAACAAAAGAACGAGATATATTAAAAGTAGAATCTTTTGGTATGAAATTTTATGATCAAATTGGACCAACAATAAATCAAATAATTTCAGAAACATTTAGCTATAAGACACCAATTAGTATTAACTTATCAGAAGAGGTATATCAATATTTTTATTTTTTTAATTTACTAAATAAAAATGATTTAAAGAAAGCAATTGAAACTGAATTTGATTCATATTGCTATGATAAAGGATATAATAGAAATGCTTTAGAAAGCAGATATGCTTTAGTTCCAGATATGCAGGATACTGAAAAAATAAAAGCAATTTATATTTCTGCTAATAAAACAGAAATCAATAAAAGAATACAAGAATTTAATGAAAATGCAATATCCTATTTGATTCCATTACCTATGGCTATATCTAATGTAATAGATTTAAAAGAAAAAGAAAATATAGCCATAATAAATATGGAAGAAAAAACTACAATTACAACAATTATAGATAGTAAAATATATGAAATAGATACAATAGAAGAAAGCGTAAAAACTATATTAGATATAATAAGTGCAAAAGAAAATTCTTTTTCAAAGGCATATGAAATTTGTAAAAATACAACAATATATACAATGGAAGGAAAAGATTTGCTAGATGGAACAGAAAATTTGTATTTAGAAGATATAATGCCAACACTATATAATATTGTGCGAAAAGCAAAAGAAATTTTTGACAATTCTCTAAACCGAATAGATAAAATATATATAACAGGTACAGGTTGTATTATAAATAATATAGATTTATATTTTCAAGAATATTTTAAAGGGGCAAAATGTGAAATATTAAAACCATATTTTATACCAGAAAGTCTAAAAATTAATGTAAAAGATTATATAGAAGTCAATTCTGCAATTGCATTAGCTATGCAAGGCTTAGGATATGGAGTAGGTACTATAAACTTTAAAAATCCAAGTTTCTTAGATAAATTACCTGAGTGGATGAAAATAGAAATAGGAAAAAATGACAAAGATAAAACAAAAGGTAAATCAAATCTACTATCTAAAGTTAATTTTTCATTAAATTTAAAAGGAAAGTTTGATAAAACAGAAAAATGGCTTTCAAGAACAGCATTTGAAATTTTGGTTTTTATTATAATATATTCTTGTATGACAATATTCTTAAATATAGAAACAAATAAGAAAATGGCGGAAGTAGATAGTGTTAAGCAAGATACAACAGAGCAAATACAACTAATATCAAAAGATATTCAAACTTTGAACAGTAAAGCAAATGATTACACAAGTATGACTGATAATCTAAAAAGTTATAATGATGAAGTTGAAAGCAATTTGAAAAGCAAAAATGTTATTCCACTACTTTTAACAAGAATAATGAATGTTATACCAGATGGGGTAACGTTAACATCAATAGAAAATACAACAGGAACACATATTGTAATTAATGCACAATCTGAAGATTATGATTTGTTAGGATTTTTTAAGGGAAGCCTAATTGTAGATGGCATATTAAGTCCAAGTACAGTTGTATCTACATCTGGGGTAAAACAAGATGGAATTGTTAAAGTTGTAATAGAAGGAGACTTGCCATGAGAAAAGTATTAATAATTACTATTACTATATTATTACTTGTTTTAGCTTATTCTACAGTAACTAAAGGAAATGAAATCTTTGGGTTAAAAATTTCAAGTGTAGAACAAATTGGGGAAGAAAATACAAACTTAAAAGCTAAAATAGAAGAGATAAATACTTTAATTGATGTAGAATATCCTAAAGAAATGGAAGAACTAAAAACAGCAAGTAATAAATTAGAAACAGAGAAAGAAGAATATTTAAAATATACTAATATGAGCACAGATGATGAAATTTTAGAGGCTATGCAAAAGAAAAGTTATGCTATAGAATTTTTGTGGACAAAAATAGGAGTGCATGCAAGAGAAGAGGGAGTAAATTTAAAATTTGAAATAGTAAGTAGTAGCACGGGAACAAATGGCGTAAATGATCTTAAATTTACAGTAGAAGGTTCTTATATAGGAATTACAAATTATATATATTCGCTTGAAAATGATACTGAATTAAATTTCGCAATTGAAAATTTTAAATTATTACCTTATCGAGATGAAATATTACAAGCAACATTTACTGTAAGAAATATAGCAATACAAGGTAATACTTCAAATGAATCTGTACAACAATCAAGCCAAAGTACAACTAATAATACAACAACAGACAACTCAAATAGTAATACATTATCTGCTAGTACAGCACAAGAAGCTGGAAAAAATGCAATATCAAATGGTGTACAAAGTATGAAAGATAGTGTAACAAATAGTATGCAAAATAATCAATAAAGGAGTAAAAAATGATTAAATCGATTTTAAAAGAAATAATTATAGTTTTACTACTATGTGCAATAATTCTATTTGTATTAGGTATTTTATTTTATGACTACAATCCTATAAGTAAAGTGGTACCAAATAAGATAGCTTATAGCGTACCAGAAAATATAAAAAATGAATTAGAAGAAAATGTACAAAACACTTTAAGTGTTGAAAATAAAGTATATACAATAGAAGGTTCAGACTTAAATATATATAAAAAGAGTAAAACTTATAATCCGAGCAAAGAAAATCCATTTGCTTCAACATCAAGTGAAGACGCAAATACAACCAATAACACAGTAAAGACCAATACTAATAGTGAACAAGGTGAAGATACAGTAAATGGAACAAAGACAAATACTAGTATAACAAATACTAGTAGATTGAAATAATTTAATTAAGGTTATATTTATAAATTAAATAAATATATACAAAAAATATAAAAAGGAGGAGTTTTTTATGTTGAAAGGACAAAAAGGTATTACATTAGTAGCACTAGTTGTAACAATCATTGTTTTAATAATTTTAGCAGGAGTATCAATATCTCTTGTATTAGGAGATAATGGAATTGTTACTAAAGCAAAAGAAGGTGCTGCCAATTATACAAATTCAGCTGATAAAGAAAGCGAATATCTAACAAATGCAGAACATTTTATGAATGATTTAAATTATTAGTGTGCTATAAAAAACTAAATATGGGGTTGCCTAGTAGAATTGATCATTATATTTAGGTAACCTCATGTTTTATATAAAAAAACAAAATGAAGGGAAAAAATGGAACAAATTATTTTTTATTTATTTATTTTCATAATTGGAACAGTATTTGGTAGTTTTTTTACATTAGCAGTCTATAGAATACCATTACACCAAGATATTACACATAAAAGATCATATTGCCCGAAATGCAATCATAAACTTTCTTTTTGGGATATGATTCCAATTTTTAGTTATATTTTTCTTGGTGGTAAATGTAGATATTGTAAAGAAAAAATAAGAATACGTTATTTATTATTGGAAATATTAACAGGAGTAGTATTTCTATTATTTACTATGTCTATAAATATTTCATTTAAAATATTGGAAATAAATAAATTAGTATATCTACTTTTTGGATTCCTTTATATAATAGGAATGATTATAATAGCAGGAATAGATAAAGAAAAAAAGACAATAACTAAAAGTGTTCTTATTTATGAAATAATTGTTGTAACGGCATATATAGTATATCTATATACAGTAGAAAAAACTAATATATATAGATATGCAATATATTTATTAATGCTATTCATATTTATAATTATAGAAAATCTATACTTAAAGAAAAAATTAAAAGATAATTATACATTACAAATATTAGAATTGAGTATGGTTATGGCAATTTTTACAAAAGAAATTACATATGTTGCTACAGTTATACTAACATTGTTAATAATTGCTATTATGCAAATAAAAAATAAAATATTAAAAAATAAAGACTCAAAATCAAAAGAATTATATTACTTAAATATGCCTTTTGGATTTTATTTAGTATGTAGTAACATTATAAGTTTTATAATAGTAAATTTTATAACATGTGGGTGAATAGTATGAAAAATATAAATTTAAAAGCCAATAGTGGTGTAACAGCAACAGATACTATTGTAGCAATTATAATATTATCATTATTTGTTGGAATTATTGGAAACTTATTTTATGAAATAGCAAAAAATAGTAATATGGTAAGATATAACACTATAGCAGTATATTATGCAATAAAAATAGCAGAAGATATTGATAAGATGGCATATGAAGCTGTTACTAATAACTTAAATTCTAATCTTACTACAGAATATCAATTACCTAGTGGATTCACAGGACAAGTAGAAGTGGAAAATTATAATGAAAATGATACCACAAAACAGGATATAATAAAAAAAGTAAAAATAACGATAAATTATACAGTTTTAGAAGAAGAAAGAAATTACCAAATAGAAAAATTAAAAATAAAAGAAATGTAAAGGAGATTTTATTGTGAAATCTGAAAAAGGAATAACTTTAATGACATTAATTATTACTATAATTGTATTGTGCTTTGTAATATCAATGTTATCTGTTGTTAGTAGTATGTTCTTTGAAAATACAAAATATTTAAATGAAAATTCAAAAAATCTTAGTGAATATAATAAATTTGCAATGTTTTTTATAGAAGATTGTAAAAACAACAAAGATATATTAGAAGTGTCAAGTAATAAAATTACATTTGAAGATGGAACTGTATATACCTATAGTGGGTCGACAGATAAAAGCATATATCGTAATAAAGTAAAAATTTGCAGCAATATAGGATATTGTAATTTTTCTATAACTGAAAAAGAAATTAATAATATAACCAAAAAGATAATAAATACTCATATGATAGTAGAAGCCAATAAATATTTCGAGGCAAGTAATGAATTTGTATTAAAATATTGGTAATTTTAGTTAATTAATAAAAATGCTATAGAAAAATAACAAAATATAGTATAATTAAATAAGGAATACAAAAGAAAGGAGAATGGTTATGCCACAAAGACAAATTCAACCTTTAGGAATAGAACTAGCTAAAAGAAAAATTATTACAGAAACAGAAATAGATAAAGCATTAAACTATCAAAAAATGTATCCAAACAAAAAATTAGGAGACATTATTTACATACTACATTTATGCGATTCAGAAAAATTAATTAAAGCAATTGGAGAAATATTAGACGAAAAAGCTATATTACTTACAGAAGGAGATATAAAAATAAATGTTTCTGATTATATTTCATTAGATATAGCAAAGAAAAATAAAGCAATTCCTTTTGAAGTAGAAGGAAATAAAATAAAAGTATGTTTTGCAGATACAACAAATAAAAGGTCATTAGATACAATAAGATTACTTTTGCTTAATAAAGGGTTAATAATGGAAAAGTATATTACTTTTGAAAGTGTTATAAGCAAATTATTAGAGTCACTTGAAGGAATGGCTTCAGAAAGTATAAATACTAGTAGAGATATAACAGCTTTAGTAGATAGCATTATAAAAACAGCTATGGAAAAAAGAGCAAGTGATATTCATATTGAACCAATGGCGGATAAATTAAGAGTTAGATATCGTATAGATGGTGGATTAGTTAATGCAGCTTCTATAGACTCAGAAAAAATTCCACAAATAATAGGAAGATTAAAAGCCATTTCTAATATGCACCAAGAAAAACAAGAATCACAAGATGGTAGAATTATTTTATATCCAGACTATAACATTCGTGTATCTTCACAAAAAAATGTATATGGAGAAAAATTCGTATTAAGATTATTAAAGAAAAATACAGTAATAAAAAAGATTTTTGATTTGGGTTTTCCAAATGATGAAAAATTACTAAAGGAAAGTTTTAATAAAAAGAATAGTATTACAATTATTGCAGCTCCTACAGGAGAAGGAAAAACAACTACATTATATAGTGTTATAGATATGCTTAATAGACCAGATATAAATATAACAACAATAGAGGATCCAGTAGAAATTCGTATAGATGGTCTAAACCAAATTGAAATAGATTCAAGAGTATCTTTTTCAGATTCACTAAGAACTGTTTTAAGACAAGATCCTGATATTATATTAGTAGGAGAAATTCGTGATAAAGAAACAGCAGAAATAGCTATGCAATCAGGACAAACAGGTCACTATGTATTGTCTACAATTCATACAATAAACAGTGTAGAAGTAATTACTAGATTAAGAGAAATGGGAATATCAAATTATGATATAGCAAGTACTCTTGCTACATCAATATCACAAAGATTAGTAAGAAAAGTATGCCAACACTGCAAAGTAGAAAGAGAATTTAACGAAAAAGAAAAGAAAATAATGAACCAAATAGCAGAAAAATATGGAGTTACTTTAGATTTTACAAATAAAAAAACATATGATGCTATTGGATGTGATAAATGTAATAACACAGGTTATTATGATAGAATTGGAATTTTTGAGGTACTAATTATTAATGAAAAAATAAGTCAATTAATTATAGATAATGTATCTAGTATAGAGATAAAAAGAGAAGCAATGAAAGACGGACATTACAAACCACTTATAGTTGATGGACTAAATAAAGTATTAGAAGGAATAACAACATTAGAAGAATTAAACAATAAACTAATAATTTATTAAAAGAAAGGGGAAACTACAAATGAATATAGATAAAGTACTAAAAATAGCCAAAGAAAAAGATGCTTCAGACATACATCTAATCTGTGGTATTAAACCAATGCTAAGAATAGCAAGGGATTTAGTTCCAGTAGAAGAAATAAGTGAATTAACAATAGAAGATTTGAATGAAGCTTATGACTATTTTGTAAGAGGAAATCTGGAAAAAGATGAAACTTTTATGAAGACAAAAAAATTGGATAGTTCATTTGAATTTGAAGGTACAAGACTAAGAGTAAACGTATCTTATTCAGATGAAATACCAACATTTACGCTTCGTCTTATAAAAAATGAATTACCAAGATATGAAGATTTAGGAGTACCAGATATTGTCCGTAGAATGACAAGACAACCACAAGGGTTAATATTAGTAACTGGTAAAACAAACTCTGGTAAAACAACAACATTAAATGCATTAATTAATGACATAAATGAAACACAAAATAAAAAAATATTAACGTTAGAAAGTCCCGTAGAATATAGGCATACATCAAAAAAATCTGTTATAGTACAAAAAGAAGTAGGTCCAGGAAGAGATTGCTTATGCTATAGTGATGGTGTAAAAAACTCTTTAAGAGAGGATTGTGATATAATTGTAGTAGGAGAGATTCGTGACAGGGAAACAATGGATGCAGCAATAGAAACAGCAGAAGCAGGACACTTAGTAATAGGTACATTACATACTAAATCTTGTGCAGAAACAATCGATAGAATGATAAACTTTTATGATATTAGTGATCAACAAAGTGTTAAATATTTAATAGCGTCATTATTGAAACTAGTAGTATCTCAAAGATTATTAAAAGGAAAAGATGGAAGCCTAGTTTTAGTGCCTGAAGTAATGGTTGTAGACAATATTGTTGCAGGAATTATACGTAAAGAGAAAATTAGTGTATCAGAAATAGAAGATGCAATTCAAAGTAACTTAGAAAAAGGAAGTATAGGATTAATAAATTCAATTGCAGAATTATTTGTAGAAGATAAAATTACCCTAGAACAAGCAAAAGCACAAATAGAAGAAAAAAATATTGAAATATTAAACAGAACAATAATGCAATTAAAAATAAAGAAGCAAGTAAATTAGTATTTTTCTCAATTAGGGATAGTTCCTAATTGAGGAAATATCACAGTTAGGGACTGTCTCTAATTGAGAAAGGAAGAAAAAGTTCATGCCAGAATATGTGTATAAAGCAGTGACAGATAAAGGTTTAATAGTAAGAAATAGAGTAGAAGATTCCAGTAAACAATCTTTAGTAAGAAGACTTAAACATAATGGTTTAATGCCTATCCAGGTTGTTCAAGTTGGATATAATAGCAAAAAGAATAAAAGAACCAAAAGAAATATAAACAATATGGAAGATATAATGAGAACTGCTAGTACAACTAATATATTAAATAATAGAAATAGAAAAAATCTTTCAGTTATTGAAAAAATAAATTTAAAATTAGCTGCAACAGAAAAAATAACTAATAGAGATTTAGTAATCTTTACACAGAATTTCTACTTATTAAAGAAAGCAAACTTTAATAATATACATGCTTTAAATACAATAATAGAAAGTACAGAAAACTTATCATTAAAAGGTATTATAGAAGATATATTAGCTGGGGTAGAAGGTGGAGATTATATGTATACTACAATGGAGTATTATTCAAATATATTTCCAGAAATATATATAAATATGATAAAGGTAGGAGAGTTATCAGGTTCTCTTACTAATTCATTAAAACAAGCTGTACGTTATTTAGATAATTCGGCAGATATAAGTAAAAAAGTTAAAAAAATCGTAATACCAAATGTGCTTGAACTTATAGGGTTAATTGTAATGTTAATTGTAGGTACTTTAGTAGCTGTGCCATCAATTCAAGGGGTATATGACAAAGTAGGAAGTAAAGATCAGATAAACCCAATTACATTATGGTTTTCAAGTTTTATTAAAGGTATTATAGCTAACTGGTATATACCAGTGGGCATTATAACAGTAATAACAATAGGAATTATATTCTATATAAATACACCAAAAGGAAAATATAATTTTCACTATTTTAAATATACTATGCCGATATTTGGAAAACTAATTTATAGTTTAGATTTCTCAAGATTTATAAAAGCTATGCTGCTTAACCTAGATAATGGAATGAGAATCCAAGACTCGTTAGAAGTTAGTAAGAATGTAGTAAGTAATTATGTGTTTTTATCTATGGTAGAAACATCAATTAATAATATACTAATTGGTCAATCATGGATAGAGCCTTTTGAAAAATCTGGATTATCTTCAGCAATGATAACTGAGATGTTGAAAATAGGTATGCAAACAGACTTATCAGAAATGATGCAGAAATTGGTAGAATATATGGAAATAGATATAAATAATATATTAGATAAGATTATGAAAGTAATGCCACAAGTTATGTATTCTATAGTTGGTATTGCATTAATATTCTTTGTATTAGTAGTATTAGTTCCATTACTAGAAGTATATATGGGAACATTCTTATTCTCAGCAGCAGGAATAGAATAATAAAATTCAAAATAATTAAACGACGTGGTATTTTTAATACCACGTTTTTGTAAAGGAGGTATTTGTTTGAAAATAGGAATAGATTTAGGAGGAAGTCACATAGCAGTAGGCATTATAACAGAAAAAGGCAGAATAATACAAAAAGAGGAGCAAAATATAATATATAGTAAAGAGAGAGAAGATATAAAACAAATTATTTTTAATAAAATTTTAAGTCTAATAAATAGTGTTTTGAGAAGTTCACAGGTTCCTATTTTCGTGATAGAGGAAATAGGAATAGGTGTTCCGGGAATAATAGAAAATAATATTGTTAAAAAGTGTGACAAATATAAAATATATAATTGGGATTTGGCAAAAATATTAGAAGAATACTATCAAATACCAGTAAAACTTCAAAATGATGCATTGTGTGCGGCAAAAGCAGAAAAAGAATATGGAAATTTAAAAGAGGGAAAAAGAGGTGTATTTATTTGTTTTGGAACAGGAATAGGAGGGGCAACAATAATAAAAGAAGAAGTAATTCCATCAGAATTTGGACATATGATAATTGAAAAGGATGGAAATTTGTGTAACTGTGGGAAAAGAGGCTGTTTTGAAACGTATAGTTCAATGAATGCATTTAAAAATAAAATAATTGAAGTTTTAGGAATAAATGTAGATGCTACTTCAGAAGATATTCTAAAATTTTTAATTAAAAATAAAGACGATGAAAATGCAAATAAATATATAGATGAATATATAAATACATTATGTATTGGACTTTCAAATATTATAAATATAATTAATCCAGAACAAATATGTATAGGAGGAAGCTTTACATATTTTGAAGATATTTTGTACAAAAGATTATTAGAAAAGGTACAATTTATTTCATATCAATTTGATAAACCTAAGATTGTGCTTGCAAAATTAAAAAATGATGCAGGAATTATAGGAGCAATACTATAAAATTTGACAAAACAAGAAGAATATGCTAAAATACAAAATAGTTGTTACCTATTAGAGGTAAAGAAGAGATTTAAATTTATAATAAAAGATTGATAAATGGTGTATAGAAAATCAATCTAAAACAATGTAAAATGAGATTCTAAATAAAATATATGTATAAAATAAAGAGATAAAAGAGAGAATAAAACAAAAGAAAAAATTAATATAAATTCAATATATGTAAAAATATTGCAAAAAAAGAGAAAGAAGTTAAAATAACTGTATTTTATAATTGGAGTCAAAAATAGTTTTTACATTAAGTAAAACTATTTTTTTGCGTGAAAATAAATAGTAAAAGATAAATTTAAATTAAAATAGTAGAAAAGGAGATAAAAATATGACAGAAGAAATACAAAATATAAAAAATGAAAAAGTATCTAGCTCTAGAGTAAGAAGACCTTATCATAAAAATAATAAAAAGCCTGAAAAAGCAGAAGAAAAAAGGCTTAGGGTAAAAAAAGAAACAAAAACAGTAGAGGAGAACAAAAAGGTAGAGAGAAAAACTACTACAAGAAAAAACTACAATAAAAAACAACCTAAATTTGAATTCAAAAAATCAAATTTAAAAATTATTCCATTAGGTGGATTAGAAGAAATAGGAAATAATATGACTATTTTCGAATATGAAGATGAAATAATTATTGTAGATTGTGGATTAGAATTCCCTACAGATGATATGCTTGGTGTAGATTTAGTTATACCAGATGTTACTTACCTAGAAAGAAATAAAGAAAAAATAAAAGGTTTAGTAATTACACATGGTCACGAAGACCACATAGGAGCTATACCATATGTTTTAAAACAAATAAATATACCAATTTATGCTACAAAATTAACAATTGGATTAATTAAAAATAAATTAGAAGAACATAAATTGTTAAGAAGTACAAAACTATATGAAGTAGAAGCAGGTCAAACAATTAAACTTGGAAAAATGAGTGTAGAATTTATAAGAAGTTGCCATAGTATACCAGATTCAGTTATGCTTGCAATTTATACACCAGTAGGAACTATAATGCATACAGGAGATTTCAAAATTGATTACACACCAATTAATAGTGAAATAACAGATTTAAATCGTATAGCAGAAATAGGAAGTAAAGGTGTACTTGCATTATTATCAGATAGTACAAACTCTGAAAGAAAAGGCTATACAATGTCTGAGAGTACAGTGGGAAAAGAGTTTGATAAATTATTTGTAAATTGTACAAAAAGAATAGTAGTTGCAACATTCGCTTCAAACGTTCATAGAGTTCAACAAATAGTAAATGCAGCAGTAGCAAATGGTAGAAAAATTGCTATATGTGGTAGAAGTATGATAAACATGATAGAAACAGCAAGAGCATTAGGATACATGGACGTACCAGAAAATGTATTTATAGACATAGACATGATAAAAAATTATACAGATGAGCAATTAGTTATTATTACAACAGGTAGTCAAGGGGAAACAATGTCTGCATTAACTAGAATGGCGGCAGGAGAACACAAAAAAATAGAAATAACACCAAATGACTTAATAATAATATCTGCAAATCCAATTCCAGGCAATGAAAAATCTGTATCAAAAGTAATAGATGATTTACTACAAATAGGTGCAGATGTTGTATATAATGCATTAGCAGATATTCACGTGTCTGGACATGCTTGCCAAGAAGAACAGAAATTAATATTTGCATTAACAAAGCCAAAATATTTTATACCAGTGCATGGTGAATATAGGCAACTTATGGCACATGCAGAAACTGCTGTAAAAATGGGGGTAGCACCTGAAAATATTTTCATGAGTACAAATGGACGTATAATAGAATTAAACGAAAATGAAGCAAAACAAACAGGAAGTGTACCATGTGGAAAAGTATTAGTAGATGGTTATGGTGTAGGAGATGTAGGAAACGTAGTTTTACGAGATAGACAACACTTATCACAAGATGGCTTAATTGTTATAGTTATGACTATGGATACTTCAACAGGAGAAATAGTAGCAGGTCCAGATGTTATTTCAAGAGGATTTGTATATGTAAAAGAATCTGAAAACTTAATGGATGATGTTAAAAAATATATTCGTGAAGAAGTTGAAATATTAGAAAGTAAAGGTGTACGTGATTGGGCAACAATTAAATCAACATTAAAAGATCATATAAGAGATTATATTTTCCAAAAAACAAAACGTAATCCAATGATTTTACCAATTATAATGTCTTTATAATGTATAATATAAAAAGAAAAAGCTCCAAAATATTGGAGCTTTTTTTTAGACTAAAGAATAAATAAGAGAAAGGTTTGGGTATCCCCCTACAAAGATATTGCAGTCAGATAAATCCTTTTTTATATCTTCTGAAAAATTTTCAGAAGATAATTCAGCAATAAGATTATCTAGTCCTTCTTCCTTTATTTTTTCTCTTACTAATTCTAAATCGTACATTGGTATATACCTCCTATGATGTTTGATAAAGCTATTATACTACCAATTTACATAAAAATCAAGCAAAATTGTAAAAAAGTGTAAATATAATAAAAATAACAAACAAGAGATTAAAAAGTGTGTTAATCTCTTGAAGAACTTGGAAAAATTTGATATAATAATCAAGAATTTAAAAAAAGGAGAAATAGATATGGATTATAAAGAATTAGCTGACTTAATATTTCCAAATGCAAAAGAAATATCATATTATGAGGAAAAATATCCTGAAAGAAATTTACCAGAAGGAGCAATAGTTACTCGTTTTGCACCAAGCCCAACAGGTTTTGTACATTTAGGTTCACTATACCAAGTAGTAATTGCAAGAAAAATGGCAAAACAAACAAATGGCATATTTTTCTTAAGAGTTGAAGATACAGACCAAAAAAGAGAAGTGGAAAATGGTGTAACAGGAATTTTAGAATCTTTAAGAGATTTTGGATTAAATCCAGATGAAGGAATGATAAGTGAAACAGAAGAAATAGGAAATTATGGTCCATATAAACAATCTTTAAGAAAAGAAATTTACCAAGCATATGCTAAACATCTATTAGAGCAAGGAAAAGCATATCCATGTTTTGCAAGTGCAGAAGAATTAGATGAAATGAGAGCAAAGCAAGAAGCTGCTAAAGTAAGACCAGGTTATTATGGAGTATGGGCAAAATATAGAAATCTATCTGTAGAAGAAGCTGCAGAGAAAATAAGAAATGGTGAGCCATATATAATTCGTTTAAAATCACCAGGCAGAGAAGATAGAAAAATAAAACATCATGATGTAATAAAAGGAAATGTAGATTTTCCAGAAAATGACCAAGATATAGTAATAATTAAAGCAGATGGACTTCCTACATATCACTTTGCACATGCAATAGATGACCACTTAATGCATACAACACATGTAATAAGAGGAGATGAGTGGCTATCTTCAGTGCCACTTCATTTACAATTATTCCAAATGCTAGAATTTAAGGCACCGAAATATGCACATATTGCACCAATTATGAAGGAAGATGAAGGTGGAAAACGTAAATTAAGCAAACGTAAAGATCCAGAAGCGGCAGTAAGTTATTACACAGAAATAGGTGTTCCAAAAGAAGCTGTAATTGAATATTTGTTAAATATAGCGAATTCAAATTTTGAGTTATGGAGAAAACAAAATCCAATGGCAAGCATAAATGAATTTGAATTGCAATTAAACAAAATGAGTGTAAGTGGCGCATTATTTGATATAGTAAAAATATTAGATATATCAAAAACAGTAATTTCAAAATATAGTAAAGAAGAAATTTACGAAGAATCTGTAAACTGGGCAAAAGTATATAATAAAGAATTGTTTAATTTATTACAAGATAAAGAATATGCTTTAAAGGTATTTGGAATAGAAAGAGGAAATGCAAAGCCTAGAAAAGACATAGCAAAATGGGAAGATGTTATGGACAATATCTCATATATGTATGATAGTGAATTCTATAAAAAAGACCAAGAATATGAATATCAAAAAGTTACAGATAAAAAATTAATTAAAAAAATATTAACATTATATATGGAAAAATACTATAATGAAGCAGATGACAAACAAGCATGGTTTGATAGAATGAAAGACTTATCAGAAGAAATAGGATTTGCAAGAGAAGTAAAAGAATTTAAAGCTAACCCAGAATTTTATCCAGGACATGTAGGAGATGTAAGTACAGTTATAAGAGTTGCATTAACTTCAAGAAGCAACACACCAGATATGTACGAAATAATGCAAGTTTTAGGAAAAGAAAGAATCTTCAAAAGATTTGAAAAAGCAATAGAAGATTAATACCTCAAAAGTACCAGGTATATTTTTGGGAAAAATATTATTATTTAGGAAGAGTAAATTATGGAATATAATATAGGAGATATTGTAAGAACTAAAAAAGTACATCCTTGTGGTAGCAAACTATGGGAAATTACAAGAATTGGTGTAGACTTTAAACTAAAATGTCTAGGTTGCGGTCATGTAATAATGGTAGAAAGACAAAAAGCACTAAAAATGATAACTAAAAAGATAGAAAAAGAAAAATAAATAAAAAAATACTTGGTATAATTTATATATTTGAATATAATGAATATAATAATTGTAGATAGAAAATTTTTCTATCATGTGGGTTGACACAATAATCCGAATTTTATAGGTTAATTGGAACCTTTGGTTGGCGAACAACCTAAAAAATCGTAATTCTTATGAGACGTAAGGTGCTCATAAGTTGGCGGACAACAAAAAAATCAGTCATATAGGGGAGATATACATACTAAGGTATGCATATCTCCCCTATGAATTTTTATTTATATAAATTTTTCAATTTCTTCCCAAGTATTGTCTGTATAAATTCTTCTTTCAGCAGAGAAAGGAATAAAAGTTAAATCTTTTAAAGGATTTAATTTATCTTGCAAATAAGTAATTTGAGAGTCTACTTTAGTTACAGCAATTTTATCTGCCTTATTTGCAATAATAATACAAGGTCTTTCACTATCAATAATGTATCTATACATTAGTTTATCATTCTCACTAGGGTCATGTCTAATGTCAATTAAAAATACAATTAGTGCAATATCTTTGCTATTATTTAAATATTGTTCAATAAATTGCCCAACTCTATTTTGTTCTTTTTTAGACATTTTACTATATCCATAACCAGGTAAATCTACAAAATAAAATTTATTATCCATGTTATAAAAATTAATTTGTCTTGTTTTTCCAGGTTCGCTACTTGTTCTAGCAAGTTTTCTTCTATTAACCATAGTATTTATAAAAGAAGATTTACCAACATTAGACTTACCAACTAAAACAATTTGAGGTAAGTTATCATTTGGGTATTGTGCAGGTGAAACTGCTGATATTTTAAATTCTGGATTTTTAATTAACATATATTTTTTCCTCTCGTTTCAAAGTATATATAGTATAGCACAAATTTGTGAAATATAAAAGACCAAGAATAAAAATCTTGGCCTATAAAAATTATTTTGCTACTATTTTTTCAGTTCCACCCATGTATGGTCTTAAAACTTCTGGAACTGTAATGCTTCCATCTTCATTATAGTTATTTTCTATAACAGCAATTAATCCTCTGGGTGTTGCGACAACAGTATTATTTAAAGTGTGAGGATAATAATTTCCCTTTTCACCTTTTACACGAATACCTAATCTACGTGCTTGAGCATCTCCTAAAGTTGAACAACTACATACTTCAAAGTATTTTTGTTGTCTTGGGCTCCATGCTTCAATATCACAAGATTTTACTTTTAAGTCGGCTAAATCTCCACTACAACAATCTAGTTGTCTTACAGGAACATTCCAACTTCTAAATAAATCTACACTCAATTTCCACATTTTATTATACCATTCCATAGATTCTTCAGGTTCGCATAAAACTATCATTTCTTGTTTTTCAAATTGATGTACACGGTATAAACCTCTTTCTTCTAATCCATGAGAACCGATTTCTTTTCTAAAGCATGGAGAATAAGAAGTCATAGTAATAGGAAGTTCATCTTTCTTTATAATTTGATCTTTAAATCTACCAATCATAGAATGTTCAGAAGTACCAATTAAATATAAATCTTCGCCTTCTATTTTATACATCATAGCATCCATTTCTTCAAAGCTCATTACGCCAGTTACTACATCGCTACGAATCATGAAAGGTGGAATTGCATAAGTGAAACCATTGTTTATCATATAATCACGTGCATAAGCAAGCATAGCTTCGTGAAGTCTTGCAATATCTCCAATTAAATAATAGAAACCTACACCACTTGTGCGACCTGCAGATTCTTTATCCATACCATGAACTTTTTCTATAATATCAGCATGATGTGGAATTTCGAAAGAAGGAACGGCAGGTTCACCAAACCTTTGAACTTCAACATTTTCTGAATCATCTTTTCCGATAGGAACAGATGGGTCAATTATGTTAGGAATCTTCATCATTCTTTCTTTTATTTCAGAAGAATAATGTTCTTCTAATTTTTCATTTTCTACTAATTCATCATTAATTTTCTTAACTTGTAATTTTATTTCTTCAGCTTCATCTTTTTTACCAGATTTCATTAACATACCTATTTGGCTACTTAAAGTATTTCTAGAAGCACGAAGTTCATCACCTTTTAATTTAACTTCACGATTTTTTAAATCTAAATCAATAACTTCGTCAACTAAACAAAGTTTATGATCTTGGAATTTATTTTTGATGTTTTGTTTAACAACATCAGGGTTTTCTCTTAAAAATTTAATATCTATCATAATAAACACCTCTTTTTATATAGGCATTTTAGCATAAAAAAGCTATTAATTCAATGTTTTTGTAGGAATTTATGTATAAAAAAATACAATAGGGATAATAATTACAAAATTGTCATAAATTTCTAAAACATGAATATAATAGTAACAATGTATATTATACAAGTAAGGAGAGAAAAAAGTGGGAGAAGAGTACATTAAAGAGACAAAAATTATAGAGAAATCACAAGAAGATAAAGAACTTGAATTAATTTTAAGTATAATAAAAACAAAGCAAGACTTAAATTTAGCAATGCACAATTTTGAATATGCAGAAGGCGATTTAATAGATTATTATACTTACCAAATGAAAGCAAATCGTGCAAAGTTAGACTATTTATTAAAAGAGGCAAAAAGGAAGCGGAATGACTTTAAATATGATAGAACAAGTAGAAATAAAATATAATCAAGTAATGTAGTAATATTTGTCCTATAACAATCATAAAAATAAATAAAAAAGAAAAGGTGATTGTTATGGAATTAAATAGTATTATTGTATATATTGCATGTATTATTTTTTTATTTCTAATAGGAAAATTTTTAGTTTTACCTTTAAAAAGTATAGTTAAGCTTATAGGAAACTCTATATTAGGAGGAGTTCTTATTTTTGTAATAAATGCTATAGGTGGTATTTGGGGATTTCATATAGGACTAAATGTAGGAACAGCAATTGTTACAGGAATATTAGGTATACCAGGAGTAGTTCTTTTAATATTTTTAAAGTTTTTATGAAAGAACAAAAGAGGCATGATTAATATTTTTAGACATTTTAGAAAACTTTTCATGTCGTGTCTTTGTTCGTATGCCAAATTTTATGTAATAAAATTTGGGTGGAATGTTTAGCGAAGCATTTTATATTCTAGGAAAGTTTGGAGAAGTTTCCTAGAATATAAAAAAATATTGCACAATTATTGCAATATGCAAGCATATAATGTATAATACAAAAAGAATTCTAAAGTTATAACTATAATTTTAGTTACCACCAATTAAAAAAAGGGGTAGTATTATGAAAAAATTTTTATCAAATTACAAATCAACAATAATTCTTCTTGTTGCGCTTATTGTTGGTGCAGCCGTAGGGCTAATTTTCAAAGAAAAAGCAACAGTACTTAAGCCATTAGGCGATATCTTTTTAAATCTTTTATTAGTCATAATTGTTCCACTAATATTTTTAACAATAACTACATCAGTAGCAAAAATGAAACAACCTAAGCGATTGGGAAAAATTATAGGAAGTATAATTTTTATGTTTGTTATTACGTCTATAATTGCAGTGTTAGTAGGTTTTGTAAGTACATATTTTGTAAAACTTGTAAATCCTGAAGATTCAAGTAAAATAATGGAGACATTTAAAGATGAAGAACAAACAGAAGAGACAGAAGAATTAACAATTGCAGAAAGAACAGTGGAACTTCTTACTGTAAATGACTTTTCTAAATTACTTTCTAGAAACAATATAATTGCATTATTAGTATTCTCAGTAATATTTGGTGTAGCAATGAATATGTCAAAGGAAAAAGCAGAACCAGTTTTAAACTTTTTAAATTCTGCAAATGAAATAGTAAATAATATTATAAAAATAATTATGTATTATGCACCAATAGGACTTGGATGCTATTTCGCAACAATAATAGGAAGTCTAGGTTCATCAATTGCTGTAGGGTATTTAAAAACTTTTGTAGTATATTTTATAGTAGCAATACTATTTTATATAGTAATGTATACAATATATGCATTTGTAGCAGGTGGAACAAAAGGTGTAAAAACATATTGGAAAAATATAATTCCATCAACATTAACATCACTTGCAACATGCTCAAGTGCAGCGTGTATACCAGTTAATATAGAAAGTGCGAAAAAAATAGGAGTACCAGCAGATATAGCAGAAACAACAATACCACTTGGAACAAGTTTCCACAAAGATGGTTCTATAATAGGTTCTGTATTTAAAATAATGTTTTTAGTATGTTTATTTGGAACAAGTATATCAACAGCAGGAGAAATTTTCGGAGTTCTAGGAATAGCACTATTAGCAACACTTTTAGTTACAGCAGTTCCAATAGGTGGAGGAACGATTTCAGAAATGCTTATAATATCAATGATGGGGTATCCAGTAGCAGTACTTCCAATACTTACAATAATAGCAACCATTATAGATGCACCAGCAACAATGCTTAATGTTGTAGGAGATACGGCATCATCAATGATGGTAGCAAGAATAGTAGATGGAAAAGACTGGATGGAAGAAAAAAAGATTTAAAAGAGATAAAAAGACATTTGGGGACGAGTCACTTTGCCCTTTATATAAAAATATATGCCTTGACATTAATTTAAATGAAGAGTATACTTATGTTGGAAAATAATATTATAGGAGGTAACTAGCATGGATAATTCCCGGCAAGTAGTACAAACATCCAAACCATATGAGTACGGTAAGGATAAGCCTTTAAAAACAAAGGGAGAAGCAATGGAAGAAATACAAAAACTGGAGCAAAAAGTAAAAACGGATATGGCATTAAAGAAAATTTATGAATTTTCTAAGGTAAGAGTGGTTGAAGTTCCAGGTGCCATACAGTTAGTTGTAACTACAACTGTACCAAAAGTAGTAAATTAAAAAAAGCAGAACTTAGATTTTTTTCTATCTAAGTTCTGTTTTTGGTTATGATTTTGAAGTTGTAATAAAATAGTAAAAATAAAAATCACCCCCAATACTTGAATATTTTTAGGTATAGAAAAAATTAATCAGCCTGCTATTGTTCTTTTATAAAAAAATGGTATAATAAGAATAATTTGAAAGGAAAATGATATGTTTGATATAGAAGCAGAATTAAAGAAATTGCCTCATAAGCCAGGGGTATATATAATGCACGATAAAGACAACAATATAATATATGTTGGAAAAGCGATTTCTTTAAAAAATAGGGTAACTCAATATTTTAGAAAAAACAGAAAAACAAAGCGTATTCAAAACATGGTTTCTTTAATAGATCATTTTGAATACATAGTTGTAGATAATGAGGCAGAAGCCCTTATTTTGGAGTGCAATTTGATAAAAAAAAATAAGCCAAAATTCAATGTATTATTAAAAGATGACAAAACATACCCTTATATAAAAATAAATATAAAAGATGATTTTCCAAATGTTTATATTACAAGAAAAATATTAAACGATGGAGCAAAATATTTCGGACCATATGCTAATGCAGGTGCTGCAAAGGAAACGGTAGATTTTATAAAAGAAAAATTTAAAATAAGACAATGTAAGATTTTTAAATATAAAGATAGACCATGTTTAAACTATCATATAAAAAAATGCTTTGGACCATGTATGGGGTATATCTCCAAAGAAGAATATGGAAAACAGATTTCAGATATTATGGCATTACTAGAGGGAAAAACAGATAAAGTGGTTAAAGAGTTAGAAGAGCAAATGCAAGAAGCTTCAAGTAAAATGGAATTTGAAAAAGCGGCGTATATAAGAGATAAGATAGTGGCAATAGAACGAATTGCGGAAAAACAAAAAGTTTCTAATATAACAGAAAATGATATAGATGTTATTGGATTAGCTCGAAATGATTTTGAAGTTTGCATAGAAATATTTTTTGTAAGAAAAACAAAAATGATAGGAAGAGAGCACTTTTTCTTTCAAAATTTAGAAGATGAAACAGACAAACAAATTTTATCAGAATTTGTAAAACAATATTATGTAGGTAAAGAAATTTTACCAAATAAAATAATGCTTAAAGAGGAAATAGAAGAAAAAGAATTATTAGAAGAATGGCTTTCAAAAGAAACAGGAAGAAGAGTAGAAATAAAAACTCCACAAAAAGGAGAAAAATTACGTTTAGTAGAAATGGCAGAAAGAAATGCACTAATTACTTTAGAAAATAAAAACAAAGAAAAATATAGTATTTTAGTAGAATTAAAAGAAGTACTAAAAATGGAGAAACTACCAAGAAAAATAGAATGTTTTGATATATCAAACCTTTCTGGAACAAATATGGTTGCGGGAATGTGTGTAATGCAAGATGGAAAAATAAATAAAAATTTATCTAAGAGATTTAAAATAAAAGAAGTTATAGGACAAGATGATGTTGCATGTATGAAAGAAGTAGTTGTAAGAAGATTAAAACATTCATTAGAAAAAGAAGATGGAAGCTTTGGAAAATTACCAGATGTCATTTTTGCAGATGGTGGAATTACACAGATAGGAGCAATAAAAGAAGCAATAAATGAAGTATTATCAACAACAAATGCAGAAAATGTGGATAAACTTAAACAAATAAAAGTCTTTGGAATGGTTAAAAATGATAAACATCAAACAAGAGCTTTGATGGATGAAAATAGAAAAGAACTAAAAATATCTGAAGAACTAAAAAACTTAATTACACTATTTCAAGATACAGTTCATGACACAGCAATAGGGTATCACAAGAAATTAAGAGATAAAGAAGTGACAAAATCAGAATTAGACAAAATAGAAGGAATAGGACCTGCAAAGAAAAAAGCCTTATTAGAAACTTTTGGAAGTGTAGAAAGAATAAAAAAGGCAGAAATAAAGGAACTAATGAAAGTAAAAGGAATAACAAAAAGTTTAGCAGATAGAATAAAAAAAATATAAGTGTTTTAGTGTTTCAAAATTACTCAAAAAGAGTTAGGTACTTTCTGGGGGTAGAAAATAACAAAGAACGTTTATACTGAAAAAGGAGAAAAAGATGCCAGAACCAATAGAAGTTACAAATATGAAAAAAAATTGTGAAGATAGAGAATATGTATTAAAAACAGTAAAAGAAAATGGTAAATTATTAGAATTTGCATCAGAAAATCTAAAAGATGATAGAGAAATTGCATTAGAAGCGGTACTAAATAATCCAGAAGCATTAGAATTTGTTTCAGATAGATTAAAAGAAGATAGAGAAATTGTATACCAATCTGTAAGTAAGTTAGGTTGGACATACTGCTATGCTAAAGGAAAAATATTAGAAGATAAAGAACTTTTAATTAGTGGATTAAAAATCAATGGACAAATATTATATTATTCTATTCCAGAAATGAGAGATGATAAAGAAGTTGTAAAACTTGCAGTAGAAAATAAACCAATTATAATAAAATATGTAAGTAGTAGACTAAAAAACGATAAGGAAATAGGATTAATTGCAGTACAAAAGGATAAAAGCTCTTTCAAATTTTTAGGAGAAGAACTAAAACAAGATGAAGAAATAAAAGAAACAGTAAATAATTAAAAATAAAAAGCGTGGCAAAAGGGCCAGAGGAATTTACCACATTTTTTTCAAGAATGGCAAAAGGGCCAGAGGAATTTACCACATTTTTTTCAAGAATGTGGTAAATTCCTCTGGCCCTTTTGCCACGCTCATAAAATTTAATTCAAACTATTGTAATATTATAAAAAAAAAGGTATAATAAAACCCAAAGTTGCTTAGGAAAAGTTAATTTAACAAGGAATGGAGAGAATAAAATGAAAGTAAGTAAAGAGGAATTATTGCACATTGCAAAACTTGCAAATTTAAACATAAAAGACGAAGAAATAGATAAGTACTTATTAAATTTACAAGATATTTTAAATTTTGCTAATATAGTAAATAATGCACCAGTAGAGGGATTGACAGAATCTTTTGGAGTTAACGAGAATTATAATGCATTTAGAAAAGACGAAATAAAAGTATTTGAAGATAATGAAGCACTTTTAGCTAATGCACCAGAAAAAGAAAGAAATATGTTCAAAATACCAAAAGTAATTCAGTAAACAAATGCCTAGAAATGCTTGATTTTGATTTGATTAAAAAAGAGATTAAAAGTTGGAAAAAGTAGATGATATTTCGGATAAAATATTAAAATCCAAATAGAGGAGGAAAACAGATGGAAATTACAGAACTTACAGTACATGAGCTAAAGGAAAAATTAGCAAGAAAAGAAATTACAGTGCAAGAAGTAACAAAAGCATATGTAGATAGAATAAATAATAAAGAAAAAGTTATTGGAGCATTTGTTACAACATTATGTGATGAAGCTTTAGAAGAAGCTAAGAGTATACAAGAAAAAATAGATGTAGGAGAAATAAAAGGAGAATTAGCAGGTATTCCAATAGGAATAAAAGATAATATATGTACTAAAGGAATAAAAACAACTTGTAGTTCAAAAATGTTAGAAAACTTTGTATCACCATATGATGCAACAGTTGTTGAAAAACTGAAAGAACAACGTATGATAAATTTAGGAAAATTAAATATGGACGAGTTTGCTATGGGAGCTTCTACAGAATATTCAGCATTCCATGTAACAAGAAATCCATGGAACCTAAATACAGTACCAGGGGGTTCTTCAGGTGGATCTGCAGCAGCAGTTGCAGCTAACTTAGTACCTTGGGCTTTAGGTTCAGATACAGGTGGATCAATTCGTCAACCAGCAGCATTTTGTGGTGTTGTAGGTTTAAAGCCAACATATGGTTTAGTTTCACGTTATGGACTAGTAGCATTTGCATCATCTTTAGACCAAATAGGGCCAATTACAAAAGACGTTGAAGATGCAGCAATTCTTTTAAATATAATTGTAGGATATGATGAAAGAGACACTACTTCAGAAAATAGAGAAAAAATTGATTATACAAAATGCTTGAAAAATGATGTAAAAGGACTAAAAATAGGAGTTCCAAAAGAATTCTTTGGAGAAGGAATAAATGGAGAAGTAAAAGAAAAACTTAAAGAAGCAATAGAAAAGTACAAAGAAATGGGAGCAAAAGTAGAAGAGTTTTCACTAGACATTGCAAACTATGCATTAGCAACATATTATATAATTGCATGTGCAGAAGCAAGCTCAAACTTAGGAAGATTTGATGGAATTAGATATGGCTACAGAACAGAGAATTTTGCAAACTTAAAAGAGCTTTACAAAAATTCAAGAAGTGAAGGTTTTGGTGATGAAGTAAAAAGAAGAATAATACTTGGAACATATGTATTATCTTCAGGCTACTATGATGCATATTACAAAAAAGCACAACAAGTTCGTACATTAGTTAGAAAAGAATTTGATAAAGCTTTTGAAAAATATGATATCTTATTAACACCAACATCACCAACAGTTGCATTTGAAATTGGTACAAGATCTACAAATCCATTAGAAATGTATTTAGCAGACATTTGTACAGTTTCTGTTAATATAGCTGGTTTACCAGGAATTTCAATTCCATGTGGAGTAGATAGCAATGGTATGCCAGTTGGAATGCAATTAATAGGAAATAGATTTGACGAAGAAAAAATATTAAATGCAGCTTATACTTATGAGCAACAAAATAGGGACGGTCCTTTTCGTTCCGAAATCGGAACAAGAGGGACACTCCTTATTAAGTAAAAGAACAGAAAAAAAATTAGGAGATAAAGGAGTAAAAAATGGCAAGAGATGATTATGAAATAGTAATAGGGCTAGAAGTTCATGCTGAACTTTCAACAAAGACAAAAATATTCTGTAGTTGTCCTACAGAATTTGGAGCAGATCCAAACACACATGTATGCCCAGTATGTATGGCAATGCCAGGAGCACTACCAGTATTAAACGAAAAAGTAGTAGAATATGCAGTAAAAGCAGGTTTAGCTACTAATTGTGAAATAGCAATGGATAGTAAAAATGATAGAAAAAATTACTTTTATCCAGACCTTCCAAAATCATACCAAATATCACAATTTGACAAACCACTTTGTGAACGTGGGTATGTAGAAATAGAAGATGAAGAGGGAAATAAGAAAAAAATTAGATTAACACGTATTCATATAGAAGAGGATGCAGGTAAGTTAAACCACAATGAATTTGATGGAGGAAGTTTAGTAGACTTAAACAGAGCTGGAGTTCCTTTAATAGAAATAGTTTCAGAGCCAGATTTAAGAACAGCAAAAGAAGCAGAAGAATATTTAAAAAAACTAAAATCAATACTTGAATATATAGAAGTATCAGATTGTAAAATGCAAGAAGGTTCATTAAGAGCAGACGTAAACGTTTCTGTTAGAAAAAAAGGAGCAACAGAATATGGAACTCGTACAGAAATGAAAAATATGAACTCTTTCAGAAGCATTGTAAGAGCTATAGAATATGAAGCAGACAGGCAAATAGATGTATTAGAAGATGGCGGAAAAATAGAACAAGAAACATTAAGATGGGATGAAGTATCTGGAAGAACATTCTCTATGAGAGACAAAGAAGATGCACAAGATTATCGTTATTTTCCAGATCCAGATTTAGTAGCTATTCGTTTATCTAAAGAATATATTGAAAACATAAAAAATAATCTACCAGAGTTACCAGAGAGTAGAAAACAAAGATATTTAAATGAATTTGGTTTATCTGAAAAAGATAGCAATATGCTTACTGCTTCAAAATATTTATCTAACTTATTTGAAGGAGCAGAGAAAATTTGTAGAAATGCAAAAGCTGTTGCAAACTGGTTGTTATCAGATGTTTCAAGAATTTTGAATGAAAAAGAAATGGAAGATGACCAAATACCATTTACAGCAGAACAACTTGCTAAAATGATTGTTTTAATAGATAAAGGAACAATAAGTAGCGCAATAGGTAAAAAGGTACTAGAAGAATTATTTGAAGATCCAAAAGACCCAGAAAAAATAATTAAAGAAAAAGGTTGGATTCAAATTTCAGATGAAGGAGCAATAAAAGAAGTTGTACTTAAAATATTAGAAGCAAATTCCCAATCTATAGCAGACTTTAAAGCAGGAAAAGACAGAGCATTAGGATTTTTAGTTGGGCAAGCAATGAAAGAAACAAAAGGAAAAGCAAACCCACAAATGCTTAATAAAATGTTCCTAGAAGAATTAAAAAAATAATAGAAAATTACAAGAACAAAAGAGGCATGATTAATATTTTTAGACATTTTAGAAAACTTTTCATGCCTCGTCTTTGTTCGACCGCCAAATTTTATGTAATAAAATTTATGTGGAATGTTTAGCGAAGCTTTTTGTATAATCATTATAAACCAATTTCATTCTTAATTGTGTCAAAACCAATCCCACAAATAAAAAAACTACAAGAGAACATTAAACTAGTTCTAAATAATGAAATGCCAATATAAAACAAAGTAGGAATACTATAAAAAGTTTCATATGCAAAAAGAGAAAAAGCTGAAATTAAACATAAAATAAATGAAAATATTAATCCTATATGCATAATTTTCTTTGTTTTACAATCTAAATTTTTAATTTTATTAACTAAAGTATTAATTATATTCATATAATAACCTCAACTTTCTTATTCATCTATATTTAGTTTATCATAAAATATACATGAAAATCAAAGGTAATTTATACCAAGTTTTTTATTAGAAAAGTTTTATCAAAAATTAGTAAAGTAGTAATTTGTTATGAAGAGATTATTATAAAAATATATAACAAACAAAATAAAGAGCATGAATTTATAATCCATGCTTTTTTATTCGAAAATCTTAAGACATAATAAAAAACTGTGCACAATTTTTTATTTTAACTATGCTTTTATAGCGTTTAATTTTTTAGCCATACCTGATTTTTTTCTAGCAGCTGTATTTTTTACTATTACACCTTTTGTGCAAGCTTGATCTACTTTTTTAGTAGCTTCTGAGAATAATTTAGTAGCTTCTTCTACTTTACCTTCTGCTACAGCTTGTTCAAATTTTTTAATAGCTGTTTTGTAAGCTGATTTAACCATATTATTTTGCATTGTTTTCTTTTCGATAACTCTAGTTCTTTTAATAGCTGATTTAATATTTGGCATATTTTGCACCTCCCTTTAAGTTACTATTCATATATAGCAAATAAAATTTTATCATAAAAATGTACTTTTTGCAAGCCTTATATGATAAAAGTTTATAAAAATTTTACAAAATTAAAAAATTTATGAAAAAATTGTAAAAATATTTGAAAAAATACAATAAACAAGGTATAATAAGCATATACAAAAAGTAACAAAAGAACAAGTATGAAAGGAGCGATTTTTATGAACATAAAAATTACAGGAAAAGATTTAAAAGCGACAGAATCTATTAAAGGTTATATCGAAAAAAAAATGGAAAGATTAGTTAAGTATTTTGGAGAAGAATTTGAAGTACTTGCCACAATTAAAACAGAAGGTAATGAGCAAGTCGCTGAGTTATATGTTAAAGCAGAAGGAGAAACATTTAGAGCAGTTACAGCACATCGTGATTTATATGCTTCTATAGATAAAAACATAGACATTTTAGAGGGTCAAATTCGTAAAATGAAAACTAAAAAAGATAAACAAAATATGACAGAATCTATAAGAATGAAAGAGGCAGTTGCAAGTAGTGAAGAAGTTCATGAAATAGAAGATGAAATTATAAAAACTATTTACTATGATATAAAACCAATGGCACCAGAAGATGCTAAATTAGAATTACAAGGAAAACAAAAGAATAATTTCTTAGTATTTATAAACATAGATACTGGAAAAGTAAATGTAATTTATCGTTTAAAAGATAGTAAAAATTTTGGTTTAGTAGAGCCAGAAGCTTAGTAAAAATAGAAATTTAAAATTGGAATAAGGATTAAACCTTATTCCAATTTTATTTTGTATAAATTATTTCATTTGATTTTCAGCTTGCTCGATTAATTTTTTAACCATGTTTCCACCGATTCTACCAGCATCTCTTGCAGATATATTTCCATTATATCCATCTTTTAAATTTACACCAACTTCTGAAGCAACTTCATGTTTGAACTTGTTTAAAGCTTCTTTAGCTTCTGGAACTACTTTTGAATTTGAATTTGTCATTTTTTTTTCACCTCCTGAAAATTTTATTTTCATTATTAGAATGCTCATAATTAAACAAAATAAACTGGTAAAATTATCAAATTTAAAGAACAAATAGAAAAGCTAATAGATTTATAGTATGCTATAAAAAGACAGGAATTTAATTCCTGTCTTTAACTTTATGTATAAAGGCAAAAAATAAACTCCTGTACTTAAATTTAATAAAATTTAACTATTTGCTAGCCATTTGTCTTTCAGCTGTTTCTATTAATTTTTTAACCATGTTTCCACCGATTCTACCAGCATCTCTTGCAGATATATCTCCATTGTATCCTTGTTTTAAGTTTACACCAACTTCTGAAGCTACTTCATACTTAAATTTGTTTAAAGCTTCGCTGGCTCCTGGAACTACTTTATAGTTTGAGTTTGTCATTTTTTTTCACCTCCTAAAATAAGAATTTTATTTTCTTAAAAAACAGTTTAATGTTTTTCAATATATAGAATGTTCAAAAAAAATAAAAATAAACTGGAAAAAAATGTAGAAAAAACACATAAAATAAAAATTAGAATAAAAATGTAAAAAATGTAAAATATAAAATAAGAATATATATGATTAAACAAGATAAATAATAGTATAAATATAAGATTATTTTATAATAAAATGAGAGGAGTATATTTTTATGAATTTAAATGATATAAATGGGTCTGAAAATATAGAAATTTTAGATGAAGATGCAACAAAATATGGAGAGTTTGTTTCATCATATTTTGCATGGCTTACATTAGAAAAACAAAAAGATAAAGCAAGTCAAATGGATAAAATGACCAAAAAGAAGGAATCTAAATGATAAATAATAGAAGAAAAGTAAGTAAAAAGTGTTGACAATATAAAAAATGATGCTATAATATTATTATAAGTCAAAGAAAGTCAAAGTCAAAAACAACAAAAACAAGAGGTGGTAATAAAATGAGAATGTCAGATATGATAGAAGATTTTATAAAAGATTTATTTGAAGAAGATGATTTAGTAGAAATACAAAGAAATGATTTAGCGCAAAAGTTTAATTGCGTGCCATCTCAAATAAACTATGTAATAGCAACAAGATTTAAACCTTCGCAAGGTTATTATGTAGAAAGTAAACGTGGAGGAGGAGGCTCTATAAAAATAAAAAAAGTAAACATTACTAAAAGCAATTATTTTATGCATATTATTAATAGTATTGGAGACTCTTTAACAGCTCAAGAAGTAGATATATTTATTAGTAACTTTTTATCATACAACATGGTAAATACTATTGAAGCAAAGCTTTTAAAAGTAGCAACAAGTGATAATGTACTAAAAATAGAACAACCGACTAGAGATGAATTAAGAGCGAGAATATTTAAAAATATGCTAGTAAATTTAATTGAGTAGCAATTTAAAAAATTATAAAGGAGTTGATTAACATGTTATGTGAAAATTGTGGAAACAATGAAGCAAATATTAAATATACACAAATTACAAATGGCGTAAAAAAACAAATGAATTTATGCGAAAAATGTGCCAATGAATTAGGTATAAATAATATATCTTTTGATATGCCAATTAATTTTTCAAATTTCTTGGAAGATATATTTGATGATGAAAGTTTATTTATGCCAAGTATAGCAAGAAACGAAAAACTTATTTGCGATAAATGTAAAATGAGTTATGAGGATTTTATTAAAAATGGAAAGTTTGGTTGTGACGAATGTTACACTACTTTTGAAGACAAAATTGATAACTTATTAAAAAATATACATGGAGTAAATAGACATGTAGGAAGAAAAGCAAAAATGCTTAATACTAATGAAACACAAAAAGATAATGTAAAAGCAGAAAAACAAGAAATTAAAGAGAATAAAACAAATGAAAAAGATGAAAAAATTAAAAAACTAAAAAATAGATTAAAACAAGAAATAAAAGAAGAAAGATATGAAGATGCAGCAAAGACAAGAGATGAAATAAAAAAATTAAGCAACGTATAAAATACAAAATGCTTATATTATTTTGAGATAACAATAGAACAAAAAATATAATAAATAAGTAGGTGAAAATATGAATTGGTATTTAGAAAATGGAAAAGATTCAGATGTTATTCTTAGTTCTCGCATTAGATTTGCAAGAAATATAAAAGAGTTTCATTTTAAAATAAGAATGACAAAACAAGATAGAGAAAAAATGTTAGAAAAAATTAAATTTGTAACTCCTAGCATAGGATATGGACTTAAATTTATGTATTTAAAAGACATGGATGATATTACAAAAATGGCTTTAGTAGAAAAACATATTATAAGCCCGGAAATGGCACTTGCAAAAGAGGAAGAGGCAATTTTAATAAATGACGAAGAAAATATTTGCGTTATGCTAAATGAAGAAGATCACATGAGAATTCAAGTATTTTCTAGTGGATTAGAACTTAAAGATACATTGAATTTAGCAATTGAATTAGATGAAAAATTAAATGAATTGTTAGGATTTAGCTATAAAGAAGAGTATGGATTTTTAACAGCTTGCCCTACAAATGTAGGCACAGGTTTAAGAGCGTCTGTTATGGTGCATTTACCAGCACTAAAAATAACAGGAAACTTAAGTAAAGTACTTCATATAGTAAATAATTTTGGAATGACAATTCGTGGTTTATATGGTGAAGATTCACAAAGTAAGGGTGACATTTACCAAGTTTCTAATATTCAAACTTTAGGTATAAGTGAGGAAGAAATAGTTACAAACCTAGAGAATATAACAAGAAAAGTAATGGAGAAAGAACGTTTGGCAAGAAAATATTTAGCTAAAAATGGAATGGATTTAGAAGATAAAGTGTATCGTTCATATGGTATTTTAACAAATGCAAGAAAATTAGACTCAGATGAATG
The DNA here is from genome assembly GCA_963621995.1 of Lachnospiraceae bacterium. GTDB lineage: Bacteria > Bacillota > Clostridia > TANB77 > CAG-508 > UMGS1663. The sequence goes on from CAVFFZ010000008.1 coordinate 39,241, forward strand.
TAGTAATTTGTTATCAAGTGTGAAATTAGGTACAGATTTAGGGGTTATAACAGAATTAAATGATACGAAAGTAAAGAAAATGATGTTATATACAAAACCTGCAAATTTACAAAAATATTTAGGAAAAGTGTTAGACGCAAATCAGAGAGATATAAAAAGAGCAGAAGTTATAAAACAAATAGTTAATGAAAAATAAAAGATTTTATAAAAATTCAATTTAAGGAAGGTGATTACAATGATGTATAAATTTACAAAAAGAGCAGAAAAAGCAATTGAATATGCAAACAGAATAGCTTTAGAATTTGGACACAATTATATAGGAACAGAGCACTTGTTATATGGTCTTTTAAAAGAAGGTTCTGGAGTTGCAAGTAAAGTCTTAGAAAACCAAGAAATTACACCAGAGCAAATAGAAGAACAAATAGATGCTTTAGTTGGTAAAAATGAGGAAATAGGAGAAGAAGAAATTTTAGGATTTACGCCAAGAACAAAAAGAGTTATAGAAACAGCTTTTATAGAGGCAAAAAAATTAGGCTCAGATTTTATAGGAACAGAGCATTTACTAATTGGAATTATGCGTGAAGGAGATAGTGTTGCAGTTCGTATATTATTAAACTTAAATGTAAATCCACAAAAATTATACAATGAAATAATAAAAGTATTAAACGATGATGAAAACATATTAAATGAAGATAAAAAATCTACAAATTCAAAAGTAGGGGCAAGTTATAACCAAACTCAGACTTTGAATCAATATGGAACAGACTTAACTAAAAGAGCAATAGAAGGAAAATTAGATCCTGTTATTGGTAGAAAAAATGAAATAGAAAGAGTTATACAAATACTTTCTAGAAGAATGAAAAATAATCCTTGTTTAATAGGTGAACCAGGTGTTGGTAAAACAGCAGTTGTAGAAGGGTTAGCACAAAAAATAGTAGCAGGAGATGTACCAGAAAGTTTAAAAGATAAAAGAGTAGTAACTCTTGATATTACTAGCATGGTGGCTGGTGCAAAATATAGAGGAGACTTTGAAGATAGAATAAAAAAATGTTTAAATGAAGTAAAAAAAGCAAAAGATGTTATTTTATTTATAGACGAAATTCATACTATAGTTGGTGCAGGTTCAGCAGAAGGTGCAGTAGATGCAGCAAATATATTAAAACCATTATTAGCAAGAGGAGAAATTCAATTAATTGGTGCAACTACATTAAATGAATATAGAAAATATATTGAAAAAGATAGTGCATTAGAAAGAAGATTTAGCCCTGTAACAGTTACAGAGCCATCTTCAGAAGATACTTTAAAAATACTAGAAGGAATAAAAGACAAATATGAAGCACATCATAATGTAAAAATTACAGAGGAAGCTATGAAAGCAGCAGTTGATTTATCCGTAAGATATATTAATGATAGATTTTTGCCAGATAAAGCAATAGATCTTATAGATGAAGCGGCTTCAAAGGTAAGAATGAGAGCATATACAGTGCCAGATAGTTTGAAAAAATTAGAAGAAGAAATTAGTGCAATAAGTAAAGAAAAAGAGGAAGCAGTTAGAAGTCAAGATTTTGAAAAAGCTGCAACTTTAAGGGATAAAGAACACGAAACAAAAGATAAGTTAGAAAAAGAAAAACAAAAATGGGAGAGCAAAAATAGTAAAGAAATAATAACTTTAACAGAGGAAGATATTGCAGAAGTAATTTCTAGCTGGACTAGAATTCCAGTAAAGAAATTAACACAAGATGAAAACGAAAAATTAAGAAATTTGGAAAAGTCATTACATGAAAGAGTAGTTGGTCAAAATGAAGCAGTAGAAGCAGTTGCAAAAGCAATAAGACGTGGCAGAGTTGGATTAAAAGATCCAAACAGACCAATAGGCTCATTCTTATTCTTAGGACCTACAGGTGTAGGCAAAACAGAACTTTCAAAAGCATTAGCAGAAAGTTTATTTGGAAATGAAGATTCAATGATAAGAATTGATATGTCTGAATACATGGAAGGACATAGTGTTTCAAAATTAATAGGTTCACCTCCAGGATATGTAGGTTTTGAAGAGGGAGGACAACTAACAGAGAAAATACGTAGAAATCCATATTCTGTTATACTATTTGATGAAATAGAAAAGGCACACCCTGATGTAATGAATATGCTTTTACAGATATTAGACGATGGTAGATTAACAGATAGTAATGGTAGAACAGTTAACTTTAAAAATACAGTAATAATAATGACTTCAAATATAGGTGCAAGACTAATTACAGATAAAAAAACATTAGGATTTACTTCAAAAGAAGAAAAAAATGAAGAGAAAAAAGAATATGAAGACATAAAAAAAGATGTTCTTGCTGAATTAAAAAAGGAATTCAAACCAGAATTTATTAATCGTATAGATGAAATTATTGTGTTCCATAAATTACAAAAAGAAGAAATGAGACAGATAGTAGATATTATGCTAAAACAAGTAATAAAACGTATGGAAGTACAAAATATTAAAATTAAAATAGATGATAAAGTAAAAGATAAAATAATAGAAGAAGGTACAGATGCAAATTATGGGGCAAGACCACTAAAAAGAACAATACAAAGTTTGATAGAAGATAAAATTGCTGAAGCTATTTTAGATGGAAAAATTTCAAAGGATAAAGAAGTAGAAATAGGATTAAATAAAGATGGTGAGCTTGAAATAAAGTAAAGTCATTAACTTTATATATAAAACCAAGTTGCTAATTTTTGTAGATTATAGGGGCGGACTTAAAAATTTAAAAAACAAAATTAAATTTTTAAGCCCGTCCCTATAATTTAAATTGGATTTACATGAACTATAGTATTATAAACTTTTTCCAAAGAAGTTATATCTTTTTCTAAATTATCAGCTAATTTATGGCTTTCAAAGGTGCTCATGTTACCGTCTACACAGATTGTTAAAACAACGATGTATTGGTAACCAACCGGAGCAGAAGAAATATGTTCGATTTTCTGAATTTCTTTATAATTTTTAACGTAGCGCAAAATTAAATCTTTTGTTTCTTCATCTATAGATTCATCCATTAAAACATTATAACTTTCTATAAATATTTTAAAACCAGTAATAGCAATCCAAATAGAAATTCCAGTTCCAACTATTCCATCTAAGAAAGTTATACCAACTAAAGTTGCTAAAATTGAAATAAGAGTAAATGCTGTAACAATACAATCATTTCTATGATCTTTGCTATTTGCTTCTAACAAAATGTTGTTATATTTTTTACAGAGTTTATTAGTGTAAATAAACAAACTAAATTTAACTAAAATAGTGATTATACAAACAACAACTAAAAACCAAGAAAATGTAATGGTACTTCCACATATTAAAGTCATAATTGAATCATAAAGAAGTTTAAAAGCAACAACAACCATAGAAATACCTATAAAAAGTGAAAATATATATTCAGCTTTTCCATGACCAAAATTGTGAGAGGCGTCTTGTGGCTCGCTTGCTATTTTATTTCCTACCCATGTCATAATAGAGGCAAAAATATCGCCAGCACTATTTGCAGCATCTGCTATCATGGCTTGAGAGTTGGAAATAAAACCAATACTTCCTTTTATAATTAATAAAAACAAATTGCCAAGTATTCCTAGCAATCCAGCTTTTTTTGTAACATTATATCTATCCATTTTTATCTCCTTTTATAGTATATGTATTATAACATTTAAACAATTAAAAAAGAATAGAAAAAGTAAAAAAATAAATTTTATGTATGGGTTTAAAAATTTATTTTAGTCTTTTAAATTTTTAGGTTCGTCCTTAAAATTTAATTTACTCAAACTATTGAAATATTATACACTTTATGGTATAAATTTATTATACGGAAATAAGGAAAAGAGAAATATGAAGAATATAAAAGATTATACTTTTGAAGAATTAAAAGAAGAACTAAAAGCATTAGGGGAAAAGCCATTTAGAGCAGAGCAAATTTTTCATTGGTTATATGTAGAAAAAGTAAAAAAATTTGATGAAATGACAAACTTATCAATTGAATTAAGGGAAAAGCTTAAACAAAACTATACAATGTGCAATTTTAACATTATAAAAAAATTAGAATCTGCAGATGGTACAAAAAAATATCTATTTGATGTACTAGACGAAAATGCAATAGAAACAGTACTTATGGAATATCACCATGGAAAAACAATATGTGTTTCTTCACAAATAGGTTGCAAAATGGGGTGCAAGTTTTGTGCATCAACAGGAATACCTTTTGTTAGGAGTTTAACAGCAGGAGAAATTGTTGAACAGCTAATAGCAGTGGAACAAGACACAGGTGATAGAATATCAAATATTGTATTTATGGGAATTGGAGAGCCATTAGACAATTATGATAATGTAATAAAAGCAATACATATTATAAATCATCCAAAAGGATTAAATATAGGGGCAAGACATATAAGTGTTTCAACAAGTGGATTAGTTCCAAGAATATATGACTTAGCAAAGGAAAATATTCCTTGTACACTTTCTATTTCACTTCATGCAACAAACAATGAAAAAAGAAGCAGTATGATGCCAGTAAACAATGCATACAAAATTGAAGAACTAATTCAGGCTTGTAAAGATTATATAAAAGTTACCAATAGAAGAATATCTTTTGAATATGCTTTAGCAAAAGATAACAATGACAACCTAGAAGATGCTAGAGAATTAGTAAAACTATTAAAGGGTATGTTATGCCATGTTAATTTAATACCTATAAATAAAATAGAAAACGGGAAATATACTAAAAGCACAAATGAAAATATAATTAAATTTAGAGATTATTTAAATGACCACGGAATAGTAGCAACTATTAGAAGAGAATTAGGCTCAGATATAGATGCTGCATGTGGACAATTAAGAAGAAAAAATTTAAACAAGATAGGAGAAAATGAATGAGAGCTTTTGCAAAAACTGACATTGGAAAAGCAAGAGATATGAACCAAGATTATTATTATATATCTGGTCCAGAAGATCCGCTAAAAATATATATTTTAGCAGATGGAATGGGTGGATATAATGGAGGAGAAATTGCTAGTAAATTAGCTACTACTACAGCTTTAAGTTATATACAAAGTAATTTTGAAAATACTCCAAAAGAAAGAGAAGACATACTAAAACTTGTAAAAAGTGCTATGGAATATGCTAATATGGTAGTATATGAAAAGTCAAAAGAACAAAAGAATTTAGATGGAATGGGTACTACTTTAGAAGTATGTTTAATATATAATAATAAGTTATATCTTGGACATATAGGAGATAGCAGAATATATAGATTAAGAGGAGAATTTTTTAGAAAATTAACTCATGATCATAGTTATGTACAAAAGTTAGTTAAAGATGGGACTATTACACAAGAAGAAGCCGACCACCACCCCAAAAAAAATATGCTTATGAAAGCATTAGGATGTACAGCATTTGTAGAACCAGATGTAACAGTTAAAGGATTTATAAAAGATGATATTATATTAATATGTAGTGATGGTTTAACAAATATGGTAGAAGAACAAGAAATATATAACATTCTAAAAAAAGAAGGTACATTAGCTGCAGAAAAACTAGTAGAAAAGGCAAATGAAAATGGTGGCTATGATAATGTTACAGCTATTGTAATAAGATAAACAAGGGAGAGATAAAAAATATGGATTTAATAGGAAAATATATAGGAAGCAGATATGAAATCCTAGAGAAAATTGGAAATGGAGGAATGGCAACAGTATATAAAGCCAAATGTCATGTTTTAAATAGATTTGTTGCTGTTAAAGTTTTAAAGGAAGAATTTACAACAGATGAAGAATTTATTCGTAGATTTAATATAGAAGCACAATCAGCTGCAGGTCTTACACATCCTAATATTGTATCTGTTTATGATGTAGGACATGAAGATAACATATATTATATAGTAATGGAATTAATACAAGGAAAAACTTTAAAACAAATAATATCAGAAAGTGGTATACTTCCTTGGAAATGGTCTATAAATATTGCTATTCAAATAGCTTCAGCATTAGAAGCAGCACATAAAAACAATATAGTACATCGTGATATAAAACCACACAATATAATTATAACAGAAGATGGAGTTGTAAAAGTTACAGATTTTGGAATTGCAAAAGCAGTTTCAAATTCTACTATTACAGCATTTGGAACAACTATTGGCTCTGTACATTATTTTTCACCAGAACATGCCAGAGGAGGATATACAGATGCAAAATCTGATCTTTATTCTTTAGGAGTAGTAATGTACGAAATGTTGACGGGTAGAGTACCATTTGATGCAGATACACCTGTTTCTATTGCTTTAAAACATATGCAAGAAAAACCAATAGAACCAATAAAATTAAATCCAAGCATTCCACTTGCTGTTAATCAAATTATAATGAAAGCAATGAGAAAAGAGCCAGGTGAACGTTATCAATCAGCTACAGAAATGCTTAAAGATTTAAATGCAGCATTAAAAAATCCAGAAGGAAACTTTGTAGAAAACGAAAAAATAGATATGAATCATACTCAAGTGATGGAAACAATTACTGATGAAATGCTTGAAAATAATAAAAAGAAAGAAAATAATAAGAAAAAGAACAAGTTAAAACAATACTTTGAAAAACATCCAAAGATGAAAATTGTAATACTAGCAGTTATATGTATACTTGTATTTGTAGTAACAATACTTATTACAAAAGTTGCAATGGATGCTGGAACAATAAAAAATGTAGAAATTCCAGAGTTAGTTGGACTAACAGAAGATGAAGTTAAAGAAAAATTAAAAGGAACTAAATTCACTTATGAAATAACAACAGAAGAATATAATAGTGAGGTTGAAGCAGGAAAAGTAAGTGCTCAAAATCCAGCTTATAGAAAGAACTTTACAATAAAAGAAAACTCAAAAATATCTTTAACAATTAGTAAAGGAACAGAGTTAACTACAGTTCCAAAGGTAGCAGGAATGGAATATTCAGAAGCTGAAAAAGAAATAACTGATAAAAAATTGAAAATAGAAAAAATAGAAGAAAATAGTGACAAAATAAAAGAAGGTTATGTTACAAGACAAGATCCAGCAGAAAATACAGAAATGAAAGCAGGAGAAACTGTAAAAGTATATGTAAGTATAGGAAATGGTTTAGAACAAGTACCTGTAACATTTGTTGTAGGAAAAACAGAAGCAGATGCTAGAGAAGAGCTAGAAAATGCAAAATTAAAAGTAGAAGTAAAGTATGATGAAGATACAACAAAAACAAATGGAATAGTATTAAAACAGAGTAAAGATGTAGGAGAAGTAGTAGATGAAGGAACTACAATAATTCTTACAGTAAATAAAATTTCAGAAGTAAAGAAAGGTACAGTAAATGTTAATTTAAAATCACTTTTAAATTATTCAAAACCAACATCAACTAATGAAGAAGTAACTATTCCAAAAGTACAAGTAAAAATTACAGTAAATGGAGATATAGTTTATAACGAAGAAAAAGCAAAAGACACTACTAAAATAACAACAGGAATTCAAGGGAAAGGAACTGTAGAAGTAAAAGTTTATGTAGATGATGTATTAAAAGGTACAGAGAATCTAGATTTGAATAGTTCAAGTCCAGTAGTTTCTTTTGAATAAAAATTGCAATTTTATTGTAATTAGAAATTTTATTATGATATAAAAATAGAGGATTGGAGAAAAGTTTACCAGTCCTCTTAAAAAATAAAAAGGAAGTAAGATTGGAAAATAATTTATTTCTTTTCCAATTGAAAGAGATTAAATATGCCAAAAGGATTAATAATAAGTAATATTTCAAATTTATATGAAGTAAAAATTGAAGACCAAATAATAGAGTGTAAGCCAATGGGAAAAATAAAACAAACAGAACTTACACCAGTAGTTGGAGATTATGTAGAAACTGAAGTAATAGAAAATGAACCCAATAAAGGAATGATAACCAAAGTACTAGATAGAACAATGTATTCAAAAAGACCAAAACTTGCAAATTTAACACAAATAGTATTGGTGGTTTCTTTAAAATCTCCAAAACCAGATTTATTATTGTTAGATAAACAATTAGCATATGCGGAATATTTAAAAATAATTCCAATAATATGTATAAATAAAGTAGATTTAGGAAACGAAGAAATACTAAAAAATATACATGAAGTATATGAAAAAATAGGATACAAAGTTATAGATACAATTGCAAAAGAAGGAAAAGGAATAGAAGAATTAAGAAGAGTTTTAAAAGACAATATTACAGCATTTTCAGGAAATTCAGGAGTAGGAAAATCAACACTAATTAATAGATTGTTTAGGAAAACAAAAACTCTTGAAGGAGATATAAGCTTAAAAAATCAAAAAGGGAAAAACACTACAACCAGTGTAACTTTGTATGAAATAGATAATGGTTATATAGCAGATACGCCAGGATTTTCTACTTTTACAATAGAAGAAATAGAAAGTGAAAATTTATGTTACTATTTTAAAGAATTTAAACAATATTTACCTAATTGTGAATATACAGATTGTGAACATATAAAAGAACAAAACTGTGGAATAAAAAAGGCAATAGAAGAGGGGAAAATAAGTAAGCAAAGATATGAAAGATATTTCAAAATAATGGAAGAATTAAAACAAAAGGAGGAACGTAAATGGTAGAAGTAGCAACATCTCTTTTAGATATAGAAAAAGAGAAAATAATAAAAACAATATATGACTTAGAAGTAGCAGGAACAAACTACTTTCATATAGATGTTATGGATGGAAAATTTGTTGAAAACAATACAATAGAAAAAATGAGAGAATATACAGAATATATAAAACAAGTTTCAAATATACCAATAGATGTACACCTAATGGTAGAAGAAATAGAACCTTATTTGAAAGCATACATAGATATGGGAGTACAATCTATTATATTTCATATAGAAAGCTGTAAAAATGAGGAAGAGGCATTAAAATGGATTTTATATCTTAAAGATAATAATATAAAGGCAGGTATAACATTAAAGCCAAAAACAAATATAGAAGATATATATAAATACATTCCTTATATTCATAAAGTATTAGTAATGTCTGTAGAACCTGGAAAAGGAGGACAAAAATTCCTACCAGAAACAATAGAAAAAATTCAAAAACTAAATAAATTTATTTATGAAAATGGATTTGAAGTGGATATAGAAGTAGATGGTGGAGTAAACAATGAAACTGCTAAACAAGTAATAGAAGCAGGAGCGAATATATTAGTTGCAGGAAATTACATTGCAAAATCAGAAGATTTTAAAAAAGCAATAGATAGTTTAAAACAAAAATAAAATGAGAAATTAAATTTCTCATTTTATTTTTTGACATTAATTATTTATCTTCTTTTTTAGTTTTTGTTGTTTCTGCTTTAGCTTCAACTTTTTCGCTTTTTTCAACAACAACTTCTTTTCTGCAAACAATGTTTACTAGTAAAGTACCAATACCAAATGCATAAACTAAGAATCCAATGAATCCACCAATAAATGGTATTTTTGTTAATAACCATAATACTAAATTAGATAATAATGTAAATAATACAAATTTAACTTTGCTATCTGTTTTTAGTAATTTAGTAAATAGTTTACCAAAGAATATACTTGTAATTGAAGAAGCAACAAGTGAAAATGCTACAAATATGAATGTTGCAGGAAGCAATAATTTTAATCCAATAACACTAATTGCTAACAATAAAGCGACTATAACAAGAACAACTGGAGTAACAACACCAATTCCTAAACTAGCAAAAGATTTTCCAACACTCATGTTTCCAACTCTATTAACAAATTTAGGTGCTAACCATAATAAAATTGCTGTTAATACAAAAGTTAGAATTAATGTTTGTATTGCTTCAGATACATAACCTAAAATAATACTAGCAACACTAGTTTCTTCAGCATTAGAGGTATTTGCATTGTATTTAACATCTCCTGAAACAGCTCCTTCTGGAATAGTAATTTCAGCTGGTGTAGAATACTTTAAATTACCATAAATAATAGAACCAGATTGTTCATTTAAAGTTAATGATTTTGCAGATATGTAAGCATCTCTTCTAATTTTTCCACTTAAGTTAATATTAGAACCTGTTACTTTTAAATCCCTATAAATAAAACCATTACTTTCTAAATTGAAATTATTACTAATAGCATATACATCATAAACAACACCATTAATTGTAACTTCGTTAGCACAAACAAAAAGGCCACTATATATGTATCCACCTTCAATAGTTACTTTGTCTGCTACAACAAAAAGATCTCCACCGATTTCACCAGTAACAGTAACTTCTTTTGCAGCTACAAAAGCGTTTCCATCTACTACTTTGTCAATAGTAACTTCATCTCCTGAAAGATATAAATCAGTATTAACCCAATTAGCAGTAGAAGAAGTAGTTTCAACTTCTTGAGTATCATCAGTATCAGAAGTAACTTCTACAGAGCTATCAATTAGAGAAGTATCATCAGTTGCTAAACATACAGAAGATAGTAGTAACAATACGAATAATACGCTAAGTAAAATTTTTGATTTTTTCTTTAACATTATAAATTTCTCCTTTCAAATAATATAAAGTAAATATATATCTTTAGTGTCATTTTGTCAAGAAAAAGTGACATTAAAGATATACAAAATATTTATATACAAAAATGTAATAAAAAAACAATAAAAATGTAATAAATAGCCCAAACTTTTGCGGCAGTATACATATATATATATCGGCAAGCTTATTGGCTTGCCAAAGAAAATAAATAATGATAATATTATTAAAATAAGAAGTGTAAATTTTAAAAAGGAAAAGAAAAAACACAGTTAATTTTAAAAGTCTATTAAAGGTACTAAAGACC
>CAVFFZ010000009.1:0-45210 GCA_963621995.1 Lachnospiraceae bacterium
TTCTATTAATTTTTCTATTGGCTCATATGATAATGTTTCATCATCATCTTCTAGCTGTGTATATAATTCATTTAATTGTGTTTCTTCTTCTATTTTTGCAAGTTCCATATTCTCTTTAGCCTTTTTAGCTACTGTTATTATCCCTTTATCTCCTAAAACCAAATTTATGCTTATTCCTGCTAGTATAATTAGCACTATTATTGTTACAACTAATGATACTAATGTTATTCCTTTACTCTGTTGTTGCTTTTCTGTTTTTGACATTTTTTTCTTTGTCTTTTTCATTGTATTATTCCTCCATTTTAATAATTTTTATTACCCTTATAGTATTTTTTTATTTTGGCAGTAAAAAGCCTGTATACTTTTTTCAAAAATATAAATTTGCATTCCTTTCCTATTATATAAAAAAAGAAATAGCTTTAAAAACCATGCTTATTTACATGATTTTTAAAACTATCTTTTCTTTTTATATTTTTTTGTTCTTTAATAAACTATAAGTGTGTGTGTGTGTGTGTGTGTGTGTACAGCCGCAAGGCTCACAGGCATTACCATTTTCATGTTTTCTCCTTTGTTTTCGCTTCATTACATTTTTATTTTATAATTAAATATATTGGTTGTCAACATATTTCTAGAAAAATAAGCTTACAATATTACAATTTGTTTTAAGAAAATATCAACAAATTTCGGCATAATACAATAAATATTATCATAAATTTATCTATCTTAGTTAATTGCTGTACCATTTACATATAATTTATAACCATTAAAGTTAATGTTACTATATGATGTATCTTCATCTGTTAAACTTGTTACATAGCAATCTCCTGTTAGTGTTAATGTAGATGTGCTATCTATATTTAATGCTATGCTTTTAGCTGTGTTTGCACTATTTATTGTTGTTTCTAATTTACTTCCTTGTTTTAAATTCATTTCTAGTGTGCTTATATTGTCTACTTCAATACTTCCTTTTGCTTCTTGGTTTGTCATGTTAAATGTAACTTCTCCACCATTTGAACCTGATTGACCCCATTCACTTGTTGCTGCTACTTTTAATAGTACTCCACTTCCATATTTTAATTTGTTTTGTTCTAAGTTTATAACAGCTTTTGTATTTGTTACAAAGAAGAATGGTGCTGATGTATAATAGTTTGAATCAGATGTTATTTCTAATGTTGAATTTTTACTTGTAAATGTTCCTGTTCCTTCTCCAGCATCTCCTGACATACTTTGGTATATCATTATTCCACAGTTATCTGCATTGTTTCTGTTTCCTTTTCCACTACATGAAAGTGTAGAATTTGTTACTGTAGCTGTATTTTTCCCCTCTATTACAGCCATTTGTGCTCCTGTTGCTGTTCCTTTTGTATTTTCTATGCTAATATCTCCTGTTGAGTATATTACAGGTGAACCTGCTCCTTTTGTTGAAAGTACTGAATTTTTAGCAATTACAGTTCCTTCTCCTCTATCTGTTGCAAGTGTTGCACAGCTTCCTCCTTCTGTTGAAATAGTTACGTTATCTGCTTCTATATAGCCTCCATAAGTACTATCTAATCCTCTTGAAGATGACTCTCCTGTTGTTTTTATTGTTGTATTGTAAATATATACTTTTGCATTCTCTCCTGTTGCAAAAACTGCATTTGCTCCTTTAGCATTTGTAGTTATAGTTGAATTTTTTATTGTTGTTGTAGAATTTGAAGTTGTTAAAACCCCTGCATTTACTCCGTAAAATTCACTATTTTCTGTGTTTGTAGAATCTCCTGTTTTTGTTATTGTTGCATTTTCTAAGGTTAAGTTTCCTCCGTCAGATGTTTTTATTGCAGATTCATCTTGAGTAGAAGTTTCGTACTCTCCTGTTAATGTTTTAGTTTCTGTTACCTCTGTTTTTCCAGAAGTTTCTGCTTCAGTACTACTTTGACCGTTCTGTCCCATTTCTTCTGGTTTTTCCATTTGCTCCATTTGACCATTTGCGTTATTATTAGATTTTAAATTTACTATATTGTAAATTATTACTCCTAATATTGCCGTTAAAATTACAATTATAATAATTTCTATTATTGTTTCTTTTTTCATAATATAATTCACTCCTCCTTTTTTAAACATACATAATTTTTATCTATATATTAGAAGATTGATTTTGGCTATTTTGATTATTATTTGTTTGCATTTGTCCCTTTGAATTTTCTTGTTGTGTTCCGCTTGTTTCTCCACTTGGTTTTTCTGGTGGTGTTTGGCTATTGTCTCCACTTGGCTTATCTGGCGGTGTTTGGCCATTTCCTCCATTTGTTATTTCTCCATTTTCTGAAAAACCTGGTCCTCCATTAGTGTTTGTATTGTTTTTTTGGTAAATATAGAATATTGTACTTGTAACTACTGCTCCTATTAAAATACCAATAATTAAAATTAAAATCTTATTTTTCATTTTTATTTTCTCCTTTCGTTCTTAAATATTTATTCTTTAAGCTTATATATAATATTAAACCTTTTTTGCAAGTTCATACACAATATCTGCATTATCACATATATTTTTTGAATGAGTTACCATAATAATGCACTTGTTTTCTTCTTCTGCTAGTCTTTTAAATATTTTTAGTATTTCATTTTCTGTGTCTTTGTCTAAATTTCCTGTTGGCTCATCTGCAATAATTATTTTAGGATTGTAAGATAAACTTCTTGCTATAGCTATTCTTTGTTGTTCTCCACCAGATAATTTTAATATTTTTCTATTTGCATATTCTTTTTTTAATCCTACACTTTCCATTAATTCTATTGCTTTTTCTTTTTTGTTTTTCACTTTTGCTTTGCTTACATCCATTGAAAGAATTATGTTTTGAACTGCCGTTAAATGTGGAAGCAAGTTATAGCTTTGAAATACAATTCCTATATCCGTGTTTCTATATGAATTTAAGTTCATTTTATTTAATTCTTTTCCATCATAAATTATTTTTCCCTCGCTACATTTTTCTAATCCTGTTAAAAGTGATAAAAGTGTAGTTTTTCCGCTTCCGCTTTTACCTTTTATTGCATAGATTTTACCTTGTTCAAACTCGTAATTTATATTTTTAAATACATACTCGTCTTTTGCAGCATCTTTATATCTGTAACCTACATTTTCTAATTTAAGAATGCTCATTTTTGTTTCTCCTTTCTTAGTTATGATCTTTCTTTAAGTATAGTAAGTGGGCTAAACCTTTGTATACTAATCATTGAAGCCAAACTGCTAATTAAAGTAAGTCCTATTCCTATTCCTAGCAATTCTAAAATAACTACATAATCTACTACTGCATCTATAGAGTTTATTGTTTCTGCCTTCACATTTCCATTGTAGTTAGGCATTTCCATATTGCCTTTCATATCTGGTCTACCAAAGTTTTCTGCCACTTGTTCTTGTGAAGAATTGCTTTCTTCTATTTGGCTTGCAAGTAGTTTATTTCCTACATCTTTTGAAATAAAACCTCCTATAATTCCTCCTATAGATAAGAAAATGACTGTTACTATTAATAGTTCTAAAACAAATTGCATTGTTAATTTGAATTTTCCTATTCCTATTGTTCTATAAACACCTATTTCGTATTTTCTTTCTCTAATATTTATCATATTTATTACAAAAAGTACTACTGCTGCTATTATTAAGGCTATAATTAAAAATGTTGTTGCAAATGTTTTTACATTTTCTATAGATTTTGTTGCACTTTCTAATTCTTCTAGGTTTGTATTTATTGTATAGTAATCATTTAATCCTTTTTCTTTTACTTCGTTTGTAAAATCTTCTATTACATTCTTGTCATTTAATATAAATGATGGTGTAATATTTGTGGTTAATGTTTCATCACCTTGTACTACGCTTTCTACTACTGAGCTTCCTACTATAATTTTGTTTGCTGAATTAGAATACATATTTTTAGAATCATCTTGATTTGAAGAATCTTTATATATTCCCACTACTGTAAGTTCATAAGTTTTCTCATTATTTGGATTTTTAAATGTTATTGTATTTCCTACAGATATTTCATTTAATGTTGCAAGTTCTTCATTTATTACACATTCATTTGCTGTAAAGTCTGTAAACATATTTCCTGAAGTTATTTTATAGTTTCCACTTATAAAATCTGTCATTGCTTCATATGAAGAATATCCATCTAATTCAAAATCATTGCTTAGATTTCTATTGTTTTGGAGAACTTCTTTTGACTTTGTTATAACTGTTGTTGTGTTTGTGGTAGTATGAGTATTTGTGCCTCCTTCCGTCATACCTCCTTCTGGCATATTAGGTCTTTCACTTTCTGAAGTGGTTGTAGATGTACTTGTTGATGTTTCCCTATTTTCTACTTCATATTCGAATTTGTCAGATGCTTTAGTTAAAGTATCACTATTTAGTGATGTACTGTACACATAATAAAAGCTCTTTAAATACTGGCTATTTCCATAATTTTTCACATCGTCTATTGTAAAAGATTCAATATTGTTAAAAGCTTCTATGTTTTCTTTCATTGCATCTTCTCCACCTTTAAAGTCTTTAGATAAATTTTGTCTATTAAAGGAAATAGTTGCAATTACCTCATTTGATTCTTCATAATTTTTTACCAATTTTTCTGCGGTGTTTCTTATTGCAAGTGTTACTGTACATGATGCAGAAATTACTAATATTATAATTCCTATTAGAATATTTCTTCCTTTACTTCTTATTATTGATATTAAGCTATTCTTTAAAATGTACATAATTAATTTTTCCTCCTTCATTTTTATTGTTCATTTACAATATAAACAATGAAGATTGAAAAAAAATTGAAAAAAGATAATTTCTTTTAAAATTTAGAAATTATCCTTTTATTATTTTCTCTATAAGGTTACTTTAAATGTTGTTACTCCGTCTTTGCAGTCCACTCCTATTTTTCCGTTATATCCTTCTACAACTATTGATTTTGCAATTGCAAGTCCTAGACCATATCTTTTTTCTTTTCTATTTCTAGATTTATCTACTCTATAAAATCTTTCAAATATTTTTTCTCTTTCTTCTTTTGGAATTTCTTCTCCTTCGTTTGACACTTGTAATACTGTAGTTCCTTTTTCTTTATTTAGTTTAGCAACTATTTTTCCGTTTTCTTTTGTATGCATAATTGCATTTTCAATTAATACGGATAACACTTGTTTTATATCTTCTTTGTTTCCGTTAAAATTAACATTTTCCTCTATTTTGTCTTCTATTTTTACTTTTCTTTCATATGCCATACCTTCAAACATTGAAACTGTCATTTTTACTTCTTGTGTTAAGTCAAAGTTTTCTTTTTCTTTTAGTTCTTTTACATTTTCCACTTTTGCTAAGAATAATAAATTGTTAATTAATTTATCCATACTAGCAATTTCACTTTGTATATATTCCATCCATTTAGATTTTCCAATATTGCTCTCTAAAACATCTGCATTTGCTTCTATAACTGCAAGTGGCGTTTTTAGCTCATGTGATGCATCTGATATAAATCTTTTTTGACTTTCAATTGTTTCTTTTACTGGTCTTACTATCATATTTGATATTTTCTTTGATATTGCATATGCTATTATAATTGAAATTATAGAACCTGAAATTGCATAAATATAAATAAATTTTATTCTTGTTACTACACTTTTATCTTCCATTAATATAATAGTAGCTCTTTCGTCTTTCATTTTAGATGTTTTTACTTTATAAACATAGTTTCCTACTATTCCCTTTTCTTTATTTTGTTTGTATGCTTTATACACATATTGCTCTATATCTTCATTTTTACTTCCTATACTATCTACAATTTTTCCATTTTCTATCATATATGTATATGTTTCTGATAAATCTATTTCCATTCTATTTTCATCATTGTTAGTTTGTGTTCTTTCGTCATTTTGCATTCTAAAAAAATTATCAAATCTATCAAGCATTGATGTTGCTGCATTTATTGTATTATTGTAATTAAATATTGCAAACAAAATTATTACTCCCAAGACAATGGTTGATATTGATACCATAAGGATCCAAAATACTTTTGATTCTAATTTTCTTATCATTTTAATTTCTCCCTATATTTCTAATTTATAACCTATTCCTCTAATTGCTTTTATTTTTACATTTGTTTTTAATATTTTAAATTTTCTACGTATAAATGTTATATACACTTCGACATTGTTGTATTCTGCTTCACTATCATAACCCCAAATTTTATTTGCAAAAACTTCTCTATCTACAACTTGTCCTTTATTTACCATTAATAATTGTAGTAATTCTAATTCTTTACCATTTATTACAATAGAATTTTCACTGCAACTTATTTTGCAAGTATCTAAATTTAATGTTAAATCTCCAAACTCTAATTTATTTATACTCTCAACACCATTTGTTCTTTTTAAAATATTTTTTATTCTAGCCAAAAGCTCTCTTGTATGAAATGGCTTTGTTATATAGTCATCTGCTCCATTTTCTAAGCCTTGTAATTTGTCGTTCATTTGAGACTTTGCAGTAAGCATAATTACAGGTGTTTTTATTTTTTCTTGTTTTATTGATTGTAAAATTTCAAACCCATCTTTACCAGGAAGCATTATATCTAATAATATTAAATCATATATTCCCGTTAAAGCCTCGTTTTCTCCATCTATTCCATCTGTTACTATGTCCACATTAAAATTTTCTTTTTTCAAAGTTTCTGAAATTGCATCAGCTAGTGGATATTCATCTTCTATAATTAAAATGCGCATACTTTACCTCCTATATTTTTTTAAGTATATCAAACTTTTATTGAACCATTATTGAAACTTATTATATCAGAAAATGTATTTTTTTGCAAAATTTGTACATACTATATTTTATGGAGGGTTTTACAATGAAAAATGAAAATTTAAATATTTTGGATGAAGTAAACAAAGGTGCAACTATGGGAATGGATGCAATTTCTTACATTAGTGAAAAAGTAAGGGATGATACTTTTAAAAAAGTATTGGATGGTGAGTACAATAAATATAAAGATATTTCAAGAAGAGTAAATAATATTTATTCAAATTACACAAATGAAAAAGAACCTCATGAGACAAATAGCATGACAAAAATGATGACATGGTATGGCATACAAATGAAAACTATGACTGATGATACTACTTCTAAATTATCTGAACTTTTAATGCAAGGAACTAATATGGGAATTATTGAAGGAAGACGTTTAATAAACCAAAATCCTGATGCTGATAGAGATGTAAAATGCGTTTTAGATGATTTTGTTACTATGCAGGAAGATAGTGTTGAAACTTTAAAAAAATATTTGTAATTTTATCAAAATAGGCACTCCTTAGTGCCACAAAAAATGTCTAAAAATATTAATCATGACTCTTTTGTTCTTTTGCTTGCACTTTTTATTGTTTATTATTATAATAAATTGTAATTAATAGTTAGGAGTTTTATTATGGAGCATTGGAGTGTAGAAGATTATAAAAATTATACTGATGGTAGTAAAAAAAGAAAAAGTAAATATAGATCAAATAAAGTATCTGTTGATGGTCATACTTTTGATAGTCAAAAGGAAGCTACTTATTATAATGAATTAAAATTACGTTTGCAAGCTAAAGAAATAAATGGTTTTTGCCTTCAACCTACTTTTATTCTAGCACCTAGTCTAAAATATAAAGCTGATTTTATTGTTTTTCATAAAGATGGTTCTAGTGAAGTTATAGATGTAAAAGGCTTTAAAACTAAAGAATATATTGCAAAGAAAAAAGTGTTTGAAGATAAATTTAATTTAAAAATAACAGAAATAGAATAAACATTGTCCCAAATTGAGAAAAAGTAGCATTAGGGACTTTCCCTAATTGCTACTTTTTCTTATTTTTGCTATAAAAAAACCTTCATAAAGCTCGGTTGGCATTATGCAAATTGTTCCATCTATTTTTGTTGGTAATAATGGTAATTCTTCTTTTCCTTTAAATTTTATTGGTACTATTTCTACTTTATTATTTTTTAATATTTTACTTACTATCTCCTCGTTTTCTTTGTTTAAGATAGAGCATGTTGAATATACCATTTCTTGACCTTGTTTTAATATTTTTACTGCTTTGTTTAATAATTCTAATTGTGATTTTTGCGATTTTTCTATTAATTTATTTGTAAATGTTTTTTCTAAATTTACATTTTCAACATTTAAGGTTCCACTACCACTACATGGTGCGTCTAAAAGTATGTTATCAAATGAGAAAAAATCATTTATTCTTCTGCTATCTTCTCTCATAATATATACAGATGTTGCTCCCTGCTTTTCTATGTTATATTTTAGCTTTTCTATTCTTATTTTATTTAACTCACATGCTGTTATATTTGCATTATTGTTTGTTAAACTTGCAAGCTCTGTAGTTTTTCCACCTGGTGCTGCACACATATCTAAAATGTCTGTATTTTCTTTTGGTTCTAGCACTATAGGCGGTAACATTGAAGACAAACTTTGAAGATAAATTTCGCCATTTTTATAAATTTCTAATTCTTTTAAAGTATCTTCTCTTGCATTTTTTACTATATATGCAACATCACTCCAAAAAACTTTTTCAAATTCTATATTATTATTTTTTAGTACTTTCTCTACTTCTTCTATACTCGTTTTTAAAGTATTTACTCTAAAAGTTACCATTCTTTTTTGAAAGTAACCTTCTAATATTTGACTTGTTATTTCTTCCCCATATTGCTTATTTAACATTTCTATTAAAATTTCTGGTACATGCTTTTCCATTAACATTCTCCTTATTATTCACCATTTATTTCTACTATCATATCATATTAATATAAATAAGAAAAGAGGAATATATATGAATGATTTTATTTATCCATATGGATATCAAAATTACTGCATTAGTACAAATGAAGTTGAAGAACGTTTAACTGGAAACTATGTATCTGATATTAAGGCTTTTGACGAAGTCCAAAGAGAAGTTTTAGGCATGGCCCAATACTTTGTAGACGGAATAGTTTGTCAATTTCCAGATTTATTTTAAAGGACATTTGGGGATGAACCCTTTTGTCCTTTATTCTTCTACCTCTTCGAATTGGCTGTTGTATAAGTCTGCGTAGAATCCACCTTTTTCTAGGAGTTCTTCGTGTGTTCCTTGTTCTACTATATCTCCGTGGTTCATAACTAAAATTAAATCTGCATTTTTTATTGTGGATAGTCTATGTGCAATTATGAAGCTTGTTCTTCCTTTCATTAGATTATCCATTGCTGCTTGAATTTGTAATTCTGTTCTTGTGTCTATTGAACTTGTTGCTTCGTCTAATATTAATATTTTTGGATCTGCTAAAATTACTCTTGCTATTGTTAATAATTGCTTTTGTCCTGCAGATACATTGCTTGATTCTTCGTTTAGTATCATGTCATAGCTACTTGGAAGTGTTTTTATAAAGTGATGTACATGTGCTGCTTTTGCTGCTTCTATTACTTCTGCATCTGTAGCATCTGGCTTACTATAACGAATATTGTCTTTTATAGTTCCTCCAAATAACCATGTGTCTTGAAGTACCATTCCAAACATTTTTCTTAAATCTTCGCGTTTGAAGTCTTTTATATTTATTCCGTCTAATAAAATTGCTCCACTATTTACATCATAAAATCTCATAAGCAATTTTACCATTGTTGTTTTTCCTGCACCTGTTGGCCCTACTATTGCAATTTTTTGTCCGTCTTTAATTTTTGCACTAAAGTCATTTATTATTATTCTATCTTCATCATATCCAAATTTTACATGGTCAAATGTAATATTTCCTTTTAATCCTTCTGTAGATTTTGGATTTTCTACATCTTTTACTTCTTCTGGTTCTTCTAAAAATTCAAATACTCTTTCTGCAGCTGCTACCATTGCTTGTAACATTGAAGATACTTGAGCTATTTGGTTTATTGGTTGTGTAAATTGTTTGTTATATTGTATAAATGATTGTATATTTCCTACTGTAATTTTTCCTTGAATTGCTAAATATCCACCTAAAATTGCAACTGCTACATATCCTATATTACCTATAAAGTTCATAACTGGGAATATTAGTCCTGATAAGAATTGAGATTTCCATGCTGATTGATATAATTCTTTGTTTGCTTTGCTAAATTCTTTTATTGCTTCATTTTCGCCATTAAATGCTTTTACTATTGTGTGTCCACCATATATTTCTTCTACTTGACCATTTACATGGCCTAAATAATCTTGTTGCTTCTTAAAGTATTTTTGTGATTTTTCCACTACATTTTTTACTATATATACAGTAACTGGTAAAATTAATAGTGAAACAAGTGTCATTTCCCAACTTATTGAAAACATCATTATTAACACACCAATTAGCGTACATATTGAAGTTATAATTTGTGTAATACTTTGATTTAAGTTTTGAGAAAGTGTATCTATGTCGTTTGTTATTATAGACAATACTTCACCTTTCGTTTTTTTGTCAAAGTAATGCATAGGTAATTTGTTTATTTTTTTAACTAAATCATTACGCATTTTATATGTTAGTTTTTGCGCTATACCTGTCATTGTGAATCCTTGGATAAGTGAAAATAATGCACTTAATCCATATAAAGCAAGTAAAGTAAATAGAATTCCAGCTATTTTTCCAAAGTCTATTCCTCTTCCACCAGATAATTTACTAACTAATCCATTAAATATTTCTGTTGTAGCATTTCCTAATATTTTAGGCCCTACTATTGAAAATATTGTACTTCCAATAGCAAATATTATTACTATTACTAGTGCTAATTTATATTTTGACAAATAATTATTTAATAATTTTTTAGTTGTTCCTTTAAAATCTTTCGCTTTTTCTATCTCTGCCCCAGGTCCTCTACCTGGCCCTCCCATTGGTCCGTGGCATGCTTTTTTCTCCTTTCTTTATTTACTACCCCAAAAGGTCCAGGTTATAATGGGATAATAGATAATTTATTAAATAATTATTACCCCATTATAACCTGGACCTTTTGGGGTAAATATTAATTATAATTTTAGTTTAGTTCTTCTTCAGATAATTGAGAAAGTGCTATTTGTTTGTATGTTTCGCAATTTTTCATAAGCTCTTCGTGTGTGCCCTTTCCCACAATTTTCCCTTCTTCTAATACTATTATTTGCTCTGCATTCATTATTGTACTAATTCTTTGTGCTACTATTATAACTGTTTTTCCTTTAATTTCTTTTGAAAGTGCTTCTCTTAATTTACTATCTGTTTTTAAGTCTAATGCTGAAAAACTATCGTCAAATACTAATATTTCTGGATCTATTGCAATTGCTCTTGCTATAGATAAACGTTGTTTTTGTCCACCAGATACGTTGTTTCCTCCTTGTGCTATTTCAGCCTTATATTTATCTTCTTTTGCCATAATAAATTCTTCGGCTTGTGCTATTTTAGCTGCTTTTATCATTTTTTCATCACTCATATCTGGATTTCCATATTTTATATTACTTTCTATTGTTCCAGAGAATAACACACCTTTTTGAGGAACAAAACCTACTTTTTTTCTTAATTCTTTTAGGTCTACATCTTTAATATTAACACCATCTATTACAAGTTCTCCTCTTGTTACATCATAGAAACGAGGTATTAAGTTTACAACTGTAGATTTTCCACTTCCTGTGCTTCCTATAATTGCTGTTGTTTCTCCCGGTTTTGCTGTAAAGTCTATGTCTGTTAATATTTCCTCGTCTGCATCTGGATATCTAAAACTTACATTTTTAAATTCTACTAATCCTTTTTTATCTTCTGCAAATTGTTTTAATTCTTTTTTATTTTTGATACTTGGGTTAGTTTCTAATACTTCATTTATACGTTTTGCTGAAACTGCTGCACGTGGAAGCATTATAGATATCATAGATATCATTAAAAAGCTCATTACTATTTGCATTGTGTATTGTATAAATGCCATCATGTCGCCAACTTGCATTACTCCTTCGTCAACCTTATGGCCTCCAACCCATACAATAAGTAATGTAATTGCACTCATAATTAAACTAAGTGTTGGTGTCATTATGCTCATTGCACGGTTTACAAAAATATTTGCTTTCATTAAATCTTTATTACTATCTTCAAAACGCTTTTCTTCACGTTTATGTGTATTAAATGCTCTTATAACTGGAAGACCTGTTAATATTTCTCTCGATACTAAGTTTAGTCTATCTATTAAATCTTGCAATTTTTTAAATTTCGGCATTGCAATTGAGAATAATGCTAATACTATAACTATAATTGCACCAACTGCTAATGCAATAATCCACGCCATACTACTACTTTTTACATGTAGTATTCCACCTATTCCTATAATTGGTGCATATACAACTACCCTAAATAACATTGTTATTAAGTTTTGAATTTGAGCTATATCATTTGTGCTTCTTGTTATTAAAGATGCTGTTGAGTATTCCCTAAATTCTTTTGTAGAAAATCCCATAACTTTTTTAAATACTTTGTCTCTTAATGTTCTACCTAATTCTGCTGCTACTTTTGCAGATAAAAACATAACTATAATTGCACTTGACATACTAACAAATGCTACTCCTAACATTTGAAGTCCTGTCATAAAAATATAGTCATTTTGTATTTTGTCTGTGTCCATTCCTATTTGTTTATATTCATTTTTAACTTGAACTATTGCTGATTGACTTATTATTGATTCACTCATTTTATTTACTTGTTCTTGTACTTTTTCAAGCATTTGCTCTAACTGTTCTTCTGGCATAGCTTTTAATATTTCTATTAAGCTCATTTGCTCTATTATTTCTGCTGATATACTTGAAATTGAAGAATCTTCTGATGTATATTCTTCTTTTATAGACTTAGTGCTACTTTCTTGTATAGAACTTATTATTTGCATTTTAATTTGTTTAGCTGTTTCTTCATTATTTAAGTTTGAAAGTATTAGTAATGGTTTTGCAATTTGACCATTTAATGTTTCTTGTTCTTCTTCTGAAAGTTTATTTATAACGTATAAATCTTCATTTTCCAATGCAGGATATTTTTCTACATATTTTTCGTATTCTTTTTCTCCTAAAGAATTTTTTGAAATTAATGTATATTTACTTAAAATACTTTCATCTTCCTTAGTAAATAATAAAAGATTATCCATTTGGCTCTTTCTTATAACTTCTGGAGTTGAATTTTCTATTCCCCCTGCTTGAATTCCTGTATTTACAATTTTAGATGTGTAATCTGGAAGTGTTAAATCTGCCCATGCTTCAACACATAGAAGTAATACAATTATTGCAACATATAATATTGATGACTTTAAATTTCTTAACAATTTAAACATTTTATTCTCCTTTTTCCCTATATACTATTTCATTTTGTTAACTTAAGCATTATATGTGATAACACAATATTTGTCAATAAATTAAATGTGAATTTTATGTGAATACATAATTTATTGATCTTCTTCTATGTAAAAAGAGGCAGATATTTTTTAATATCTGTCTCTTTGGTATTACATTTTTCATTATATATCACTTTTTCTATTTTTCAATTGCTTTCATTTAATATTCTTGCATATATAATATTTTTATAAAATCTTTATTAATTCTCCAATTTCTTTTCCTATAGTTGTAGGTATTTTTATTATTTCAAATTTTGAAACTTTATCTCCAAATTTTATTTCTACAATATCTCCTACTTTTACTTCATAACTTGCCTTTACAACTTTTCCATTAACTATAACTCTTCCTCCATCTACTGCTTCATTTGCAACAGTTCTTCTCTTTATTACTCTTGATACCTTTAAAAACTTATCTAATCTCATTTTTTCACTCCTTATTTTTTACGTTCATTATTAAATATCCAAAAACAAACCTAAGATTTTCTATTAAATAGAAATTATAAGAAAATCTTAGGCTTGTCATATTATTATTTTTTCATTTTAACTGTATTTTTTATTTTCAATTTCTTCTTCTATTTTAGAAATAAAGTCTTCTACTTTCATTTGTCCAATATCTCCGTCTTTTCTTGTTCTTACCCCTACTGCATTTGCTTCTATTTCCTTATCTCCAATTATTAGCATATATGGTATTTTTTCCATTTGAGCTTCACGGATTTTATACCCTACTTTTTCTTGTCTATCATCTAATTCTACTCTTATATCTTTATTCAATAACTCTTGTTTTACCTTTTTACAATAGTCTAATTGTTTATCTGTAATTGGAAGTATTTTTACTTGAACTGGTGCAAGCCAAGTTGGAAGAGCTCCTTTTGTTTCTTCTAAATAGTAAGCCATAAATCTATCTATACTTCCTAATATTGCTCTATGAAGAACTACTGGAGTTTTCTTTGCTCCGTCTTTATCTATATATGCTAAATTAAATTTAGCTGGTAAGCAAAAGTCTAATTGGCATGTAGATAATGTATATTCATTTCCCACGGCTGGTCTTACTTGTACATCTAGTTTTGGTCCATAAAATGCTGCTTCACCAATTTTTTCTTCATATTCAATTCCTATATCATTTAATACTTGTCTTAATTTATTTTCAGCATTATCCCACATTTCGTCATCTGGATGATATTTAACTTTATCTTTAGGGTCTCTTAATGACAATTCAAAATGATAATCTGTTATATTTAATTCTTTGTATACTTCTAGAATTAAATCTACAACTGCTTTAAATTCAGATTCTATTTGTTCTGGTGTTACAAATAAGTGAGCATCATTTTGACAGAAAGTTCTAACTCTTTCTATTCCTTTTAGTGTTCCACTTGCTTCATATCTACAATCTCTTGCTATTTCTCCAATTCTTATTGGTAAATCTTTATATGAATGTATACTGTTTGCATATATCATCATATGATGTGGACAGTTCATTGGGCGAAGTACAAACTCTTCTCCTTCAACTTCCATTTTTGGAAACATACTATCTTTATAATGCTCCCAGTGTCCTGATGTTTTGTATAAATCTACACTTGCTAGTGGTGGAGTTAAAACATGTTTGTATCCTAATTTTCTTTCTTTTCCTTTAATATAATTTTCTAATAAATCCCATACCATGCAACCATTTGGCAAGTACATTGGAAGCCCTTTTCCTACTAAGTCGTTTGTCATAAATATTCCAAGCTCTTTACCAAGTTTTCTATGGTCTCTTTGTTTTGCTTCTTCTAGTTTTGTTAAATATTCTTCAAGTTCAGATGCTTTTGGGAAAGAAATTCCATAAACTCTTTGTAATGTTTGGTTATTAGCATCTCCTCTCCAATATGCAGATGACATTGAAGTTAATTTTATTGCTTTTACTTTTCCTGTTGAAGGTAAATGTGGACCACGGCAAAGGTCAACGAATTCACCTTGTTTATAGAAAGATATTACTTCTCCTTCTGGTAAATCTTTAATTAATTCTACTTTGTATGGTTCTTCTCTCTCTTCCATTAATTTAATAGCTTCTTCTCTTGGAAGTTCGAATCTTTCAATACTTAAATCTTCTTTAATTATTTTTTTCATTTCTTCTTCTAATGCAGATATATCATCTTCTGTAAATGTTTTTTCTACATCAAAATCATAATAGAATCCATTTTCTATTGCTGGACCTATTGTTAATTTGTAGTTTGGAAATAATCTTTTAACAGCTTGTGCTAAAATATGGGCTGTTGTATGCCAATACATACTTTCTTCTACTTCCATTGTTTTTCCTCCGTCTAATTTAATCTTAAACATTTTTATATTCCTCCTTTTGGTTGGTAACCTTGTTTTCTATTTTTTGCAATTTTTTATGTTCAAAAAATGCAATAATAGCACTCTCTAGATATACTTTTACATATACCTAGGAGTGCTTTTTACACGGTTCCATCCTATTTTTTACTTAATTTTTTCCTTTAACGCAGGTAAATACGTCTAGTTTTTACTAGCAACTAATGAGGTAGTTTTTCAAATTTGTTTACTTTTACTTGCTTTCAGCCAATGGCAAGTATTCTCTTTAAGCAACCTTAATTTTACTTTTTCTCATTTTTGTTTTTACTTTTTCTACTTTACTATTATACAACTTTTTTGGGTTTCGTCAATATTTTTTGTGAATTATAAAGCAAAAGAGGCATAAATTTTATTATATGTTAGTATTAAAATAAAAATTTGAAATTCCTAGTGCTTGTGCCTTTTGGTTTATAAGTTCTTGTACTCTTTGTACTAAGCTTTTTACTAATACTTGTAGTTGTTCTGTTGGATAATCGTTTAATACAGCACAACTATTTCTATCTATTTTTACTATATCTGTAATACTTTCTTTGAAGGCTATTTCCTGCTCATAACTTAATACACAATTTTTATTATCTTCTTCATTAATAGTTACTTCACAATTTGTTTTTAAAATATCTTCTTCATTATCATTTACATTTTCTAAACAAACTTCAATTTCTTTTTTATTATTTATATTAATTAGGACACTTAAAGTTGATGTATTATTGTTACTTGTTTCTTCAGCTTTTATCTCTATTTTGTTATATTCCTCTGTAGCGCTCAAATTTTCTATTAATATATAGTAACTGTTCGTGTTGTTTTCTTTTTGACCATAAATAGTATATTTAACCTCGTTTTTATATATTATTTCTGTTGTTACTACTTTTCCATTTTCAACATAAACAGTAATAATTATTCCTTCTTGTGCATTTGTACTTTCATTATTTATTTTATTTATCAAACTATCTATTTCTTGAACTAAGGTGTTTATTTGAGTATATTTTTCTTCTAAATTAAATGTTTTAGCTTTTGTTGTTATTAAGTTTAATGTTATGCTATCTTCTTTTAATGCTTGTAATAGTTTTATTTCTATTTGTTTTAATTCAGAAGCACTTAACTCCAAGCGATATCCTGTAGTGTTATAAACCACTCCATCTTTGCTTATTGCAATATTTTTATTTTTTGCAAAGCTACTTTTTTCTATATTTTGTTCTAATACTGGCATATATGTTTCATATATATGTGATTTTTCATCTTCTGTTAAATTTAATATTTCACCTAAATTAAGTATTGATGCTACACTATTTGGAATATTACTTGTGTTTGTTATTCCTAATTTTTGAGCTAGTACTTTTAAATTTTGGTTTTCTACTCCAATAAATGCTGTTACTACTTCATCTGATTTTAGAGCATATATATTATCTGTGTTTGCATATTCTAATTTAAATAAGTCTTGATTATTGCTTTTTAATGTTCCTGTTCCATATGCTTTCTTCTCAGAATTATCTACTTTGGCTTCTATTTCAAATTTTATATTTTTTAATGCATTTTTTGTAGAATTATTTTTTTCATCTGTTTCATAACTTAAGTTTCCTACTAATGTAAAAGGTTCTTCTTTCATTCTATTAATATTACTTGTCATATTTGCATTCTGGGTATATTCTATTCCTTTTGCTGCTTGCTCTATATATTTAAAAAACAAACTTTGATTTGATTTAAATATATCTGTTTTTAAATATAATATTGTTCCTCCTATTCCTAATATTAATAGTATTCCAATTACTATACTTGCAATTATAATTGCTCTTTTTCTTCCATAGTGCATTTATGTTTCCTCCTTTGATTTTTATTAAATTTTAACAACACAAAATGCTGGTTATTTAATTTCTTTGTTTTACTGCTTCATATATAACTATTCCTGCTGATACTGAAGCATTTAAAGATGTTATTTTTCCTTTCATAGGAATTTTTACTATAAAGTCGCAATTTTCTTTTACAAGCCTACTCATTCCAAACCCTTCACTTCCAATTACTATTGCAAGTGGTCCTTTTAAATCTTGGTTATAGTAGTAAGTTTCTGTGTCCATATCTGTACCACAAATCCAAAGTCCTGTTTCTTTTAATTCTTTTATTGTTTCATTTAAGTTGTTTACTCTTGCTATTTTCATATGTTCTACAGCTCCTGCAGACACTTTATTTACTGTAGCATTTACAGATGCGGCTCTTCTTTTAGGAATTATTATTCCATGCACTCCAGCAGTTTCCGCTGTTCTTATTATTGCTCCTAAATTATGAACATCTTCTATTCCATCCAATATTACAACAAAAGGAGCTTCATTCTTGTCTTTTGCCTCTTGTAATATATCTTCTACTTCTACATATTCATAAGGTGGTACAACTGCTATTACTCCTTGATAATTTTCTGTTGTTGCCATTTGCCTCATTTTGTTTTTATCTATGTAGCTTATTAACACTTTATTTTCTTTTGCTAATGCTATTATTTTATTTATTGAACCAGTTTTCTCACCAGATTCTATGTATATTTTGTTTATATCTTTTCCAGACTCTAGTAATTCTAAAACAGCATTTCTTCCTTCTACCTGCTCCTTTTGTGACGCTACTTCTGCATGTTTTATTTGTAATTTGCTTTCAGTTCGAACAGCTAAAAAGTCCTTTTGGTTACTCTGTTTCTTTTTTGGAATTCTTTGTTCATTGTATTTTTCGTTTTTTGACATTTTTCTACAAAATCCTTTCTTTTTCTTGCATTTTACACAATATAATAGTAATTATACTTTACTCTTCATCTAATTTTAATACAGATAAAAATGCTTCTTGTGGTATTTCTACATTACCTATTTGACGCATCTTCTTTTTACCTTTTTTCTGTTTTTCTAATAGTTTTTTCTTTCTTGTAATATCTCCACCATAGCATTTAGCTAGTACATCTTTTCTCATTGCTGAAATTGTTTCTCTTGCTATTATTTTTCCTCCAATTACTGCTTGAATTGGTATTGCAAATAATTGCCTTGGTATTGCTGTTTTTAGTTTTTCTATCATTTTTTTGCCACGTTCATAACTTGAATCTTTGTGTACTATAAATGACAATGCATCTACTCCCTCGCCATTAACCCAAATATCTAATTTTACTAATTCTGAACGTCTATAATCTTTTATTTCATAATCAAATGATGCATATCCTTTTGTTCTTGATTTTAATTGATCAAAGAAATCGTATATAATTTCATTTAATGGCATTTCATATATTAAGTTTACCCTATTTTCATCCAAATATTTCATATCTATGTAATTCCCACGTCTGTTTTGGCAAATTTCCATTATATTACCTACATATTCTTTTGGTGTTAAAATTTCTGCCGTAACAAATGGTTCTTCCATATATGATATTTCATTTGGAACTGGTAAATCTGATGGATTATATAATTCTATCATTGTTCCATCTGTTTTATATACTTTGTATATAACTGATGGTGAAGTTGTAATTAGGCTTAAGTCAAATTCTCTTTCTAGTCTTTCTTCTATTATTTCTAAATGAAGTAAACCTAAAAATCCACATCTAAACCCAAAGCCTAATGCGTTTGAAGTTTCTGCTTCATATTCTAATGCTGCATCATTTAATTTTAGTTTTTCTAATGCTACTTTTAAGTTTTCATAATCACTTCCATCCATTGGATATAGTCCACAATATACCATTGGATTTACCTTTTTATACCCAGGAAGTGGCTCTTCTGCTGGGCTAGTTTTCAAAGTTATTGTATCACCAACTCTAATGTCTGATAGATTTTTGATACTTGCTGCAATATAACCTACTTCGCCTGCTTCTAAGTATTCACATGGTTCATATGTCCCTGGTTCAAAATGTCCTACCTCTGTTACTGTAAATGTCTTTTTAGCTGCCATAAGCATTATTTCGTCTCCTACTTTTACTGTTCCATCTTTTACTCTAACATATGCTATTGCTCCTTTGTAGTCATTGTACAAAGAATCAAATATTAAACATTTTAAAGCTTTATTTTTGTCTCCTATAGGTGCTGGTAAATCTGTTACAATTCTTTCTAAAACTTGTTCTACATTTAGTCCAGACTTTGCTGAAATACAAGGTGCATCCATTGCTGGAATTCCTATAATATCTTCTATTTCTTTTTTCACTTCGTCCGGTCTTGCATTTGGTAAATCTATTTTATTTATTACTGGTAAAATCTCTAGGTTATTGTCTATTGCTAAATATACATTTGCAAGTGTTTGTGCTTCTACTCCTTGGCTTGCATCTACTATAAGTACTGCACCATCACATGCTGCTAGACTTTTGGATACTTCATAGTTGAAGTCTACGTGGCCAGGTGTATCTATTAAATTTAACTCATATTCATTTCCGTCTTTAGCTTTGTATTTCATACGTACTGCTTGAGATTTAATAGTTATTCCACGTTCCTTTTCTATGTCCATATTATCTAACACTTGTGCTTCCATTTCACGTTTTGAAAGAACGCCCGTCATTTCTATTAATCTATCTGCTAAAGTTGATTTTCCATGATCTATATGTGCAATTATACTAAAATTTCTAATGTATTTTTTTCTATCTTTCAATTTTTCTCTCCTAATCTTTTATTATTGTTAAGTATTTTATCATATTCCTTGTTTAAAATCAATAAAAAGAGAACCTTATAATTTACTAAATAAAGTTCTCTTTTATTTTGCTATGGTATAAGATGCTATACCATCAAATACTTTTGGTAAATTTTGAATATACCTTGTTCCTCCACATAATGGACATGCTTTCATTATATTGGATATATCGTTTTTTATCAATTCTTGGAGCATTTTTTTATTTTTCTATTTCAACCATTATTCTACCTTTTCTAGTATTTCCTAAAACTTGTTTTATTTCAAACCTACCTTTTCCCCTTATTGTTATTTTGTCACCTTCTTTTATTTGCTTTGTAGGTTTCGTTATTACTTCATAATTTACAAAAACTCTTTCTTGTTCTAATAATTCATTTGCTTTATTTCTAGAACATTTTGCAAGTTCTCCCACTATATTATCTATTCTCATAGAAGAAACTGTTATCGTCATTTTCTCTTTTTGTATTACAGCTTTTCTTAATTCTTCTAATTTAATTTCTTCAATTTCTGATTTTTGAAATCTAGTGAGTTGTGGAAGATTTGTAATAAGAAATTTTAATATATCTTCTTTTATTATGATATCTGCACCATCTTCGTTTACTACTATATCTCCTATTTTTTCTCTTTTTAGTCCTAGCTTCATTAATGCACCTAAATAGTTTTTATGAGTATATTTTCCTTTATTTTCATTTGGAAGTGTAATACGAATTACTTTTATATATTCATTAAAATTTATATTTTGTATTAAATCTTTTAATTTTTCCGGATAAAATACTGCTAATACTCTTTCTGCTTCTTCAAATCCACCATAAAATTTATAGTTTTTGACCTTTTGTCTATTTAAAAAATTATAAATTAATTGTTTTTGCCCTAAGTCTAAAAAATTTGTTACTTGTATTTTATTTCTAGTCTCACAAAAATTAATCTTATCCATTACTTTAGATAAGATTAATTTTTCATCTTCTTTTTTGCATTTGTTTAAAACATTTCTATCCATAATTTTTTAAATTTCCTTTGCTATGCTTTTTGCATCTAGTTTATACATTTCTTCTAGTTCTTCTACTTTGCCATGTTCTATAAATGTGTCTGGTAATCCAAATGCTTTAAATTGTATGTTATCTTCTTTGTTCTTGCTTATTAATTCTTCCACTTTTGAAGCTAATCCGCCTATTATTGTATTGTCTTCTAAAGTTATTATATTTTTTGTTTTTTTCATAGAATTTATTATAGTTTGTTCATCAAATGGCTTTAAAAATCTAGCATTTATTACTTCTGCTGTTTTTCCTTCTTTTTCTAATTTTTCTTTTACTTCAAAAGCTTTTGCTACCATTTTACCAATTGCAACTATTGTTATATCTTCCCCTTGTGTTAAAATTTCTGATTTTCCTAGTTCTATTTTTTCTTGCTTATCAAATTTTATTTTTTTGTTTTCTGTACCACGTGGGTAACGTATAACAACTGGTGCTTTTAAACTTATTGCAAATTCAAGCATTTCTTCTAATTCTTTAAAATTTTTTGGTGCCATTATAGTAATGTTTGGTATTAAATTAAAGAATGACAAATCAAACATTCCCTGGTGTGTTTCTCCATCTTGTCCTACTAAACCAGCTCTATCCACACACATTATAACTGGTAAATTTTGCATACATACATCATGTATTACTTGGTCAAATGCTCTTTGATAAAAAGATGAATATATTGGCACAACTGGCATTAACCCTTCCTTTGCCATTCCAGCTGCCATACATACAGCATGTTGTTCTGCTATACCTACATCAAAAAATCTTTTTGGATATTTTTTTTTAAATCCTTTAAGTCCTGTTCCATCTGCCATAGCTGCTGTAATTGCTACTATTTTTTCATTTTTTTCAGCAAGTTCTACTAATTTATCTCCAAATACTTGTGAATAATCTTTTTCTTTAGTTTTAATAAGTTTTCCTGTTTCTTTATTAAAACTTTCTATTGCGTGGAAAGAGCCTGGATTTTCTTCTGCTGGTTTATAGCCTTTTCCCTTTTTAGTAATAATATGTACTACTACTGGCTCTTTTTCTTTTTTTGCTAAGTTTAAAATCCACTCTACCCTTTCTATATCATGTCCATCTACTGGTCCTAAATATTTGAATCC
This sequence comes from Lachnospiraceae bacterium, assembly GCA_963621995.1. Lineage (GTDB taxonomy): Bacteria > Bacillota > Clostridia > TANB77 > CAG-508 > UMGS1663. The sequence goes on from CAVFFZ010000009.1 coordinate 22,429, forward strand.
TAAATCTTCAAAAAACATATTTGGTATCATTAGTTGTTTTATACTATATTTTATTCTTCTTGCTATATGTATTACAAATGGACCAAATTTAGGTACTTTCTCTAATAATTTTCTAATGCAATTATTAGATTTTTTATAGACTTTTTTTGTTCTAATTCTTGTTAAAAATCTAGAAATTCCACCTACATTTTTAGATATACTCATTTCATTGTCATTTAAAATTACTATTAATCTTGTTTTACTATTTCCAGCATCATCTAGTGCTTCTAAAGCCATTCCTCCTGTTAATGCTCCGTCTCCAATAACTGCTATAACATGATTTTCTTTATTATACAGATCTCTTGCTCTTGCCATTCCAAGTGCTGCTGAAATAGAAGTACTACTATGACCTGTATTAAAGTTGTCATAGATAGATTCTTTTGTTTTTGGAAAACCTGCTATCCCATTCAAGTTTCTTAAAGTGTTCATTTCTTTCCTTCTACCTGTAAGCATTTTATGTACATAATTTTGATGCCCTACATCCCATACTATTTTGTCTTTTGGTAAATCAAACACACTATGAAGTGCAATAGTTAATTCTACTACACCTAAATTTGAAGCTAAATGTCCACCTGTTTTTGAAACAGTTTCTACCATTTCTTCTCTTATTTCTTCAGCAAGTTGTATTTTTTCTTTCTCTGTTAATCTTTTTGTATCTTTTGGATTATCTATTCTATCCAAAATTTTTTCCATCATTTTTTACTCCCCCATTATAAAACTGCCTTTTATAATTTCCTATTAAATTGCCATAGTTGTTAGTAATAAGCAAGCAAATATTGGAACTGTTATATTATCTGTTCCCTTTACTGAAACTGCTTCCAATATGGTTACGCTTACTGCTAATAATATTGATTTTAATAACCACAATGGTGTTTGTATACTACATAAGAATATTGCTACTATAAAAAATGATATAAATAGCATTGTTGCTGAGCCTGCAATTGTTTTCTTTGTTTTTCCTATTTTGTAAGGCATGCTTTTTACACTTCTTCCTATAATTGCTGCTAATCCATCTCCATAACCCATTATTAAAATAGAGCATAATCCTATTTCTGGTCTTTTTATAATTCCAAAAGTAAATATTGCTATTAAAAATAATGAAAGTGCATAATATACTGTTCCTAATCCATCTTTTTCTTTTGCATCTCTTTCCATTACTTTTATTAAATCTTTTTTATAAGATATATAATTTATTATAACAAAGCTAAGTGGTACAATACTTGCCCAAATAACATTATCAAAAAAATACATGGCTAAAAACCACCAGTTAGACAACATTATATGGATGAATTTTCTACTTGCTTCTTTTCCTGCCTTTTCAAAGAATTTTGCCGCTACTATAATAATAGCTATAAATACGTAAGATAATACTATTCCTATTATGTTTTTCATAATTTATTTTCCTTCTTAATTTTTTTGTTTCTACATAATATCATATTTATTTATTTTTTTCTACTAAATATTACAATTTTATTTCATTTTCATTATTTTGTTGAAAATAAGATTACCTTATATTATAATATAAACGATAGATAATATAATAAAGGAAGGGATTATTTTATGTTAAAGACAAAGAAAAAATTTATTTTTGCTATAACAGCTATACTTTTATTAATTTCTACTACTTGTTTAGCTGCAACTACTAGTTCAGAAAAAGCTAAATTTGAAATCGTAGAAAATAATATTTGTACTATTAATATTAATGATATAGCTAAATTTGAAAAGAAAATTACATCTTATGATTTAGAAAAGAAAGAATTAACAATTCAACTAAAAGTTACTAATACTGCAGAACCTATATTCAATAAACCAACTGAAATTACTTTTGTTATTGATAACTCTTTAAGTATGAAAGATGCTGTTGGAACTTCTACTAGATTTGATGTAATAACAGATTCTGCTAAAACATTAGCAACAAAACTTATGGAAAATGAAAATGTAAAAATTGGTATTACAACTTTCTCTACTGGAGATGAAGAAGGAACTCTTACAGATGCAAAATTAAGATTAAAACCAAGTGCTGACAAAGATACTGTTTTATCTACTATAGATTCTATAAAAGTTGCTGAATTCGGACCTAGAACAAATATTGAAGCTGGTTTAACTATAGCTAATCAAAACTTTACAGAAGATTGTGAATGTAAATATATTGTTTTATTAACAGATGGTGTTCCAAATACTGCTGTTGGTGGACCTACATTAACATATTCTGGAGAAACTGCTACTAAAACAATTGCTAAATTAAAAGAACTAGATAAAGCTGGTGTTAAAATCTTCTCTGTTATGACTGGTGTTCCAGATGTTGAAGAACCAACTACTGGAATTACTTACAAAGCTCTAGCAGAAGAGATATTTGGTACAACTGCAGAACCTACTGTTGGAAAATTCTATTACATTCCTGATAGTAAAATTGAAGAAACAATTTGTACTACAATTTTAAATAACTTTGAAGATACATCTACAAATACTTTAACAAATTTAAAAATTCATGATTATTTTCCACAAGAAATTGTAGATAACTTTGATTTTTCATATGTTACAGAGCCTACTAAAGGAACAATTTCGCCAACTATAGATTTACAAAATAATTTAATTACTTGGACTATTGATAAATTAGAACCACAAGATACAGCCACTGTTTCTTATAAATTAAAAGTTAAAGATAACATAGATTCTAAAATTCTTAATGTTATACTAAATACTAATAAAAAAGTTGAAATTACTGCAAATGAAATTAAAACAGACGATGGGACAAATGTTTTGGTATCGGAAGTTACTCCTAAAGTTAGACTAACACAAGAGACAGCTACAGTTACACCAACACCAGATACAACTACAGCAACTACACCAATACCTCAAACAGGTGAAGTTAATACTTTATATGTATTTATTGGAATTATACTAGTTGCCGTTATTGCTTTAGTAATTAGATTCTATATTATAAATAGAGATGTAAAATAATTAAATGAATAAAATAAAAACATATCAATGTTTAATCGATATGTTTTTATTTTATCTAAAATTATATAAAGGACAAAAGTGACCCGTCCCCAAATGTCCTTTAACTTTCTATTTCTTCCTCTATATTTAATAACCTATTATATTTTGCCATTCTGTCTGTTCTACAAGGTGCTCCTGTTTTTATTTGTCCTACATTTGTTGCAACTGCAATATCTGCGATTGTTGTATCTTCTGTTTCCCCAGATCTATGTGATACCACTGCTGTATATCCATTCTTTTTTGCTAATTCTATGGCATCTAACGTTTCTGTTATTGTACCTATTTGATTTGGCTTAATTAATATACTATTTGCAACTTTATTATTTATTCCTTTTTGAAGTCTTTTTACATTTGTAACAAATAGGTCATCTCCGACTAATTGTATTTTATCTCCTAATTTTTCAGTAAGTTTTCTCCAACTTTCCCAATCTTCTTCAGCCAATCCATCCTCTATTGATATTATTGGATACTTATTTACTAAGCCTACTAAATATTCTATCATTTCTTCTTTAGTTTTTAATATGTCTGTTTTCCAAAAATAATAGCCATTTTCCCCTTTTTTCTTGGCTTCCTCAAACATTTCTGTACTTGCTATATCTAAACTTAAAGCGATATCTACCCCTGGAACATATCCAGCTTTTGTAATAGCTTCTATTATAACATCTATTGCTTCTTCTTCGTTTTTTAAGTTTGGTGCAAACCCTCCTTCATCTCCTACTGCTACACTATAGCCTTTTTGTTTCAATACTTTCTTTAATGTATGGTATACTTCTACTCCAATTTCTAATTTTCTTTTGAATGTTTCTCCTCCAATTGGCATAATCATGAATTCTTGAATACTTATATTGTTATCTGAATGTTTACCTCCATTTAATATGTTCATCATTGGCGTTGGTAATTTTTTAGCATTTACTCCTCCTAAATATTTGTATAAACACATTCCCAAAGAATTTGCGGCAGCTTTTGCACATGCAATAGATACCCCCAGTGTTGCATTCGCTCCTAAATTTCCTTTGTTGTCTGTTCCGTCTAAATTTATTAAAGTTTCATCTATTTTTGTTTGGTCATATACATTTGTATCTAATAATGCTTTTGCTATCTTTTTATTTACATTATTAACTGCTTTTATTACTCCCTTTCCCATAAGTCTATCTTCCTCATTGTCTCGTAATTCTACTGCTTCGAAACTTCCTGTAGAAGCCCCTGACGGCACCATTGCTACACCTGTGAATCCACCATCTGTTACAACTTCCACTTGAACCGTTGGATTTCCTCTTGAATCAAATACCTCTAATGCTTTTATACTCTTTATTGCTAAATAATCTTTCATTTTCTCTTACCTCCTTAGAAATATTATTCACATTTGGTATTATTATATTCAAAAGAAATGTAAAATTTTAGAAATTCAATTTTTACTTTTTGTTATTAGTCAATTTATCTTGAACTTTTTTGTTTGATGTGTTATTATAAATTAAGTCGCTGGTAAGTAAGCTTATTCGTGACTATTAATTTTATATTTATTGGGGTATCGCCAAGCGGTAAGGCATCGGACTCTGACTCCGACATTCCTGTGTTCGAATCACAGTACCCCAGCCACGTTTTATTATATGGTAATTAGTTTGCCATTTTTCTTTAAATACTTATCTATTTGTTTGTAATTTGGAATATATTTTTCTACTAATTCATAAAAATTTTTGCTATGATTTGGATGAACAATATGACATAGTTCATGTACAATATTTTAAACACAAATGTAGATTTTTGCATACATTATTTCAATAAATAAAGCTTTATATGCTAAAAATCTACATTTGATACATCTTATTTGCTTAAATTAATTAATATTTCATCTACTATTTTGTCTTCTAAAACAAAATTAGTATTTACAAAGCCAATTTCTGGTCTAAGTCCATCTTTGTTATGAAAATCAGAGCCTATCGTCACAAATAAATTATTTTCTTTTGCGAATTTATTCCATTTTTCTACTTCATTAATCTTATTGTCATATCTGTCTACATATAAATAGTTTGCTTCTAATCCATCTGGTTTCATATCTTTTATTATTTCTAAAATATCTTCATCTGTTAAATTATCTTCATGAACATATGCTACTGGATGTGCTAATACAACTTTCCCATTAGCTTCTCTTATAATTTGTGCAGCTTCTTTTGGTGTTACTGATTCCTTTTTTACATATGCAGGACAATTTTCATTCATAATTGTTTCTATAAATTCGCCTTTGCTTGGAATATGATTAAATGTTTTTAATAATAATTCTTTATTTTTTTCATTATTTATAACATCTAGTGCAATATGTGCCTTTGTTACAGCATCTATTTTGTCTAATTCTTCTATATTTAGAATATAACCTAACTCATTTAATTTTTTACCAACATTATACAAATAATCATGTCTTGCATTTCTTATTTTATATAATCTTTCTTGGAATTTTTTATCATTTAAATCAAAATTATACCCTAATACATGAATTCCTGCTTTTCTACTTTTAGTAGATATTTCTACTGCGTTAATTAATTTTACCTTTTTACTTTTTGCATAATTAAATAATTCTTCATTATATGCTTCTATTGTATCATGATCTGCAATAGCGATTGCATAAACTCCATTTTTATTTGCCTCATCTATTACTTCTTTTGGTGTTAAAAATCCATCTGATATTGTTGTATGAATATGTAAATCTATTCTTTTTGACATATATTTTCCTCTTTTCTCGTTTTATTATATTTCTAATTGGTACTCTTCTCCTAAAATTTCTTTTATTTTTTGTATACTATCTCTTCCTGTATTTTCCCAACTTTCAACTCTTTTTAAGAAAATTTCTTCTAATTCTAACGACTGAAATCTTCTAAAATTTGCTTTAGTTGCTGATTTTAGTAAAAAGTCTAACAACTCTTCTTTTGTATTTTCTCTAATTACTTGTCTTTTACTGTTATCTAAAGTTGCTTGTAATTCTTTTTCAAAGTTGAATGGCGTAAATGCTGAAAGATAATCATAAATAAAATTATATGCCTCATCGTCATATTGCCAAGTTTTTCTATAAGATTTTGGATGTATTGGTAAATATGGAGTTTTTTCTTCTTGCTTTGCCTCTCTTAATACTCTTGGAACTTCCTTTATTAATTCTTTCATTTCAGAGTATTCCATTATATGTATATCCATTGGTAGAAAATTTTTAGGTATTCTTCCCTCTTCTAAATCTTTTGATATTTCTTCTACCTTTTCTATTGCAGAAAATGGTTTTATGTCAGATGGTTGCATATTAAAACTTTCTAATAATTTTTGAAGTTGTTTTTCTACTTCATTTGTCTTTCCATCTTCGCAAACTATCCACATATCAATATCTGGTAATCTATTTATAATCTTTCTAGGTTTTAATTCATCTAACATATTAGGGCATGGTTTACAAATTCTTTTTAAGTCCGGCATACTGGCATATTTTTCATCTAAACATCTTTTACATTCCCATATAGACTTTTGAACAGCTTCACCATTTTTGACTAATTGTCTGTTATACCTAATTTGTTCTTCTATAATAGGTAATTTCCCATTTAAATTTCCGTCTAATGCATAAAATGGATATCCTGTTCCAAAAGTACCTCTATTAGTACTTATTTTTGATGCAATAATATTAAAAGCTTCTATATTCCATAATAAGTATTTTCTTTTTAAGTCTGTATTTGTTTTTTCAAAATTTGTTGAAGATTTTTCTACTTTTTGAGTTATCTCCTTTATTGTAATTTCATTGTTCATATCTAAATTTCTCCTTTTTATAATACACTTATTATACAATAATATTTGATAACTTGTCAAAAAAAATACAATTTAAACAACACTTAATTCACAAAAAAAGGAGTATTTAACTCCTTTTATGCTGTTTCTATTTTTTTGTTTGTGCTTTTTCTTTGGGGCTTTTCTTCACCTTTTGCAATCTCTTTTTTGTCATTTATAACAAGTGTTGGTGCTTTCTTTTCTAATACTGTTTCTTTTGTTATAATACACTTTTCTATTTTAGGATTTGATGGAATATCAAACATAATATCTCTCATTATTTCCTCTATTATAGAACGAAGTCCTCTTGCACCTGTTTTTCTTTCTATTGCTTTATCTACAATAACTTCTAATGCTTCTTTTTCAAATTCTAGTTCTACATTGTCTAATTCTAATAATTTTTTGTATTGTTTTACTAAAGCATTTTTTGGTTTTGTAACTATATCTATTAAAGCTTCTCTGTCTAGTTCTCTTAAAGTTGCAACTATTGGAAGCCTTCCTACAAATTCTGGTATTAGACCAAATTTTAATAAGTCTTGTGGTAATAGTTGTTCATAAATTTTATATTTATCTATTTCTTTTCGACTTTGAACATTTGCTCCAAATCCTATTGCTTTTTTGCCTGTACGCTCATTTATAATTTTGTCTAGTCCTTCAAATGCTCCTCCACAAATGAATAGTATATTTTCTGTGTTTATTTGTAAAAGCTCTTGGTGTGGATGTTTTCTTCCTCCCTGTGGTGGAACAGAAGCTATTGTTCCTTCTACTATTTTAAGTAGTGCTTGTTGTACGCCTTCTCCACTTACATCTCTAGTTATAGATGGATTTTCTGATTTTCTTGTTATTTTGTCTATTTCATCTATATATACTATTCCTTTTTCTGCTTTTTCTATGTCATAGTCTGCATTTTGAATTAGTTTTAATAAAATGTTTTCTACGTCTTCGCCAACATAACCTGCTTCTGTTAGAGTTGTAGCATCTGCTATTGCAAATGGTACTTTTAATATTTTTGCAAGTGTTTGTGCAAGAAGTGTTTTCCCACATCCTGTTGGTCCTAATAATAAAACATTACTTTTTTGAATTTCTACGTCATCATCATTTTTTTGTGGATTATATATACGTTTATAATGGTTGTATACAGCAACAGCTAATGTTTTTTTAGCATCTTCTTGACCTATTACATAGCTATCTAAAACTTTTTTTATTTCTGCTGGTGCTGGTAATTTGTCTTTTTCATTGTTTAAAGTATAGTTAAATTCATTATTCTCAAAAGATTCATCTTCTAAGATGTTTGAACAAACTTTTATACATTCGTCGCAAATAAATACACCAGGTCCTGCAATTATTCTTTCTACTGCATCTTGTGATTTTCCACAAAATGAACATTTTATGTTTTTTTCGCCTTTTGCCATTTTTTTCTCCCTTTTTCTTTACCTTTAAAGTTTTTTATTTAAAGCTTTCTTTTTCCTTATCTCGTTTTTACTTATAATGTTACAACATTAATTCTTTATTTTAACTTCTTTTTTCCATAATTCCATCTATTAAACCATATTTTAATGCTTCTTCTGCTGTCATATAGTTATCTCTTTCTGTATCTTTTTCTATTGTTTCTAAAGATTGACCTGTTCTTGCACTTAAGAATTTATTTAATTTTTCTCTTGTTTTTATCATATGGTCTGCATGAATTTTTATTTCAGTTGTTTGTCCTGAAATTCCATTTCCACCTATTAATGGTTGGTGAATTAATATTTCTGCATTTGGTGTAGCAAATCTTCTGCCTTTTTCTCCTGCTGCTAATAATACTGCTCCCATACTTGCAGCCATACCAATACATATTGTAGATACTGGGCATTTAATATAATTCATTGTATCTACTATTCCCATTCCGTCTGAAATTGAGCCTCCTGGGCTGTTTATATATAAAGATATTTCTTTGTCTGGATCTTCTGATTCTAAGAATAGTAATTGTGCAATTACTAAACTTGCTGATGTCGGATTAACATCTTCTCCTAAAAATATAATTCTGTCTTTTAATAGTCTTGAATAGATATCGTATGATCTTTCTCCTTTTGCTGTTTGTTCAATAACATATGGTACTAAACTATTTCTTTCGTTCATTTAAAAATTCCTCCTTTTATATAAGTCAGTGGACACATTTTAACCTTATTTCATTTTTTCTTTTACATATAAATTAATGATTAACTGGTTAATATTATTCCTCTGATTTTTTTTTAAATAAGTAGAAAAAGCTAGTGGCAAACTTTACTTATTTTAAAAATAATTTTACCCCTAACTTTCCTCCATTTATTTTTCTATTTTATTTTCGCATTATCTACTATGAAACTAATTGCTTTTTCTGTTTTTACAGATTCTGCAATGTATGCTTTTAAACTTTCATTTGCTTCTAAGTCTTTTGCATCTTTTCCATACATAGTAGCCATTTCTTCTAATTTTGCTTTTACTTCTTCGTCTGTTGCTTCTATTTTTTCTGCTTCAACTATTGCTCCTAATACAAGTTTTGTTTTTACTTGTCTTTCAGCTTGCTCTTTCATTTCTTTTCTCATATCTTCTTCTGTTTTACCCATCATTTGAAGATATTGTGCAAAATTTAATCCTTGATACATTAATCTTTGTTCAATTTCTTTTATCATGTTGTCTGTTTCTGTTTCAACCATTCCTGATGGAATGTCTATTTTAGTATTATCGCATACTGTTTTTATAGCTTCTTCTTCTGTTTCGTATTTTGCTTTGTTTTTATTTTCTTCTTCTAATTTTTCTTTTATAGAATTTTTTAATTCTTTAATTGTATCGAATTCACTAACATCTTTTGCAAATTCATCATCAACTGTTGGTAATTCTTTTTTCTTTATTTCATGTAATTTTACTTTAAATACTGCAGCTTTTCCAGCTAAATCTTTAGAAAAGTATTCTTCTGGGAATGTTACATTTATATCTTTTTCTTCTCCTATTTTCATACCAATAATTTGGTCTTCAAATCCTGGAATAAATGTATTACTTCCTATTACTAATTCGTGGTTTTCAGCCTTTCCACCTTCAAATGCAACACCATCTACAAACCCTTCGAAATCGATAACTGTTGTGTCATTTTTTTCAACTGGTCTATCTTCAACATTTACAAGTCTTGCATTTCTTTCTTGCATATGTCCAATTTCATGGTCTATGTCTTTTTCTTCTACATTATACTCTACTTTTTTTAGTTCTATACCTTTATATTTTCCTAATGTTACTTCTGGTTTAGTTTGTACTACTGCTGTAAAGATTAAATCTTTTCCTTTTTCCATTTGGATAATATCTATTTCAGGTCTGCTTACTGCTTCTATTTTAGCATCTGTTAATTCTTTTTCATAAACTTCTCCTGCTACTTCATTAAAAGCATCTTCATAGAATATTTGTGCTCCATATTGTTTTTCAACTATTTTATATGGTGCTTTTCCTTTTCTAAAACCTGGAATATTAAAATATTTTGCACTTTTTACATATACTTTTTGTATTGCTTCTTCAAATTTAGAAGCTTCAATTGTAAAGCTTAATTTTACTTCGTTTTTTTTGTCTGTTTTTTCAACTTTCATACTCATTTTTCTTCATCCTTTCACGCTACACATAATATTTAGCTTGTTTATTATATCACATTTTTAAGATATTGCAAGTCCTAGTTCATAATTTTATTTGCATAATTTATTTTATATATATCTTGCTTTTGTTTTTATCTTCTTTAATACCTATTTTCTTGTTTTGCTATTCCATTTATAATATTTAAATCTGAAGGAATTATGTATTCCACGTTAGCCTTTTTAAATATTGCCTCTGCTAATATAGCAGCTGCCTTTGAACCTTCTAGCCAACTCTTGTTATTTGGCATGAGTAAATACAAATCTTGTAAACTAATTTTATTTAGTAATTCTTTGTTCTTTTTTTCAAAGTCTTTAAATGATATCATATATTCATGAATATTATCATTAAACATTGCATTTGGTACTAAATTATATTTTACAAGTTTTTGGAATCTTAATTTTCCTCCTGTAAATACACCGCACTCACATAAAAAATCTATGTTTTCTTTGTTTATTACTTCTAATACATAATTTATAATATCTTTCTTCTTTAAATTATTTGATTTTTCATTTATTGTTGGAAAATTATTTACTATTTCAGTAACCCCTATATTTAGTGTTTTTCTGTTTGCAATATTAGCTTTATCATATACTAATAGCTCTGTTTGTTTTGAACCTATATTAACCATCAAAATTCTTTTACTATCATATATTCCTTGTACAGCTTTTTCAAAATAGAATTTCTCTTCATCTTTAGAAATAATATTAAATTTAAGTCCTTTATCATTAAAGTCTGCTCTTAAAGTTTCAAATTGTTCATTTGGTATTTTTCTCCAAATTCCTGTTGCATATATATTACAATTTTCCTTGTCCAATTTATAATTATCTATCAAATGTTTCAAATATAACATTAATTCTCTATATTTTTTTCTTGATATTCCTTCTTCTTCGTCAAAATTTTCTTGAAAAGAAATATCCTTTTCATTTATTAAACTTATTTTTCCATTTTCACATTTATAAATTTTAATAACATTTGAACCTAAGTCAATATAATATTTCATCTATTTTTATTCTCCTTGGCTTGTTGGATTGTTTTTCTTGATTTATACTTTTTTCCGTGTATTTAATTATTTATTACTAATTTTTCATTCATTTTTCAATATTTTGCCCAAAAATTTAATTTTAAACCTGTTACAAACTGTGACAGGTTTAAAATTAGTGACTGTCCTCAATTGTGACATTTTCTTTTCCTACTATTTCTACTATTTCATTTAAAGTGTTTCCATTTAAAAAAATCCCTCCTGCAGGTAATTTACTTTCTCCATTTAATATAAATAATGCTGTATTGTTTCTATCACCCGCAAAAAATTTAAGTAATCCTCTTAATTTATCTTTCACTTCTTCTCTTAAATTGGTAATATTTATTTCTAGTTTATTGATCCTTTTCGTTCCTTCATTTCTTGCACTAACAGATGAATTATTAGTAGATTCTAAGTTTGTATCAACATTTTGTATTTTACTGGCTACTATACTTACACTTTCTTCATCTTCTTTAGTGCTTAGTCGCCCTTCTACTAGCACTATATTATCCTCTATTAAACTATTTGCTGATTGTGTATATACATTTTCAAATACTACTGTTTCCATACTTCCATATAAGTCTTCTAGTGTAACAAATGCCATTATTTTATTATTTTTTGTATATTTTTTCTTTATTGAATTTATTATTCCTATAAATTTTACTGTTTGCCCATCTTTATATGGAAATTTCCCTGTTTGTGCTAGTTCTTCTAATCCTTCTTTTATTTTTAATGTACTTATATTTGTATTTTTTTCAATAATTTCCTTTAGTTTTGCTAAAGGATGACCAGATATATATATTCCTAGCATTTCTTTTTCCATTGATAAAAGCTCTTTATCTGTGTATTCTTTAAGTGTTGTGTATGAATATTTTAATTTTTCAAGTTGTTTTTCGTCTTCTTCAGATGAACTTTCGTTTCCACCTAATTCACCTAAATCAAACATTGATACTTGACCTTTTATATTTTTTCTTGAACTATCCGAAATTGCTTCTATTATGTCTTCAAATGATGCCATTAATGTACTTCTTGTTTGTTCAAATTCATCAAATGCCCCAGATTTTATTAAACTTTCTATACATTTTTTGTTTACCGCTTCTGCCTGAATTCTTTCACAGAAATCTGCAAATGACTTGTATTCACCATTTTTTTGTCTTTCTTCTACAACTGCATTTACTGCTGCGACTCCTACATTTTTTATACTTCCTAATCCAAAACGTATTTTGCCATTATCTACTGTAAACTTTGTTTTGCTTTTATTTATATCTGGTTTCAATATATCTATTTTTAATCTTTTACATTCTTCTATATAGTATGGAACTTTGTCCAAGTTTCCTAAAAAGCTATTTAAAGTTGCTGCCATAAATTCTTCTGGATAATATGCTTTTAAATATGCTGTTTGATATGATACAACTGCATATGCTGCGGCATGTGATTTATTAAAAGCATATTTAGCAAATTCAGCCATTTCGTCAAATATTTTATTTGCGCTTTTTTCGTCTATTCCGTTTCTCACACACCCAGGAACTACAACATTACCATTTTCATCTACTTGCCCATTTATAAATATTTCTCTTTCTTTTGCCATTACATCTAGCTTTTTCTTACCCATAGCACGACGAACTAAATCTGCCCTACCTAATGAGTAGCCTGCTAGGTCTCTTACTATTTGCATAACTTGCTCTTGGTATACCATACAACCATAAGTAACCTCTAGTATTGGCTTTAATGCAGGATGTGTGTATACTGCATGTTCAGGGTCTTTTTTATTTGCTATGTATCTCGGAATTTGATCCATTGGTCCTGGTCTGTAAAGTGATACACCAGCTATTATATCTTCTAGGCTGTCCGGCTTTAACTCTCTCATAAAGTTTGTCATTCCTTGTGATTCGAACTGAAATATTCCAACAGAATTTCCCTCTTGCCACAAATTATAAACTTTAGGATCATTCATATCTTTATCAAATTTTACGTCTATGTCTTTGTCTTTTTTTACTAAGTCTATGGTGTCTTTTATAACTGTTAATGTTCTTAGCCCTAAAAAGTCCATTTTTAAAAGTCCAAGTTCTTCTAATGTAGTCATTATATATTGTGTAGAAATATTGCCATCTCTTACATATAAAGGAACATAAGTATCTACTGGATCTTTTGTTATAACTATTCCACATGCGTGTGTTGAAGCCTGACGTGGCATTCCTTCTAATGCCATTGCTATATCTAATAATTTCTTAATTTCTGCATCTGTTTCATAAAGTGTATTTAATTCTTTATTTTGCTCTAATGCTTTTTTTATTGTAATATGTATTTCATTTGGTATCATTTTAGCAAGTTTATCTGCTTCTGTATATGGTACATCTAGAACCCTTGCTACATCACGAATTACCATTCTTGCTGACATTGTACCAAATGTTATAATTTGTGATACATGGTCATAACCATATTTTTTACAAACATACTCTATTACTTTGTCTCTTTTTTCATAGCAGAAGTCAACGTCAAAATCAGGCATACTAATTCTTTCAGGATTTAAAAATCTTTCAAAAAGTAGATTATATTTTATTGGATCTATATCTGTTATTCCTATTGCATATGCAACAATAGAGCCCGCACCAGAACCACGTCCTGGTCCTACTGGAATATCATGTGTTTTAGCATAATTTATATAATCCCATACTATTAAGAAATAGTCAACATATCCCATTTGCTTAATAACGCCTAATTCATATTCTGCTCTCTTTCTAATCTCTTCTGGCAAATCTTCATAGCTACCATTACCATTAGGTACGTTTCTTAAAGTTGAATCTGTTTCTTTTGTTCCATACCTTTTTATTAAACCTTTTTTAGTTAAGTCTTCTATGTAGTCATAATGTGTTTTATATTCTTCTGGTACATCATAATTGGGCAAAATTGTATGTCCAAATTCAAATTCAACATTACATTTTTCTGCTATTTTTACTGTATTTTCTATTGCTTCTGGCACATTTGAAAAATAATCACTCATTTCTTCTGGTGATTTTATATAAAGTTCGTCTGTGTCAAATCTCATTCTGTCCTCGTCTGACATTTTCTTTCCTGTTTGAATACATAAAAGTACTTCATGATTGTATGCATCTTCTCTTCTTGAATAGTGAGCATCATTTGTTGCAACTAATGGTATGTTTAATTCTTTTGAAATCTCTATTAGTTTTTGATTAACTAATACTTGCTCCTTTACACCATTATTTTGTATTTCTAAATAATAGTCTTCTCCAAATAAATTTTTAAACCATAATGCTGCTTTTTTTGCTTCTTCCATATTATTTGCAAGTATTGCTTGGCTTATTTCTCCTGCCAAACAAGCACTAGAGCATACTAGTCCTTCATGATATTTTTCTAATATTTCTTTATCTATTCTTGGTTTATAATAAAACCCTTCTGTATAACTTAATGATACTAATTTTGACAAGTTCCTATAACCTGTCATGTTCTTTGCAAGTAGTATTAAATGATTATATTTACTATCTAATTTAGGATCTTTGTCATGCCTTGTTCGTGGTGCTACATATACTTCACAACCTATTATTGGCTTTATTCCGTTTGCTTTACATGCTTTATAAAAGTCTATAACTCCAAACATTGCTCCATGGTCAGTAATAGCAATTGCATCCATTCCAAGTTCTTTTGCAATTACTGGTATATCTTTTATTCTGTTTGCTCCATCTAATAAACTAAATTCACTATGTATATGTAAGTGTACAAAATTTCCCACGTTAATTTCTCCCTATATAAATTTCACCCAAATTATATTACATTTTTGTAAAAAAAACAATAATACCGCAGTCTTTAGCTTAATATTTCATTTTAAACTTTATATCAATTTAAGACAAAATAGCAATTATGGGCTGTCTTCACTTGCTACTTTGCTATTTGTAACAACTCATTTAAGTTTTTGTCATCTTTTACTAATTTTCCTGAGTAATAATATTCAATTTTTAATGTATTATTAGCTAGCATATTGTTATCTTTTAATACATTTTTTAATCTATTTGCCACTCCTAAACTTCCGTCTATAATTTTAGTTTCCTTAGGAAATATTTTTGTTAATGTTTCTTTAAAGAATGGAAAATGTGTACACCCTAATACTAGTTCAGAATAGTTTCCCAAATTATATATTTTTAATTCTTCCTTTATATATTTTTCCACCTTTTCTGATTTAAATTCTTTTTTTTCTGCAAATTCCACCAATTTAGGCATAGGAATTAAATCTACATATTCTTTAGCCTCAAATTTTTCTATTAAATTATGTAGTTTTTCTTCTCTTATGGTTGTTGGTGTTGCCATTACAAGTACTCTTTTCTTTCCTTTATTTTCTATTGCTGGTTTTACTGCTGGCTCTATTCCTATTATTGGTATACTATATGTATTTCTTAACTCATTTATTGCTATGCTTGTTGCTGTGTTACAAGCTATTACAATTGTTTTTACATCTTTTGAAATTAAGAATTCTATAGCTTTTCTTACATATTTCTTTACTTCTTCTTTTGGTTTTGTTCCGTATGGTACATTTTCTGTATCTGCATAATATATGTATTCTTCGTTTGGTAGCAAGTCTATTATTTTGCTTAGTACTGTCAATCCACCTATTCCAGAATCAAAAACTCCTATTTTTCTATTATCCATTTTTCGCCTTTCTGTTCTATTTTAGTAAAAAGAAACTTTGTTATTGTTTCCATCACTTTCTATTAATATGTTTCCTTTATCTTCAGTTGTATAAATTACTGCTCCTATTTGGTTCAATCTGTCTAATATTACTTGTTTTGGATGTCCGTAACTATTGTCTTTTCCTACACTTATTATTGCTATTTGTGGCAATACTTGATCTAAAAATTCCTTTGAAGAGCTTGTATTCGAACCATGATGTCCTACTTTTAACACATTAACTTTTGGCCAAGTTCTAGATTGTTCGTTTTCTTTTTCGCTATCACCCATAAATAAATAACTCTGTTTTCCATATGTTACTTTTGTTACTATTGAAGATAAATTTAAATTTTCTTTTTCTTCTTTTGTTCCAGTTCCACAAAGCATTATTTCACATTCTGCTTTTCCTAGTTCAAATTTATCGCCTTCTTTTGGAGTAGTAACAGTCAATTTTTTTTCTGCTATTGCATCTAATACATCTTCAAAAGTTTTTGTATTTGTTTGTATTTTAGGCATATATATTGTTCCTATTTCAAAATTTTTAATTACATCATCTAATCCACCAATATGATCTTCGTGTGGATGTGTTCCTATAAGATAGTCTATTTTTTCTATTCCTAATTTTTTTATATTTTCTACTACCTTCGTTCCCATTTCATTAGTTCCTGCATCTATTAGCATAGCTTTGTTGTCACTTATTATTAATATACTATCTGCTTGCCCTACATCAAAAAAGTGTATTTGTAATATGTCTTCTCCTTCTAATGTTACATTTTCACTTTCTTCTGCTGTAATTCTTTGTGAAATCTCGTTACTATTTAAAACTTCGCTATTTTCACTATTAAAGATTTCTTCTGTTGGTATAATTCCACTTTCACTTAATATTGCAATTAATATTAGAATAATAAGCCCTATTATAAATTCTATACGTTTAGTTTTTTTGCCCCTGTTTGCCACTTGTTTTCCCCCTATTACAAGTTTTTTATTAATTTTCTATACTATACTTTTCTTTAATTTATATATTTTTTTACATTTAGTCTTTCCATATTTTATTCATTTTTTCTTCTATTCTTTTTTCTATTTCTTTTTGTTTTTCTATATCCTTTTTATAAATTCCTTCTACTTTTTTTATTACGTCTCCCTCTTTTACATTTTCTTCAATGTTTTCTCTTGGAATTTCTATTATTTTTCCTGTTTTTCTATCTTCACAAATCGCAGTATTTTCTTCAAATCTATCTATTACTAATTCTTTTTCCATTTTTTCTAGCCTTTCTGTGACTTCATTTATAAAGTCACTAATATTTATATTTCTTATTTCATTTACTATATTTTGAAATAAACCTAATTGCATTTTGACCTCCTTTATTATAACAATATATTTTATAAATTGCTATTGTTTTTTATATTTATTTTTTTAGATAAATCTGTATTATTATTTGTTACATCAATATCTTCTTTATTTAAGTATATTACATCTTTATATTGTTCACTTTCCACATTCTTTTTTAATACAGCAATAATACGACATGGCTTTATTACTAGCTTTCTAATATCTTCTTTTAATAAAGTATTGGGAATATAATATGATGATGTATTCTTTGTTAACCCCAAACACATATTGATATTTCCTAATAAAATTTCAGTTACTAACTTATTCTTATAATTATTATATTCTCCTATCATTTTAAAATTTTTATTTATATTTATTAATTGAGAAAGTATATCTAATTTTAGTTTAGTTGTTCCATTTTGTTTTATTATAATATCTTTATAGCTTAACTTGTTATTTAAGCAAGCTTGATAAAATTGATTTGCTTTCATGTTTTTTCCATTTTTAGCATTACATTTCACTCCTGTGAGATGCATAAAATTTCTTGCTAAAAATAATATTTCTATATATTTTATTTCTGTTCTTTCTTTATAAATTATTAATAAATTTTTATCTTTTAAATTTTCTTTATATTTTATTGCACTTTCTTTTAATATCTTTAATATTTCTTTTTCTTTCATTTAAGGTTCCTTTACAAATATATTTAAGTATAACAAAAAAATATAGAGCCTATAAAAAATTATAAGCCCTATATTTTTATTACTGATTTTTCTGTTGTCCGCCAACGGTAAGCACATTCGTCTTACAAGTGTTTCGGATTTTTCTGTTGTCCGCCAACGGTAAGCACATTCGTCTTACAAGTGTTTCGGATTTTTTAAGATGTCAGCACATCTATGATAGTTTAAAGCACTATCTCTATTAGTATATTCATTATATACTCTTTTATTAGCAATGTCAATAATTAATTTACATATTTTGTAAATTGTTTCTATTTTACAACTTGTTTCATACATCCATAAACTAAACCTACCCATGTTGAAGAGTTTGGACAAAATCTTCTTTGTACTGCAGATAAAGTTTTTCCATAATAACAAGATCCACCTTCTGTTAAATATCTATTGTGTAATAACTTAGCAGCTGCTTCTAACCCTTCTTCTGGTGTTGAGTATCTAATTAATTTTCCACCAGACATCATGCTTATATAGTTACATGTATTTTTATGGTTAGATGATATATTCCATCCTGATTCTGCTGCAATTAATCCACAGAAGAATATTTCGTTTATTTCGTATTCTTCACATAAATCATATATTGTTTCTGCATTTTGTGCAAAGAATCCTGAATAGTCAACTTTCATATTTTCCATTAAATTTATAAAATCTTCTTTTGATATTCCACATCTTTCAGTTAAATCCATATCTCTTGAAATTGTTATTTCTTCTATTGAGATATATTGTGGTTGTTCTTCATTTATTTCTTCTACTATTCTTTCTTCTGCTGATCTTGATGTTACTTCTGTTTCTCTTTCGAAACTACTTTCTACTTCTGCTTTTTCTATAGTATTTTCTACTTCTAATGTTTCTTCTTTTGCTATTTGTAAATTTTCTTGTTTAAAAATAAACATTTGTCCTATTGTGGCTGTCATTACTAATATTATTAATGTTGCTATAACTTGTTTAATTTTCAGCCCACATGTAGTATCATTATTCATTTTTTCTACATCCTTTCTGGTGTTTTTTTCACACCACGTTTTTAATTATACCATACTTTTCTTAAAACGTCAAATTTTAGATGTTTTTCATGGTACAAAACGTCGTGTTTTCATTGTTGCAGTAGGATTAATCTTATTCGTCTTTTGTTGTATTTATTCTTAATAATTTAAATATTTCTACTATAACAATTGGTGCAAATACAAGCGCTATTGTTTCAATTATATTAGCTGTTGGTAAAACTGGTATACTAAATACTCCTCTTAAGAATGGTACAAATAGTATTACTAACATAAGTGCTGCTGACACTGCAATTGCTAATAATAAATATTTATTACTTAAAGCTTTTGTTTTAAATATTGATTTTTTGTTATTTCTTACATTAAATACATGAACAAGTTCTGATAGTGCTAAAACTGTAAATGCCATTGTTTGACCTATTTCGACTTTTATTTCTTGCACACTTAATCCTTCTATTTGTGGAAGTTCAGCCTCTGGTGTAGCTAATCCTATAATAAATGCTGCAAGTGTTAACATACCTATCATTATTCCTTGGTATATTACTCTCCATGTCATTCCTTTTGTAAATATTCCCTTTCCACTTTTTAAAGGCTTTCTTTCCATTATATCTTCCTCTGCTGGATCTATCGCTAATGCTAAAGCTGGAAGTGAATCTGTTACTAAATTTATCCATAATATATGAATTGGAAGTAATGGAACTATTAAGCTAACATCTATTCCAAATTTGCTTGAAAGCCATGGTGTAATTAATATTGCTACGAATAAAACAATAATTTCTCCTACATTACTAGATAATAGATATTGTATTGCTTTTAATATATTGTCATATATACGTCTTCCTTCTTCTACTGCTGATACTACTGTTGCAAAGTTATCATCTGTTAGGATAACATCTGAAGCTTCCTTTGCAACATCTGTTCCTACCATTCCCATGCTACATCCAATATCTGCTGTTTTTAGTGCTGGTGCATCATTTACACCATCACCTGTCATTGCAACTATTTCTCCATTTTTTTGCCATGCTTTTACTATTCTTACTTTATGTTCTGGTGATACTCTTGCATATACACTATATTTTCTAACATTTTTTTCTAATTCTTCTTGGCTCATTTCTTCAAGTTCTGCACCTGTTATTGCTTCTTCATCATTTTCTAAAATGCCTAATTGTCTTGCTATTGCTATTGCTGTTATTTTATGGTCTCCTGTAATCATAACTGTTTTTATTCCTGCAGTTTTACATTTTTCCACTGCTTTTCTTGCTTCTTCTCTTGGTGGATCTATCATTCCAACCATTCCAACAAATATTAAGTCATTTTCTATGTTTTTCATTTCTTCTTTTGTTGGCATGTGATCTATTTCTTTATACGCCATTCCAAGTACTCTTAAAGCATCTTGTGCCATTGCTTCGTTATTTCTAGCTATTGTTTCTTTATATTCTTCTAGGTTGTTTTCTATTTTTCCATCTAAAATATAGGTTTTACATCTTGCAAGTAATTCGTCTATTCCACCTTTTGTATAAATAAAATATGTTTCTCCAACTTTATGAACTGTTGTCATTAATTTTCTATCTGAGTCAAATGGTATTTCTTCCACTCTTGGATACTCTTCATATAAAGCTGGTTGGAAGTCTAACTCAAATCCCATGTCTACTAATGCTGTTTCTGTTGGATCTCCTGTTAAAGTATTGTCTGAAGCTACTTTTGTATCATTGCAAAGCATGCTTATATATACTAATTTCTTCAATTCTTCATTGTTATTATTTACTTTTGCATTTTCTACATTTTGTAGAATGTCATCATAAAATACTTTTTGTACTGTCATTTTGTTTTGTGTTAATGTTCCTGTTTTGTCTGAACATATAACTGTTGCACTACCCAATGTTTCTACTGCTGGAAGTTTTTTTACAATAGCATTCTTCTTTACCATTCTTTGAACGCCAATTGCTAAAACTATTGTTGAAACTGCTGCCAATCCCTCTGGTATAGCTGCTACTGCTAAACTTACGGCTGTCATAAACATTTCTAGTGCATCTTTTCCTATAGCTATTCCTATAATAAAAATAACTATACATATAAGGACTGCTGCTATTCCTAATGTTTTTCCTAATTTATTTAATTTTTCTTGAAGTGGTGTATCTGTACTTTCTGCACTAGTTATTATCTCTGCTATTTTACCTACTTCTGTATTCATTCCAGTCGCTACTACTATTGCTTTTCCTCTGCCATAAGTAATTAAACTAGATGAAAATAGCATATTACTTCTATCACCAATACCTATTTTTTCTTCTTCAATAGTATCTATATTTTTCTCTACTGGAACAGATTCTCCTGTTAATGAAGATTCTTGAACTTTTAAATTTACTCCTTCACAAATTCTTAAATCTGCTGGTATATAATCTCCTGTATCTAGTATAACTATATCTCCTGGCACTAGTTCTTTTGAGGGTAATACTTCCATTTTTCCATTTCTTATTACTTTTGCTGCATGAGAACTTAATTTTTGCAAAGCCTCTAAAGATTTTTCCGCCTTGTTTTCTTGTGCTACACCTATTATCGCATTCACTATTACAACTATTAAAATTATAATTGTATCTGTAATTCCTTCTCCTTGTGCAATTCCTACAGCACCTGAAATTATTGCTGCAATAATTAAAATTATAATCATGAAATCTTTAAATTGCTCTAAAAATTTAATTATTAAGCTTTTCTTTTTCTTTGCTTTTAACTCATTTAAGCCATATTTTTCTTTTGCTTTCTCTACTTGTTCTTTGTTTAATCCATTTTCAATACTTGTTTTTAACTCTTTTTCTGTTTGTTCAATACTTTTGTTAAACCAATTTTCTTCCATTTTTTATTTCTCCTTTTTGACACAAAAAGGACTTTTCCTTTTGTGTCATCTAATTTTATTTTTCCCATTTTTTTGTTTAATAGCCTATTTTTCTAAAAATACCAGTCCATTTTTTGATACTTGGTAAGAAATTATTTTTTTAATAAAAGAACAAAAGATGCATGATTAATATTTTTAGACATTTTAAAAAACTTTTCATGCCTCGTCTTTGTTCACACGCCAAATTTTATGTAATAAAATTTGTGTGGAATGTTTAGCGAAACATTTTTATATTCTATGGAAGTTTTGGGGACTTTCCTAAAATATAAAAAAATAAAACTTCTAAAGAAAACACTACATTTACATGTACTCCTTTCTTTAAAAGTCTTGCTTACCTTAAAGGTTACTAACCATGCATTTTCTGCCGAGATGTTGATTAGTAGTTTCTAAGCTACTCCCCTTTAAATTCTTGTTTATTTTATCATTTGTTTTTTATTTTTGCAAGTCATTTTTGTTATTTTTTACTTGAAAGTATTTTTTATATGTTATATAATGTGTTTAGTTACATTTGCGGGTGTAATTTAGTGGTAGAATGTCATGCTTCCGACCTGATAGCGCGGGTTCGATTCCCGCCATCCGCTCCATAAGATAAAATCGTCGCACCAATGTGACGTTAATGATTAAATCAACTAGAAATAGTTGATTTTTTTGTGCGTTATTGCAAAGAAAGGTGTGATGTG
>CAVFFZ010000010.1:0-43130 GCA_963621995.1 Lachnospiraceae bacterium
TATTTAGTGTTATACTAACTTAAACGACCACTGCGATAGCAGTTTAGTGCAATTACTATTTATTTGTTTCATCTATATCTAAATATATGTTTATTTCTTCTTCTATTGGCAATTTATCTATCAATTCTTTTGATAGTTGTTCTTTCAATTCATAAGTTGAAACACCTATAGGAACATTTGTGGATTTCAAAGACCAATCTACCGTTACTCTGTTCTTTCCTTTACATAATAATAAACCAATCGTAGGTGCATCACATTCTTTTTTTTATTGTTTCATTAACTGCTGTTACATAAAATCCTAATTGTCCTATATATTCTGGTTCAAATTCACTTGCTTTTTTCTTTGTTATTCAATTGTTTCTTTTTCTAGTTCTTTTAAACTCTTTTTAGGTGTTGGCAAAAGTTTCCTTAAATTGTTCTTACTTAATGTCCCTTGTAATTTTTATTATTTTTTCATAAATGATGGCTTGCCTTTTATATATTTAAAAAAACCAAATGAATATGTTATTCTTTTTATACGAGCTTTATTAAATTGCTTAAACAATCTATATATTCCTTCTAATCCCATTTTACTAATTAATTTAGGAGCCCTTTTTATTTTTCCTGATACAAAATCCACTGTTCCACCACTGCCAATAGCAAATTTAACACCGCATTTTGTTAGTTCTTCTAAATTATCTCTCATAAAGAATTCTTGTTTTGGTGCTCCAAAACCAACAAATATTATATCTGGTTTTTCTTCTTTTATATGATCCATACAGTCATTTATAAACTTTTCTGAAAATGGATAATTTTCATATGGTGGTGAATATCCCCCTACTTCTATTCCGTATTTTTCTCTAACATTCAAAACAGCTTGTCTATTTGAATCTTCTAAACCACCTAAAAAATAGATTTTCATATTATTTTCTTTTGCATACTCACAAAAGTCAAATACAATTTCACTACCTGACAATTTTTCAACTTGTTTAAATTTCTTATCTGTAATCCTTGCAAATTTTAATGGTATTTGTCCATCTAATGTTGCATAATTTTGGTTAACAAAGTTGAATAATTCCTCATTTGTATTTGCCAACCTGATGATTTGTGCATTAAGTGTAATAATACATTTCGTTTTATTTGGATCTATTTTAAATAATTCTTCTTTATTTGTAAGATTTATATTTAAATTACAATATTTCATAAATATTTCATAGTGATTTTTTCACTATTTTATTCCCCCTTATTTTAAAATATTATTTACATCCTGTATATGGATATGGAATGTTTCTGCTAAATCCTTCTTCATCTTAAAAGTTAAAGTCAAGATATATTTTTTAATTACAAAGTTCTATAATTGTTTTTGTCTGCTCTTTCATCTAATTTTCTATCATATTGCTCATTTTTGTAAAACCAATCTGTTTCTTTATTTACTGGATTCTTAGTTCTTGCTTTATCTAATAAAATGTCAAATATAGCTGCTATTGGAAGTACAATAGCAATTAATGCTATAAACATATTCATATAAGTTTCTGGCCTA
The DNA here is from genome assembly GCA_963621995.1 of Lachnospiraceae bacterium. Taxonomy (GTDB): domain Bacteria; phylum Bacillota; class Clostridia; order TANB77; family CAG-508; genus UMGS1663. Next base: position 1,520 of record CAVFFZ010000010.1, read on the forward strand.
AGTGTTTCTCCTTTTATCATAGGTATAATATTTTCTATTAGCCCTCTTCCAAAATAATAGCCATAACCTATTAAATATGCAATTGCAGCCCAAATTTTTCTTTTAAATATAAATGGAATCAATGCTAAAACAACAAATAATAATATAACTTCTATATTATTATCTATTGGCTTTAATGTAAATTCTATATCTAATGTTCCTGTTATAGCAACTATAAGTCTTAATATCCAAAACATTATTATAAACATTGTTATTAACCAGCTACTTAAATCTTTCATTTTATTTTCTCCTTTTACTTTTTTATAAAATTAAACTATCACTTTTATGTAATAATATTCTTCTATAGAAAGTTATCATTCTATGATATCTTTTAGAATATAAAAAATATAGAGGTTAGAATTATTAGTTCCAACCTCCAACCTTTTATTATTTTTCATCATCTACAAAATTAAATTCATCTTTGAATTTTTCTTTAAAGATTTCGAATACTTTATTAAGTGTATCTTCATCATCAACACTTACATAAGATTCTTCTTCTTCAGATTCTGTATCTTCTACTTTTAGAATTACAACTTCTCCTTCTGTTTCTTCATCTTCTTCTACTGGAAGTAATACTACATATTCTTCTCCTTCTAATTCTATTAAATCTAAAAATTCAAAAGGTACTTCTTCTCCATTTTCATCGTTTAATACGATAATATTATCTAATTCCTCCTCTGGAATGTTGTTTTCATTTTCATCCATTTTAAAATTTTCTCCTTTCAATTATTTATATTAATTGTATTTCTACAATATTAATATCTCTTCGTTAGTATTTGTAATTTTGTTTTATCATATACTATTTTTTGTATTTGTGCAATATATGTTTAAGAATTTTCACATTTTTTCATATAAGTCTCTAAAATATATACTGCTGATATGGTGTCTACTATATTTCTTTTTTTGTTTTTATTAACATTCAAAAAATTCATTGTTTTATGTGCTGCAACTGTTGTAAGTCTTTCGTCTATTGTCTCTACTTCTATTTTTGGAAATTTGCATTTGCATTTATGTATAAATTTTTCTGTTACTTCAGCTCTTTCAGTTTTAGTTCCATTCATATTTATCGGCATTCCTATAACAAAGGTATCAATTTCATATTGTTTTAATAATTCTTCAAGTCTTTTTAATACTACTTTGTCATTTCCTTGATGATGAATAGTTTCTAATCCTTGTACAGTAATATTTAATGCATCTGTTATAGCAATTCCAACTCTAGCATCTCCATAATCTATTCCAAGTTTTCTCATTACTATTCTTCTTCCATTCCTATATAGTTTTTAACCATTTTTTCTAATAATTCATCTCTTTCTATTTGACGAATTAAATTTCTAGCCCCTTTATGACTAGTAATATATGTTGGATCTCCAGATAAAATATACCCAACTATTTGATTAACTGGATTGTACCCTTTTTCTGATAATGCTTCATATATTTCTTTTAAAATTTCCCTAGTCTCTAATTTTCCTTCATTTGGTACTTTGAAGCACATTGTTTCATCATTTGCCATATTTTTTACCTCCTTAACAAGTAAGTCTATATATAATTAATTTGGCTTTCATTTGCTTTTGCAGAGTCTATATATTCTTCTAATTTTTTAGTAGTTCCTTCTAAAGCTGTTCCTTTATAATAAGTAGTAACTGCTATATTAATTTTAGGACTAACTATTTGTGGTTTATCTCCCTCAAATACGTCTTCTTCTACTTGTTCTAATTTCATATTTTCCACATTTTTCTTTATTTCAGTCATAAATTCTGTTATTCCATCTACATCTATTCCAGTAAATGCTATTACAAATTTTGGTCCCATATATCTTACAAAAACATATTCAGCAGCTATATTTTGTCTTACCATATCACTAACTTTTGAAATAACATAATTTCCTGTATGTCTGCCACATTCTTCGTTTATATTATTTATATTTATTATTTTGAACATACATATAGCAGAAGTATCATAATTATCAATTTTTCTTTTACCTTCTCCATATAGATATTCTTCTGATTTTAAACCTGTAAATTCATCATTTCTAACTATATTTTCTATTACATTTTGTTTATCGATTGTCTTTATTACAGATACTATATTATTTTTTACAACTTGTAATATGGTTCTATCTATGTTGTCAAAATCGTGTGGAACTCCACTCTCAATAATCCAATATCCTATATATATATTGTCTATATATAATGGGAAAAACATTGCTGATTTTGCTCTTCCAAATTCCATTTTTTGATAAGGAAGTCTATCCCCTTCTTTTTCTACTGTAATATATCGAGGCTCTGCTTTTTGAATACTTTCTTTAAAAATTTCCTCTGAGTGTAGATTTTTTAAAGTATCCCAATGTTTACTATCTACATTTGTTGCTTTTATTGTATACTCAGCACCATTATACACAACAATTGTAGAATATTTTATGTCATATTTTTCAATTAATATATCATTTATTTTCTTAATTTTTTCATCTGGCGTTTTTTCTTCACTAATAGTATCCATAAATTCTTGTAACACATTTAAGCTTACTATTTTTTGGTTTAAGTTACTAAAAGTATCTATTTTCTTATGCACTGACATATTGTATAACATTAAGAATACAATAATGACTACTAGTAATATAATCATAGCTATAGTCAAATTTAGCACCTCCATTTTTTTGCTATTTTTATTTTTCCTTTTTAATAATTTCTTTTCATTTTATCTAAAGTAGAATTCATATCATTAGAAAATGTATTTCTTGCAACATATTTATTATATTTAGGATTACTATATTTTGCTTTATTGCTATTCATATAATTTCCTATTACAGGATATACCATACTGGCTAATTTATTTAATGAATTAATAAATTCTTTTGAATATCCACTTAATGTAATATTACAATTTATTAGCTCTTCTAAGTATTTTGCATATACTTGTCCATCAAATGGTATTACACAATATTGAATAGTTTCTCTATTAAATAATTCTGTCATAAATGACATTGCAGGGTCATTGTAAAATGCCATTCCACCTATAATAGCCTTTTCTGTAACTCCTTTAACTTTAGTATATTTATTGATAACTGCTCTTAATTTATTTGGTTCTAATATACCTTTTGCTTTTAATTCTCTTAAATAAGCTGTTAATGGTTGAATTGTAAGTACATCCATACTTTGTACTAAATACATTTCGCTTGCTTCTTTTAAATAACCATATTGTGTAGAAAAATCACAATCTAATAATATTAAAGCATAGTTTTTTACTAAAGTTTCTAATATTGAAGTATAGTCTTCAATATTATTTTTTTCACCAGGTAATGATGTATATACATCTAAATTACTATTTACTTTTATACCTTCGGCAATACCTTGACTTAATCTTTCTGTGCAAACATATGCTATTTTTCTTAATTGTTCTTCATTTTTTGTATAAATATAGTATGAATTTCTATTTTCTGTTAGATCTAAAATTGCTGTTTTTATTCCTTGGTTTGATAATACTTCTGCTAAATTATTTACTAAAAATGATGTTCCATTTTTTTGAGTTCCTACAAAAGCTACTATTTTTTTATCTCTTGTTAGTAAACTTTCTAAATTTGCAGATGATTCTCTATAATCTTGTAAATGTGACTCATTTGGTTTAGAATTAAAGAAATCTTCTTCATCATTTGAATTATAACTTGAGTTATAGTCATTATTTATTGTTGTTTCTTCTGGTTCCTTTTCTTGTTCGTCATCTTCCCAACCCGGAAGAACATTTTCATCATTATACTCTTCATTTTCTTGACTATTATATTCATTTGATTCGCCATCTTCAAATTCTGGTAACATATCATCGTCAAATCCTGGAAGTACTGTATCTTCTTCAAACTGTAGTCCATCGTCATTTATTTTTTCTGCTTTTGAAGTTTGTCTTTCTTCCATCTCTGGCATATCTTCAAATTCCGGTAATATAGAATCTTCTTCAGGTTCTATTGTTTGTTCTTCTACTGGATTTTTTCTTGGTCTACCTCTTCTTTTTTTTGCTTCTGCTTCTACTTGAGTACTTTCAGGTTGCATTTTTCTTGGCCTACCTCTTTTCTTCTTTGGCTCTTCAACCATTTCAGGAACTTCATATACTGTTTTTTGTGTATTAGTTTCTTCTATATCTGGCACATTTATTTTTTCCATTTTTCGTACTAATTTTCCCTCTGTTTTTTCAGTTTTTTGTACTCTTCTTACTGTATTAGCCGATGGAATAATAACTGGTTTAGTTAGCTTTTTTTCACCAATTAGTATAGATTCTACCTTTATTCCGCTATTGCTAATTGTTCCACTTGTATTATTATTTAATTTTGGTTTACTTTGACTTTGATATTGTCCATATTTTGGTGTCTTTGGTTTTTCAAAAGACATTAATTGTTGATATCTAGGACTATTTTCTTCCAATACTGCTTTAACATTTAATGGTAAAAATTTTACAATAACTTTTAATTGTTGATCTGTATATTGTGCTGCAATGCTATCAAAACTTTCTACATAACGTTCTTCATTTCTTCCTAAACGTTTATAATGTGTTAATATGTTTTGAATTTCTGTTTCACTAACATCTGCTTCATTTTCTGGTTTGTAATCAACATCATTAGAATCTATTTTATAATAAACTTTCGCCTCTTTTTTAGATCTTGGCTTTTGAATTAATTTACATACTTCTTCTATGCTTCTATCTTGTCCAAGTAAAGCACTATAAACTCCTATTCCAAACAATTTTATTAATAAATTATCTGATTTAGTACGTCTATCTGTTGCAATTAATATAATTGGAATATCTTCACCTGCAGTGGTAGAAGCCTCATCTGAAATATTATCTAATTTTTCAAATATAAAATTATCTATTGTTTCATAGTTATTATTAGTAAAAGGCTCTAAATCTTCACTTATAACAACACGATCATAAGTCTTATCTTTTTCTAACTCTTTTATAATAGCATTAAAATAATATACATTTTTACTTAAAATTATTTCTTTATACATTTGTTGATATTTTTTTACAATTGTCTCTGAAATAGATTCATTACTCACTGCAAATAAAACTTTCATTTGTTTAACCCCTCCAACCTTTTACTACAATTGCAAATATTAATGGTAATACTTGCGCTATTACAAATATTGTAATAATTGAAATCATAATAGCAAAACCTTTATCTCTTGTGTCTAATTTACGAATACCTAAAACATATTGATAAATAGCACTAATAGCTATTCCTACAAAACAAAATGGTATACTATAAATTTGTACTTTATTTAATATGTATGCTGTTAATCCGTATGTTTCTGAGCCATATGCTGCTTGATAATCTTCTAATGTTTTTTTCTCATTATCTTTTATTTCTACTAATTGACTCATTGTTTCACTTTGTTTTACTTCATTTGATATTGAATTTGTTGTTGCTCTTGTTGTTTTTGCATTAATTGCATTTGTATTAGTTGCAAATACTACTGTAGTAGAAAATATACAAATAACAATAGCAAAAACTATACTTATTTTTTTCATTTATAGTTGCCCCTTTCTAGCATTTCCTATTTTTTACTTTTCTGGCACAAATTATACTTATACTATAATACAATATTATCAAAAAAATAGCAAGAAAATATGAATATTTTTTTATATTCTTTTAGAGAAATTAGATTTATTACATTTTTTTATTTTATTTTTGTATATTTATATTTAAAACGAAATATACTTACATTATAACTTGTATAGAAAGGATTTTTTTATGAAAAATTTTTGGTTATATGTAAAATCTATTTTTATTCCTTTAACCATAGGTGGAATTGTTGGAATTATTATCTCTAAATTTATGGATTATAACATTCTTGTAAAACCTCCATTAGCACCTCCTAGTATTTTATTTCCTATAATATGGACTATTTTATATATTTTAATGGGGATTTCTTATGGAATACTTAAAATCGATTATAAAGTAAATATGGATGTCAAATTTATTTATTACATACAATTAGGAGTAAATGCTTTATGGTCAATTTTTTTCTTTGTTTTTGAATTAAGACTATTTTCTTTTATTTGGATACTCTTACTTGCATTGCTTGTACTTATTATGATTATTAAATTTTATCAAAGAAATAAGGTATCAGGCCTCTTACAAGTTCCTTATTTATTATGGGTATTATTTGCTTCTTATTTGAATTTAGGCTTTTATTTATTAAATAGGTAATTAGTAGCTTAATGCAGTATAAATTATCCTGTTTTATTATTATAATTATGCTAGGAACAAAAAAGGTGATACTTTTAGTACCACCTTTTTTATTTTGTTTGTTACATACTATTGTTCTTTAATTTCTTTTGCAAGTTTTCCTATTGCTTTTGTTTCTATTCTAGAAACATATGAACGTGATATTCCCATCATTTTTGCAATTTGATTTTGCGTCCTTGGTTTCTTTCCATCTAAACCAAATCTCATTTCTATTATCAATTTTTCTCTATCTTTTAATACTAACTTCATTTTTTCATATAACTTTTTCACTTTCATTTTCAAGTCAACTTCATCTTCTATATTCTTTTCACTATTTTCTAACACGTCTTTTAGTGTTACTGTATTATCATCTTTGTCTTTTCCTATTGTATCTTCTAAAGAAACTTCTGCTCCTATCTTTTTTGTACTTCTTAAATGCATTAAAATTTCATTATCTATACATCTTGAAACATATGTAGATAATTTAACGTTTTTGTTTGGTTTAAAGCTATTTATTCCTTTTATTAATCCTATTGTTCCTATAGAAATTAAATCATCTTGAGAAACTTTGGTTGCTATATACTTTTTAGAAACATGTGCAACTAATCTTAAATTTCTTTCTATTAATATATTTCTTGCTTCTTCATCTCCTTGACCTAGTTTTTCTAAATATAAATTTTCTTCTTCCGCAGTTAATGGTTCTGGAAACAATTGATTATTTGAAATATACCCCACAAGGAATACTGCTCCTTGTAAAAATGTTAAAAAACTTGAAAGAGTAAGGGCTAACATACAAGTACCTCCATTTTTTTACTATACCCAATTATATGTATAGAAAAAATAAAAGTGCCTGACCTCTAGAACAAAAGAGGCATGATTAATATTTTTAGACATTAAAAAAACTTTTCATGCCTCGTCTTTGTTCGCCTTCAAAATTTTATGTAATAAAATTTGTGTGGAATGTCTAGCGAATCATTATTATATTCTAGGAAAGTTTGGAGACGTTTCCTAGAATATAATAATACACGCATAGACATACTAAAATATATCTATGCATATAAATTTTATAAACTATTATTTATTTTTTTTATCTGTTCATTAATTTTATTAATGTCAAACCCATTCGCCTTTTCATCTTTTAAATTATATTTTTCTTTCATTTTTAAAATTTTTTCTACACTCTTATTAATTCTTTCTTCAGATATTTTTCCTTTCTTTATTTGCCTAATTATATATTTTATAATTTTATCTACTTTTTTATATGAAAGGCCTATCATGACTATATCATCTCCTGCTAAAATTGCTCTTTTCACTGCTTTTTTCATATTATAATGTAATCTAATTGCCATCATTTTCATATCATCTGTAATTATTAAACCATTGTAATTATATTTTTCTACCAAATATTTTTGAATTACTTTTTTTGAAAGTGAAGCAGGATATTTTCTATCTACATCTTTTATAATAAGATGCCCTACCATTATTGCATCTGCACCATTTTTTATTGCTACTTCAAAAGGTTCCATATCTTCTTTTTCTAGTACTTCAATTTTTTCTTTTATTTTTGGAATTCTAAAATGTGAATCCTTTTTTGTAAGTCCATGCCCTGGAAAATGTTTTATTACTGATATAACATTATTTTCTTGCAATTGTTTCATAACTTCTATTCCGTATTTTTCTACATCTTCTTTATTTTCTCCATAACATCTATCTCCTATTGCATGTTTTTCTTCAAATCTCTTTATATCTAGTATAGGAGCATAATTCATAGATATACCCATTTCTTTTAGCATTTTTCCTATAATCTTTCCTGTATTTTTTACTAACTCTATATCTTTTGTATTTGCAAATTTGGTAGCACTTTTTAGATTTAAAATTTCAGGAGGCATACGATTTACTCTTCCTCCTTCTTGATCTATACTAATAGTTATAGGAATTTTATTTTCTGCATTTATTTCTTTTATATTGTTTATTAAACCTAGCATTTGTTCATAATTGTTATAATTCTTTTTATAAATAATTATTCCACCTATTTTTAGTTTTTTTATAACTTTACTAATTTCTTCTTGTTCTTTGCCTTCCAAACTTACTATAAACATTTGCCCAATTTTTTCTTCTAAACTTAGCTCTTTTATATTCATATTTATACCTTCCCTTTACTGCTTTCAATTTTATCATATGCAAAATTTTCATACAATATTTTTTAATAATTTACTCATATATTATTTTTCAAAGAATACCTTTATATTGTAGTTAATTGCTACTCAAAAATAATTTGAAAGATTCTAAAAAATCTTTTATAACTATTTGTATTTTCAAATTTGATAAAAAGGATTGGTTTTATGAATTTTCTACTTTCTGTAGGTAAAGGCATTTTAATAGGTATAGGAGCAGTAGTTCCTGGAATTAGTAGTGGTGTTTTATGTGTTATTTTTGGTATTTATGAGAAATTAATTGATAGTGTTTTAGGTATTTTTAAAGATTTTAAGAAAAATATACTTTTTTTGCTTCCTATAATTTTAGGTACTATAATAGGTTTTCTTTTATTTGGAAATATATTAAACTATGCTTTTACAAATTTTGAAGCCGAGTGTAAATTATTGTTTTTAGGACTTATTTTAGGTTCTGTTCCATCTTTAATAAAAGATACAAATTCCAAAAGTCCCTTTAAACTTTATTATATAATATATACTATTTTTGCATTTTTGTTTGGTCTTCTTTTGTTTTTATTAGAAAGCAAAATGAATAATTTAAGCTCTATAAGTAATTGTAATACCCTTTATCTTATTTTTTCTGGCTTTGCTATGTCTGCTGGAATTATTATTCCTGGTGTAAGTAGTACTGTTATTTTAATGTGTTTTGGAATTTATAATGTATATCTTCAATCACTTGCAACTTTAAATTTAAGCATTTTAATACCTATTGGATTTGGTTGTTTAATTGGAGGTTTTATATTTTTATTGCTTATAAGATTTTTATTTAAAAAGCATTATTCTCAAACTTCTTATTCTATTATTGGTTTTGTTTTAGGTAGTGTATTTGTTCTAGTTCCTAATTCTTTTTCTTTTTGTTCTGTTATTTTATTTTTTGTAGGTTTTATTATTGCATTTAAGCTAGAAGATTTAAAGAATTGTTAGTTAATATAATTTAATATTATTGTTTTTTAACTTTTATTATTTACAAAAAATATGATTAAATTTCTGTGACTACTGAGAAAACATCAAAAAAATAGTGAGTTAGAATTTTTTCTAATTCACTATTTTTCAATTATATTCATCATTTTATGTAAAGGACAAAATTGCCCCGTCCCCAAATGTCCTTTATTTTTTTCTTCTTAAAATCCAATCTTTTTGAGTTTCAATTGGAAGGTGCATAATTACTTTTTGTTCTGCCTTTCCCGGATTTATATGTGTTATTTCTTCGTTTGTATCCACATCCCATAATTTATCTATTGTAAATTTTATAGTTTCTATTTGTCCTGGAACTATAATTTCTAATTCATCTCCAACTTGTAGTTTATTTTTTATTTCTATTACAGTTTTATCTTCTATATTTTCTACTACTTTTCCTCCAAATTCATAGTCTGAATTATATTGCTTTCCTTCGTATTCTTGTATATCTTTATTATTTCTATCGTTAAAATAAAATGTAGTTAACCCTCTTGTTTTTGTTTTTTCTAATTCCTTTAAATACTTCGTATAATCGTAATTTTCTGGTTCTTTCGTATAATCATCTATTGCATTTCTATATGCATTAACTACTGAAGCTAAGTAATATTCCGTTTTTAGTCTTCCTTCTATTTTTAGACTATCTACTCCCATTTCTATAATTTCAGGAATTTCTTTTACTAAACACATATCTTTTGATGAAAAAATGTAAGTTCCTTTATTATCATGTTCTACTGGCATTAGATTTCCTGGTTTGTTTGTTTCTTCTACATAAACATTATATGCCCATCTGCAACTTTGTGCACAATCTCCTAAATTTGCACTTCTTCCTGTTAAAAAATCACTTAAAAAACATCTACCTGAATATCCAAAACAAATTGCTCCATGAATAAATATCTCTACTTCTAAATCTTTTGGTTTATTTTCTATAAGTTCCTTTATTTGTTTTTTGTTCATTTCACGTCCTAGTATTACACGTTTTGCTCCGTTTTTGTACCAAAAGTTTGCTGCATGATAGCTTATAGTATTAGCTTGTGTACTAATATGTAAAGGAATGTCTGGTGCATATTCTTTTAAAATATCTACTACTCCACCATCCGCAACTATTATTCCATCTACCTTTAATTCATTAAGCATTTTTGCTTGTTCTATAATTTCTTCATATCTATCGTCCCAAGCATATATATTTATATTGGTATATACTTTTTTTCCTATTGAATGTGCATATTTTATTGTATTTGCTAAATCATTATCTTTCATTTCTGCTCTTGTTCTTAAAGATAAACTAGATGTACCTGCATATACTGCATCTGCTCCATACATAAATGCTATTTTTGCTTTTTCAAAAGACCCTGCTGGGGCTAACAACTCTGGTTTTTTCATTTTTTCTTCCTTTCAAAAGTACATATATACTTCTTAATTTCTTTAAGTATTATAGCATGTATCATTTTAAAAGTAAACACAAATTGCTATTCTGTCTAATTTAGACATACTAAAAAAACTAGAAACTTTTGTATTTCTTTCTATGTATAATTCTTTTTATTATCACATTTTTTTCTTCTTCCTTGATTTCATAAAAGATTAAGAACTTTTTATAGATTATAAATCTAATTGGACCTTCCTTATAAATTGAACCTATGTATGGAAAATCCTCTAAAATAAAAATTTTATCAATGATTTTAATTATGGTTTTATTAGCTATAATTGGATTTTTTAACTTATATTTAATATAGTATTCTATTTGATTTAAATTGCTATTAGCTTTTTTCGTAATGTATATTTTGTAAATTGTTATTTTCTCTTTCTATTCTACTTAATATTCTTTTTGCTACATCATCAAATGAATATAATATATTTCCATTTTTTTCTTGTTCTTCATCCACTTTTGCTAATAATTGGTCTATTCTTTTTATTTCTTCTTGAGTAAAATTCATATATTTGCACCTCCATATATTTTATATTATTCTACTTTAAATTCAATTTTATGTCAATAATCATAATAAATTTTCTTCATAAACTTTTCTACATTTTTTGACATAAAAATATTTTTAAAATAAAATATATTTTTTATTTTTCATTTTTATTTACTTTATAAATCTCTTTTGGTATTATATATTTATTAAAAAGGGGTGACTTTATGGACAAGAAATTTTCAACTACCAAAAATAACAATTTGCATTTATATATATTATATTTTTTCATATTTGCTTTTGCTGGTTGGTTAATGGAAACAATTTATAGTTTTATTATATTAGGTCATTTTACTATGCGTGGTTTTTTGTATGGTCCTATTTGTCCAATATATGGCTATGGTGCTCTTATACTAATTATATTTCTTGCTAAATATAAAAATAATTTTATAAAGCTTTTTGCTTATGCTTCTGTTGTATGTTCTGCATTTGAATATTACACAAGTTATATTTTAGAGGTATTATTTCATTCTTATTGGTGGAATTACAAAAACGATTTTTTAAACTTAAATGGTAGAATAAGCTTTTTTTATACAATTGCTTGGGGAGTTATTGCTATTGTTTTCGTTGGATTTATCTATCCTTTTATAGATAAAAAAATGAATAATATTATTCCAAAAATTTCTTCCTCTAATCTTAAGATATTTAATATTATTGCTTTAGTTCTTATGGTAGCAGATACAATTCTATCTTCTATAAAATATTTAATGTAAAAAAGACAGATATTAGTTAATCTGCCTTTTTTATTATTTTTTTACACAAAACATTTAATTTAATGCTCAATTTTTAAACCTTGAAATTGCAAGTCCATCTCCTACTTCTAAAATTTCTGTTTCTAAATTAGGTTTTTCTGTAACTTCATGAATGTATTCTCTTAAGTTTCTTACAGCTGTACGTTGTTTATGTTTGTTGTAATCACTCATTACATATCCTTTATATAAGATATTATCTGCTAATATTACACCATTTTTTTCAAGCATTCGTAAAGCTTCTTTTAAGAAAAATGGATATTTCCCTTTTGCAGCATCTATAAATATTATGTCATATTTCCCTGTAAGTGTAGGTAATATTTCTACTGCATCACCTTCTAATATATTAATTTTCTCTGCAACTCCTACTTTTTCAATATTTACTTTTGCTTCTTCTATTCTTTTTTCGTCTCTTTCTATAGTGTCTATTATTCCGCCTTCTTGTAAATATTCAGAAAAACACATTGCAGAATACCCTACAGCAGTTCCAATTTCAAGTATCTTTTTAGGTTTTGTTTCTTTTAATATTTTATCCACTACTTCTAAGGTATCATCCATTATTATTGGTATGTGCTCTTCTAATGCTTTTTCTTTTATTTTTTTTAATTCTTCCTTATTCATTTTTACCTCTTATCATATATTTTCAGAAAAAAGGACGTCTCTTTTTTTAGACGCCTTTTCATAACTTTATATTATCTTCTTGCTTCTCTTTCTCTTGTTTTTGTATCTAATGTTTTCTTTCTTAATCTGATATTTTTTGGTGTTACTTCAACAAGTTCGTCTTCTGCTATAAATTCAATAGCTTTTTCTAGAGACATTTGTAATGGTGGAACTAAACGAAGTGCATCATCTGAACCTGAAGCTCTTGTGTTTGTTAAATGTTTTTCTTTACATACATTTATTGCTATATCTTCATTTCTAGAGTTTATACCAACTATCATTCCTTCATATACATCTACACCAGGACCTATTAAAAGTTCTCCTCTTTCTTGTGCATTGTATAACCCATATGTTACAGATGTTCCTTGTTCAAATGCTACTAAAACACCTCTTGTTCTAGCTTGTATATCACCTTTAAAAGGTTCATAGCAGTCGAATATAGAGTTCATTGTACCTGTTCCTTTTGTATCCGTTAAAAATTCTGTTCTATATCCTATTAATCCTCTTGCAGGTATTTTAAATTCTACTTTTGTATGGCCTAATTCTGCCGGTTCCATATTAGTCATTTCTGCTTTTCTTCTTCCTAATTTTTCAATAACTGTTCCTATTGATTCATCTGGTACATTAACAACTAATTTTTCCATTGGTTCACATTTCACACCATCTATTTCTTTGAAAATAACTTTTGGACGAGAAACTAAAAGTTCAAATCCTTCTCTTCTCATTGTTTCGATTAATACTGATAAATGAAGTTCCCCACGTCCACATACTTCAAAACTATCTGCTGAATCTGTTTCTTTTACTCTTAAAGATACATTTCTTTCTAGTTCTTTGAATAATCTATCTCTAATATGTCTTGATGTAATAAATTGTCCTTCTTTTCCTGCAAATGGTCCATTATTTACACTAAATGTCATAGATACTGTTGGTTCATCTATATCTACAAAATCTATTTTTTCTGGATGATTTAAATCACATATTGTTTCTCCAATTCCAATATCTGCAATTCCTGAAAGTGATACAATATCTCCAGCTTGTGCTTCTTCTACTTCAGTTCTTTTTAAACCTTCGTATGTAAATAATTTTGCAACTTTACCTTGTGTTATTTTATCATCTTGTTTGCAGATTACTATTGGCATACCAGATCTAATAGTTCCTCTTTCTATTCTTCCTACTGCAATTCTTCCTAAATAATCATCATAATCTATGTTAGATACTAGCATTTGAGCTGGTCCTTCAATTTCACATTTAGGTGGTTCAATATATTTTAATATTGTATCAAATATACAATTTACATTATCAGATTCTTCATCTAAACTCATTTTTGCTATTCCATTTTTAGCAGATGCGTATATTACTGGGAAATCTAATTGATCATCATTTGCATCTAACTCAATAAATAATTCTAATACTTGGTCTACCACTTTTGCAGGATTTGAACCTGGTCTATCTATTTTGTTAATTACAACTATTGGTTTTAAGTTAAGTGCTAATGATTTTTTTAGAACTTCTCTTGTTTGAGGCATTGGTCCTTCAAAAGCATCTACTAATAATAAAACACCATCAACTGTTTTTAAAACACGTTCAACTTCTCCACCAAAATCAGCATGGCCTGGTGTATCTACTATATTAATTTTTGTACCGTTATACATAACTGATGTGTTTTTAGAAAGAATTGTAATTCCTCTTTCTTTTTCCAAATCATTTGAGTCCATTACTCTTTCTGCTACTTGTTCATTTTCTCTAAATACGTGACTTTGTCTTAACAAACAGTCTACAAGTGTTGTTTTTCCATGGTCAACGTGTGCAATTATTGCTATGTTTCTTATTTTTTCATTTATCATTTTATTTACCCCTTTTTATATTAAATTTTATCCCATAAAACAAGCGATGTTCTCATCGCTCATTTTAATATTTTTAAAAATTATATTATTTAAATTTCTTCTTTATATTCATTAGAAGTTCCTTCTAATTCTTTAATTGATAGTTCTATTCTTTGTGTTTCTAAATCCATTTCTATTATTTTTGCATTAACGTTTTGGTTTAGTTTTAATTCTTCTTCTGGCTTTGTTATTTTCTTTTCTGCTATTTGTGAAATATGTACTAATCCTTGAATTCCTGATTCTAGTTCTACAAAAACACCAAATGGCATCATTTTTACAACTTTAACTTTTACAATGTCCCCTACATGATATTTTTCTGGTACTTTGTTCCAAGGATTTGGTCCTTTATCTCCGTAACTCAATTTTATACGTTTATTTTCTTTGTCTAAGTCTATAATTGTTACTTCTATTTCTTGACCTTGTTTTAAAATTTCATCTACTTTTGCATTTCTATCCCAAGAGATTTCTGAAACATGTAATAATCCTTGTGTTACTCCTAAGTCTACAAAAGCTCCATAAGAACTTAAACTTGTAACTATTCCTTTATATTTTTTTCCAACTTCTACATTATTCCAAAACTCTTCTTGCTTTGCTTTTCTTTCTTCGTCTAATATAGAACGAATTGAACCTATTACTCTATTTGTTTTTTGGTCATATTCTGTAATTTTAAATTTAACATTTTTCCCTAAATATGAATTTGTATCTTCTCCTCTAGGTATTCCTGATAATGATAAAGGAATAAAAATTCTTGTATCATTTACATTTACGATTAGACCTTTTTCATTAACTTGTGAAACTTTAGCTTCAATAGCTTCATTATTTTTAAATTTTTCTTCTATCTTAGTTTTGTTTTCACGATTTTTAACTCTTTTATATGATAAAAGTACATTACCTAATCCATCATTTAATTTTAATACATCTGCTGTAATTGTGTCTCCTACTTTAAACTCGTTTTTAGGATTTGCATTTTCATCATTGCTATATTCTTTTTTAGGAATAATTCCATCAGCCTTGTAGTTAATATCTACAAAAATTTCTCCGTTAGAAGTTATACTAATAATTTTTCCTGTTACTGTCTTTTCTAGCTTTCTTTCTTTCAAAGACTCTTGTTTTAATAGTTCTTCGAAAGATAATTCTTTTTCATTCTCCATATTCTCACCTTATTTATTTTTTAACTATTTTATTATATAGCAATCTATTTTTATTGTCAACATAATTTTGCAAGTTTTTTTGCAAGTAAATTTTGTAATTTGTTTTAAAAAAATATTGACAATTTTCGGCATAATACTTGTTACTTTAAAGTTTACATGCTATACAATCCGCCATCTCTGTATATTAGCATCAAATTTTAAATATTATGCAAATAATAAAAGTGGTCCATCCCCATTTTCTTATTTGGTAAGTTCTAATATTTTTTCCATTAAATCTTCTGTTATTTTACTTAATGCTTCTTCATCATTTTTATTATAATTGCTATAATCTAATGGTTTTCCATATCTAATTATCGCTTTTGAAAAAGCACCTGTTTTTCCAGATATTCCTACTGGAACTATTTTAGCACCAGTTCTTAATGCAAAGAAAGCTGCACCATCCTTTACTTTTTCTCCTTTTGCTAATCCATTTCTTGTTCCTTCTGGGAAAAGTGCTATACATTCTCCATTTTTTAAATATCTTAAAGATTGTTTTATTGCATTTATATCTTTTGAATCTCTTAATACTGGTATAGTTTCAAATACCCATCCTAGAAATGCAAAAAATTTATTTTTGTATAAAGTTCCTTTTGCTAAGAAATGACAATTTCTTTTTGCAGTTACTTTAATTAAAACTGGATCTAAAAAAGTTCTATGATTTCCACAAAATATAACTGGCTCATCCATAGGAATATTTTCTCTTCCCTCTATTTTCATTCTATGAAAAATTACACAATAAATATATAAAACTTTTTCTATAAAAATAGCCAACCCTCTTTTTAGTTTTTTTTCCATTTATACCGTTTCCTTCCCTAAAAATTTTTGTTTTTATATTTTTCTGTTATTATTTCTTTAACTTTTTCTTTTACTTCTTCAATACTTAAATTTGTAGTATCTATATAAATTGCATCTTCTGCTATTTTTAAAGCTCCTATTTCTTTCTCTTTGTCATTTTTATCACGAATTTGAATATTTTTTAGCACTTCTTCATATGTCATTTCTATGCCTTTTTCTTGCATTTCTTTATATCTTCTTTTAGCTCTTTCTTCTTCATCAGCATCTAAGTAGATTTTTACATCAGCATTTGGAAATACATATGTTGTAATATCTCTTCCTTCCATTATAACATCTTTTCCTTTTGCCAAGTTTCTTTGAACTTCTACCATTGCAAGTCTAACTTCTACTATTGAAGATACCTGTGATACTATTTTTGTAACTTCTTTACTTCTTATCTCGCTTGTTACGTCTTCATTATTTAAATATACTTTTTGAACACCTTGTTCATTTTTCATATCTATATGAATATTAGGTAATGATTCTATTATTTTTTCTTTTTCTTCTAATTTTATATTATTTTTAATTGCATATAAAGCTACACATCTATATGTTGCTCCTGTATCTATATTAACTAATCCCATTTCTTTTGAAATTAAGTTTGTTATTGTTCCTTTTCCTGTACCTGCGGGTCCATCCATTGCTACTATAAATGACATATTTTTTCCTCTTTTCTTAATTTTAGTTATCTATTAAATTAAATTTGATTATCTACAACAATTAATTTAATCTTCTTAATCTTTTTTCTGTGGCATTTCTATTGATTTAGCTATTACTGTTATTTTTTGTACATTCATTGTTGTTGATTTTTCAATTTCTTTTACGCATTTTTCTTTAAATTCTTTTAATTCTTTTATAACATTATGACCATATATTACTGCTACTTCCATATAAATAGATGGTCCTTCTCCATAATTTTCCACTCTGGTTCTCATTACTCTTGATATTCCTTCTGTCTTTTTAGCTAAGTATTCTACTATTTGACGAAATACGGTGTCTGAAATTGTGAAATTGCCTAAATAACTAAATGTAGGTCTTATTATTGATTTTTCTGATATATATGGCTTGTTTCCGCTTCCCTTTGACTTGAATATTTGTAGTGGGTCTAATATATAGCCTGAAAAATCTTTTTTTATCTCAAATGTAGGAACAGGGATTACATGTTTTCCTTGTGTTACTCTTATATTTCTAGCTGTTTTCATTTCTGTTTCTGTTGCTACATCTTGAATATAAATTGTTTTTTGTATTTTAGGTAGACCTAAGTTTTCTGCAATTTTTTCTACCATTCCATCTGATGTTCCTAAAATTAAAATTGATTCTGGTTTTAATTTTTTTATAGCTTTTTGCATTTCCTTTCTTTCTTTTTCATCTATAAAAATAGCATGTTTTACAGTTTCAATTTTTGTTGGCGCTTTTTTTGCAGACTCTCCTGCTACTACCTCATTTTCATTTACTAAAAGTCCATCATCTATAATATAAGAAATATTATTTTCTCCTGCTACCATTTGTGCTCTGTAACTTTTTCCTGTTCCAGAAGGTCCAACAAATGCATATACTCTTATATCTTTCATACATTTTCTCCTTTAATCTTTTTCTACTAGTGTAATTGTATAATGTAAATTATGATATTTTACATTATATGATTTTGTTTCTACTATTTGTACATTTTCTAGCTCTTGTTTTATTTCTTCTGTAAAATCTTCACTAGAATCTATTAGCCAAATTCTTCCTTTATAATCTTTAAGTTCATCTATATTTTCATATGTTTTAAAATTATATCCAAAGGCTTTATATGCTTGTTCTACATTCCAATTATCTTTATTCCAAAAATATACTTTATTATCTAAGAAATTGACATCTAAAACAAAACTATCTACATTATTTTTATGTAATATAATATCGTCTTTTTGTATATTTTCTCTTATATATTCTATATGTTTATTATTACTTCCATCATAATTTGTTTGTATTAATTTTACTTGTACAAATATAGATATTATTAATGATATTATACAAATAGCTATAGTTATATATTTATTTCCTTTTTTAGCCATTGTATAGCTTAAGAAAAATATAAACAATCCTGTTACACATAACATATATCTTGCATATATTATTGGTCTCCATATTATTAATGAAACTAAGCATATAGCAAGTACAAGTATTCCCCATATCAATATTGCAAGTTTTTCTGGCTTTTCTTCTTTATTTTTATTCTTTATATTAGCATATATCATGTATACACATATTATTATTCCAAATATTCCTGCAATTAAAGGATTTACATATGCATCTCCACCCAAATTTCCTGTAAATTGGAAATTAAAAAACTCTATTAATGAATCTGGAAATTTAATTGATATCCAAAAGCCTGATGATACTTGTTTTACTTGTAATAGTAAAGAAACTATCCAAGGTATATATAATATAATTTGTGGTATTGCAACTGCAAAAAACATTTTTAAATTGTCTGTAAACTTTTTCTCTTTAACTGCTTCTTTTGTAAAAAATACAAATAACATTAAATTAACAATTCCTGCTGTAGCTAAAGCATAATAATGTGTATATGCTGATGCCAAGCTAAATATTGCAAATAAAATCCAATTTTTAATTTGTTTTTTGTTTTTATAAACTCTATATGCATATATACACATTAGTGTAACTAACAACATAGCTAATGTATACATTCTAATTTCGCCTGTATACACCATATTTACAGGTAAGAAAAATACTAAAAATGAAAAGATTAATCCTACATTTTTTCCAAAATCTTTTCTAATATGTGTAAAACCAAGTATTCCTAAAATTGATATACAAACTAATGAAAATAACCTGTAGCAAATTATTTTGTTTCCAAATATTAAATTAATAATATGTAATATCCAATAATATAAAATAGGATGTACATCATTTCCACCTATCGTCCAAATTTCTGTAAAAGTATGATTTGCTAAACCCACTGAATAACTTTCATCAAACCATAAATTTTCGTGAAATATTGGTATCGCTACAAATATAATTCCTAATATTATAACTATTATATGTAATATATCTTTCTTATCTAATTTCATATTAATTTTTATTCCTTTCATTGCTATCTAAAGCTTTTTTAGAAAATTTATAAACTTATTTTTTCAAATTCCATTTTCGTTAGTTATTATATCATTATGGAAAAAAAAAGTCTATAAGTTTTATACATACACTATTGTAATTTCTCTAAAATTTCATATTGATTAGATATTTTAAATATTTGTTTTATTTTTATATTAATGTTATAATATATTTACAATTTTAATAAGAAAGAGGAAATTTTATGGATTTATTAATAAAAAATACAACTAGAGAGCAAAGAAAAGAAATTGTAAAAACAGCTCTTGCAATTTCTATTACAGGAACTGATTTTCCAAGTGATGAAGCTTTAAAAATAGTAAAAGAATATGTTGATGGTAAAACTGAAATTGAAGAAGTTCAAAGAAAAATTATTGAATTGTATAAAAAGGATGGTGAAAATAATGATTAAAGACCCTTATATTCAAGAAAATGGAACTCTAAGAAATAGACTTGGCATTACTGACTATAACACTTTAAATTCAGCTGAAAGAGATATTACTTTTTCAAAATTTCTTAATGTACAAGAAACTTTCCGTACCAAATTTGATGTTTCTTATATAAAAGCTATTCATAAACATATTTTTGAAGATATTTTTGATTGGGCAGGTGAATTTAGAGAAGTTCCTATTTATAAGGAAGAAGTAGTAATTCCAGGTCTTAGCCTTAATTATGCAGTTCCTAAAAATATTGAAAAAGAATTATCTAATTGCTTAGAAAAATTTAATAGTACTAATTGGGCTACACTTACCTTAGACCAAAAGAGTTCTACTTTTACTAAGTATCTTACTGAGCTTTGGACAGTTCATCCTTTTAGAGATGGTAATACCAGAACTACATTAACATTTGCTTCTCAGTTTTCAAGAGAACACGATTTTCCTTTAGATTTAAGTATTTTGCTTGATAATTTAACAAGAAAGTTTGATAGTAATGGTAAAATTACACAATTTAGTATTAGAGATAAATTTGTATTATCAGCTATTCCTGAAGAATATTGTCCTGAACCTGAACATTTAAATTCTTTAATTCATACTGCAATGGTTTCTGGAATATCTAAAAATGCAGAAAAGTTGCAAAATAATTTAGAAAGATAATTTTATTTATTATATATAATTCATCATACTATAACAAGTTTCTGTGCAACTTTTAGAGCGAAGCTCTTTTTATACAACAAGAAAGTTATTCTTTCCTATTGTGCAAAAAATATGGTTAGTAGTTGTCAACATTTTAGATAATTACTAAC
Organism: Lachnospiraceae bacterium; assembly: GCA_963621995.1. Classification (GTDB taxonomy): domain Bacteria; phylum Bacillota; class Clostridia; order TANB77; family CAG-508; genus UMGS1663. Next base: position 22,574 of record CAVFFZ010000010.1, read on the forward strand.
CATATTTTTCTAATTTACTTCATTTATTTTTATATCTCTTACATGTTCTATTTTTTCCCATTTTGTGTTTCTTACAAATAAACATTTAAAGTTTATTAATAGCCATGAACCTAGGAATAATGGATAAAAAATTAGTCCTTTTAACATTGGTTTGATTGGCTTTTTATCTAATACCATAATTAATAATGCTGTTAGTATTGGTAATAAAAATGTTGGTATTAAATAGTGCAAACAATTTATTAATAGTTCTTGAGCTGTCATTCCATTTGCAAAATACATTACAAAATTTAATAATAATAAAATAATTGTTACTACAAACATTGGTATACTACCTAGTATATATAAAAGTCCATCAAAATTCATTAATGTTTTCTTTTCTTTTACAGCTGCCGCTAATAGTCCAGTATATTCTTTCATACATTGAATATGTCCAACTGTCCATCTTGATCTTTGAGACCATGATTGTTTAAATCCTGTTGGTTGCTCATCATACACTATTGCATCTGTTGCCCAACCTAATTTTCTTCCTTCTATAATATTTTTTAGAGAAAATTCTATATCTTCTGTTAATGTGTTTGTATCCCAACCTGTTGGTTTTATTATATCAAATCTAACCATAAAACCTGTACCATTTAAAAGTGGAGATAAACCTAAATTATATCTTGCTAAATGGTAAAAACGATTCATTGTCCAATAGAAAATTGCATAACCTGCTGTTATCCAGTTATCTGTAGGGTTTTTAATATCACGATAACCTTGTACTACATTTTCTCCTTGGCATAGTTTTTTATTCATTGCTTTTAAAAAGTTTTCATCTGCTATGTTATCTGCATCAAATATACAAAATGCATCATATGGTGCATTTTCTTCGATTTTTTGAGCTAAAAACCATTGAAGTGCAAAACCCTTTGTTTTTTTCTTTTCATCAAATCTTTCATAAACAATTGCTCCTGCATTTCTTGCTACTTCTGCTGTATTATCTGTACAGTTGTCTGCTATTACATATATATCATATAAGTCTTTAGGATAGTTTTGATTTTTTAAACTTTCTATTAAGTTTGCAACCACTGCCGCTTCGTTATGTGCTGGAATAATTGCCATAAATCGGTTTTCTTTATCTTCTAATAATGGTTTTTCTTTTAATTTTACTAATGAACATATACTAACTATTAATTGATATAACCAAAATATTGTTACCAACCAAGCTAATGCTTGTTGTAATATATATAAATATTCCATTTTTTGCTCCTTGTCCTTTTTTATATTTTATTAGTTAACCATTAATATTATACTATTTTCTTTTTTATTTTGCAATGATTTGTAATATTTTTATTTAATTTTCAAATAAATTTCACACAAAAAAGAAAACCTAAGATTTTCTATTAAATGTAAATTAAAAAAATCTTAGGCTTATCATATTTATTTTTTACTCTTCTTCTTTGTTGTCTTCTGCATTTGTTACTTCTAAATCTTTCATATTTAAGTTTATTCTACCTTGATTGTCTATTTCAGATACTTTAACTGTAACTTCATCTCCAACTGAAAGAACATCTTCTACTTTTTCTACTCTTTTATTTGAGATTTTAGAGATATGAAGTAATCCTTCTTTTCCTCCACCTAAATCTACAAATGCTCCAAATGTAACTATTCTTGTTACTTTTCCGTCATATATTTTTCCAGCTTCTATTTCTCTAGTTATTTCTTCTATCATCTTCTTAGCTTTTGGTCCATCTTGTCCTTCTGTAGAATAAATACAAACTGTTCCGTCTTCTTCTATGTCAATTTTAACTCCATTTGCTTCTTCTATTATTTTATTTATCATTTTTCCACCAGGTCCGATAACGTCTTTAATTTTATCTACTGGTATAGTCATTGTAATAATTTTTGGTGCATATTTTGATATTTCTTTTCTAGGTTCTGCAATTACTGGTAACATAATGTTATCTAATATATAATCTCTTGCAACTTTTGTTCTTGCAAAGGCTTCTGCAATTATATCATATGTTAAACCATCACATTTAATATCTACTTGAATTGCTGTAATTCCTTCTTTTGTTCCACCTACTTTAAAGTCCATGTCTCCAAAAAAGTCTTCAATTCCTTGAATATCTGTAAGCATTACATATTCATTTGGATTCTCTTTGCTTGTAACTAGACCTGTTGAAATACCTGCAACTGGTCTTTTAATTGGAACACCCGCATCCATTAATGCTAAAGTACTTCCACAAATACTTGCTTGTGATGTTGAACCATTTGAAGATAAAATTTCAGATACAACACGAATTGCATATGGAAATTCTTCTTCTGATGGAATTACTGGAACTAATGCTTTTTCTGCTAAAGCTCCATGTCCTATTTCTCTTCTTCCAGGTCCACGAGAAGGTCTTGCTTCTCCTACTGAATAAGATGGGAAGTTATATTGGTGCATATATCTTTTTCCTGTTTCTTCATCTACACCATCTAGCATTTGTTCTTCACTCTTCATTCCTAGAGTTACAATAGTCATAGCTTGTGTTTGACCTCTAGTAAATATTGCACTACCATGTACTCTTGGAAGTAAACCTACTTCACATGAAAGTGGTCTTAATTCATCTATTTTTCTTCCATCTGGACGTTTGTGTTCATTGAAAATCATTTCTCTAACACATTCTTTTTCTAAGTCATGAACTGTGTCTGCAATATCTTGTTTTCTTTCTTCTCCTGCTTCTTCTCCATATTTTTCTACTACATAGTTTGTAATATCTTCTGTTATTTTATCTATGTTAGCATCTCTAGTTTCTTTGTCTGGAGCTTGTACATCTTGGTACATTCTATCTTTGAAAGCTCCTCTTAATTCTTCATAGAAACTTTCTTCTACACCAAAGTGTTTGTATTCAAATTTTTCTTTTCCACAATCTTTTTGAATTTCAGAAATAAATTCACAGATTTTTTTAATTTCTACATGAGCTGCTTTTATAGCATCTAACATTGTATCGTTTGGTATTTCGTCTGCTCCTGCTTCAATCATTGTTATTTTTTCTTGTGTTGCAGCTACTGTTAATGTTAATCTTGATTTTTCCCTTTGAGCTACTGTTGGGTTTATAACAATTTGTCCATCTACATAACCTACATTTACTGCTGCTGTTGGTCCACCAAATGGAATATCTGAAATTGCTAAAGCTGCTGCAGAACCTATCATAGCACATACTTCTGGGCTATTGTCTTGTTCTACTGAAAGAACTGTTGCAACAACACATACATCATTTCTGAAATCCTTTGGGAATAATGGACGAAGTGGTCTATCTATTGCTCTTGAAGTTAATATTGCTTTGTCTGTTGGTTTTCCTTCTCTTTTTGTAAAACTTCCTGGAATTTTTCCTACAGCATATAATTTTTCTTCATAATCTACTGATAATGGGAAAAAGTCAATTCCATCTTTTGGTTCTTTTGCAGCTGTAACATTTACCATTACAACTGTATCTCCGTAGCGAACCATAACGCTACCATTTGCAAGTTCTGCTATTTTACCTGTTTCTATTGTTAGCTTTCTTCCTGCAAGTTCTGTTGAATAAGTTTTAAACATAAATATTTCTCCTTTTCTTTATTTCATTTATTTTTATGTCTTTATATATTTTCTAACAATACTTTTCTTAGCTGTAACCTCTACAATGTACTATTTTTATAGTATATTGTACAAGCTACATTCTAAATTCAAGTATTATTATAAAATAAAAATAAAAACATTTTATGAAATTATAATTTATTATAAGACTACTTATTAAATTATAATTCTAATCTATTACCCCATAAGTACCTGGCCCTTTTGGGGTAAAAATAATTTTAAAATGGACGTTTCACTTTTATTTAGCAAAACGTCCTTTTTGATTAATTATTTTCTTAATCCTAATTTTTCAACGATATCTCTGTATCTTTGAACATCTTTATCACTTAAATATTTAAGTAAGCTACGTCTTGCACCTACCATTTTTAAAAGACCTCTTCTTGAGTGATTGTCTTTTTTGTGTACTTTTAAGTGTTCTGTTAATTCATTAATTCTTTCTGTTAAAAGAGCTATTTGAACTTCTGGAGAACCAGTATCTTTTTCATCTCTTTTATAAGTGTTAATGATTTCTTGTTTTCTTTCTTTTGTCATTTTAGATTGCACCTCCTATTTTTCTTATTTGCCTTAAACTGAGTTTAAGCAGGTTTTTCCTAAAACTAAGTATAAGGTATTTGTCTTTGACTTAACTATAATACCATGTTTTTCTAATAAATGCAATAGTGAAATGTAAAAAAGAACATTAGGGACGGTCTTTTTTGTTCCGAAATCGAAACATAAGGGACACTCCTTAAATTACAAAAATATATAAAAATGGGATAGAAACTAAAAAATAAAATTTCTATCCCATCTTTATTTTACTCACAATATTTGTCTAATATTGTCCAAATAATCTTGTGGTATCTCTTAATTTCTATAACCTTAGATCCACTGCTACATTCGCAAGTTATGAAAGGTATCTCTTTCTGGCCGTTTCTATCTTTATTTATTGTTATAGAAATAATATTTGGTATTATCTCAACCAATTTAGAAGAAATCTCATTGTCATCTGAAAAAGATCTTTTAATGCTTTCCATTAGCTCATAAAACTCTTTCCGTTCTATTTCTTTTATATGCTCTTTTCCTTTTTCTTTCCAAATAAAAATAATTTCCTCTTTTTTCATTATATTACCTCCTTTAATTGTTTGTTTTTAGATAAACTTGGAGATAAGCATATGTCTCCGATATTTATCTAAAGACATATTTGTACTTTAAATTGCTTTTATATTATAGCACGCTTTCTTTATTTTATCAATAGTTAACAATAAAAAACTCTTATATATTAGTAAAAACGCCTATATTTAGCATATTATACTATTTCACTTGTCATTGTATTTAAAGTTGTTTTGCTACTTTGATTATCATCTTTTTGTGCATTCGTCTTAGTAACATTTGTATTTGTATTATTTAATTTTGTATTAGTAGTGTTATTTACTACAGAATTTTTTGTAACATTTTGCTTTATACTGTTATCTATAGTATTAGTAGCATTACCTTTATTACTTCCTGTAGTTTCATTTGTAATATTGTTTGAAACTTCATTTTCTATAACATTATTCACACCATTAGTATTGGTTGTTTCATTTTCGCTAGTATTATTTTTAGTATTTTCATTATCATTGTTTTCTTTTTTATTATCTTCATTTTTATATGTATGCCATGGATTTGATGAATCTGGATCTGTAGGATCCCAGTTTCTTAAATAATCTGGATAAGATGATATTTTTCTAGCACTTGGTTTTCCTAGTGGTCCAGGATTTGAATTACTATAAAATTCAACTTTTGTTCCTCTTTCACAATTATAGAAAATCCACTTTGCATCTGCTACAGTTAAACGAATGCAACCTGCTGAAGCATAAGTTCCTAATTTATCGTATTCCCAATATTCTAAACTAGATTTATCTCCTCTTGTTAAATATGGAACTGAATGAAATAATATATTTCCTTTAATTTGCGTACTATAATGCCCATATACGTCTCCTTGAAGTCCTAGCCACTCCCATCTTGCTGGTATTGAATATACTCCAGAAGTTGGTGTAGCCACTCCTGTAGAACATACCATTGCTTTATATGGAACAGTATATTCTCCGTTTTCGTCTTGAGTATATATTGTAACTACTTGTGCTCCATAATTTACTTTTATATAGTAAGGTAATGAACTATTTTTATCGCTATCTTGGTTATTTGTTTTATTAGCATCTTTATTTTCTTCTTCTTTTTCAGTTTCATCTATTTCTTGTTCCAAATCCTCTATACTAGTAAATTCTTCTATCTCTTCATCCACGTTAATTAATATTTCTTCATTATTATTAAAATTATTTTCTATATTAGAGCTTGTTTGCTTTAAATTATTCTTTATACATATACTTATAATTATAGCCACTATTAATAGTAAAGCTACAATACCTCCTATTATAATTAAATTTTTATATTTTTTTATTTTTTCAAAGCTCATCTTATTTTCCTCTTTTTTCTTCTACTTGTTTAAGTTTATCATACATACTTTTTTATAGCAATACTATTAACGTAGTATTTTGAAATAGATTTTTTTCAGTGTTTTCAATGGTCTCAGAACTTTTTAATTTTTTTTATATTTTTTTAAAATAAGTATTGACATTTATTTTAAAATCTTGTATACTTAATTTCGTCGAAAGAAACAAGGTCGCTTAGCTCAGCTGGGAGAGCATCTGCCTTACAAGCAGGGGGTCATAGGTTCGAGCCCTATAGCGACCACCATTTTTTTATTTAAAATTTGGCCTGGTAGTTCAGTTGGTTAGAACGCTAGCCTGTCACGCTAGAGGTCGACGGTTCGAGCCCGTTCCAGGTCGCCATTTTTTTATGCTTCGATAGCTCAGTTGGTAGAGCAAGGGACTGAAAATCCCTGTGTCAGTGGTTCGATTCCACTTCGAAGCACCAATAAAAAACAGCTATTTCAATAGATTTAGCTGTTTTATTTTTATTATTTTATTTTTTATTTAATTAATTCTTTAATTTCTTACATTTTACATAAATAATTAAGTTTTATAAGATTTTTTCCCTATTTTCTTGACTTTTGTTATTATTTGTATTAGAATAATATAGCGTAATTATGAAATGTTACCTTTTATATATAAACTTCTCCCCGGTAGTTTAAGTATAAAGTGGTTTCATATAAATAATATTATATAATGAATGGAGGGTATTTATTACCATGAACAATACAACACATAGTGTGAAAAAGAATGAAATTGAAAGAAAATGGTATGTTTTAGATGCTGCTAACAAACCTTTAGGTAGAGTTGCAACTGAAGCTGCTAGATTATTAAGAGGAAAACACAAACCAACTTATACACCAAACATGGATGTTGGAGATCACGTAATTATTATTAATTGTAAAGATGCTGTTTTAACAGGAAGAAAATTAGATCAAAAAGTTTACAGACATCATTCAGGATATATTGGTGGAATGAAAGAGACATCTGCAAGAGTTATGATGGAAAACAAACCAGAACAAGCTATGATGCTTGCTGTAAAAGGAATGCTTCCACACAATAGTCTAGGAAGACAAATGGTAAAAAAATTAAGAGTATATGCTGGTAGCGAACATGAAAACATCGCTCAAAAACCAGAAGTTTGGGAGGTAAAATAATATGGCTAAAGCAAAATCAGTTAAATCAGTTTTCTATGGTACTGGTAGAAGAAAAAAGTCTATTGCTAGAGTTAGACTTGTAGAAGGTACTGGAATTATTACAATAAACGGAAAAAGTATAGATGAATACTTTGGAACAGAAGTTTTAAAAACTATAGTAAGACAACCATTATCTGTAACAGAAACAACAGCTAAATATGATGTTATTGCAAAAGTTCAAGGTGGAGGATTTACAGGTCAAGCTGGAGCTATCCGTCATGGTATCGCAAGAGCATTAAATGAAGCAAATAGTGAATTTAGACCAACATTAAAATCTAATGGATACTTAACAAGAGATCCACGTATGAAAGAAAGAAAAAAATACGGTCTTAAAAAAGCCAGAAAAGCTCCACAATTTAGTAAAAGATAAAAATACAAACTCGGAATTATTTATATTCCGAGTTTGTTATTATTTTATAGTTTCTAATTTTTCATCTTTACCATGACTTTTCTCTATCTCATTTTTCTGTAGTATTTTCTTTGTAGCTTTTTCTATCATTTTTTGTTTTTGCATTAATGGTATCTTTATATTAATTCCAAACCATAAAAAGCAAGCGAACACTTAATATTTTTGTTTATGTGATATTAGAAGGCACAAAGATTTGACATATTGTCTGTTATCAAATTAATACTATTTATATATTCACTGTCTATTGTTGTATCTATAGCAATTATTTTTTGTAAATTATAACTAATTGCAGGTTTTTCAATGTCAATTAATTTTTGTATATACTTCTGATAATCTATAATATATAGTTCCACTATACTCTACTCCCTTTGGATAATAGACTGTATGTGATTGCTTGTTAATAATATATAAATCTCTCAAATTATCACTACTTGTTATTGTAGTATTTTTACTTTTTTCTAACGCTTTAGTATAATCACTTCCGTTATTTAATTCTACTTCTAATTTACTAATATCTAGTACATAATATTCATCATTATCATTTACGTTTTTTATAGATTCTATCATAGATGTATCTGTATATTTATTTAATAACGGCAAATCTTTTTCTCTTGAATAATATTGTTCTACTTCTTCTTTTAATCTTTGCATATCTATCTCAAAATTGCTCTTTGCTCTTTGTTCCAAATATTGTTGCATATTAACTGATACTGTAAATGTTAATATTATCATAACAACTATTGTAATAACTAAAGTAATTAATGTAATTCCACTTTCATTTTTCATAGGTGCACTCCTTTATGATATTATACATTAAAAGGCACTTTTAATTAGTGCCTCTATATTATTCTTCATTCTTATTTATATCTTTTAGTAATTCTAATTGAGAAATTAATAATGATTCCATTTTTGCTTTATATATATCAAATTGTTTTTTGATATCTTCTAATTCTTTTTTCTTCATTAGAATTTCTTGTCCTAAATCATCTACTGATTTTCTAGCATTACCTTCTGCTTCTTTTATAATTTGTTCAGCTTGTTGTCTTGCTACATTTTTTACTTCTTCAGCAGTTGATTGTGCCATTACTAATGTACTTTGAAGTGTGTCTTCTATTTTTTTATAATGTAATAAACTACTTTCTAGTTCATCTACTCTAGATTTTAATTCTGTGCTTTGTTTATATGCTCTTTCATAGTCTGCTGTTAAATCATCTAAAAATTCATCTACTTCTTCCACACTATATCCATTCATCATTTGTTTTGAAAACTTTTTATTTTCTATGTCTAATGGTGTTATCATTTTATTTCCTCCTATATATTTGGCACGATATTATGCATTTGAATTTCTTAGCCAAGATACAGATAATTTATTTTTTAATTCTTCTCTAGCTAAATCACTTGTAATTTCATAATTATATGGTGCAATTAGGAATATAGAATTTGATACTTTTTGAATATGTCCGTCTAATGCATGAACAGCACCACTAATAACATCTACAATACGTCTTGCTATATCTTTATTAACGTACTCTAAATTAACAATTACTGATTTTTTTTCTTTTAACAAATCACAAATTGCTTCTGATTGTTCAAATGTAGTTGGTTGTGATATAACCATTTTTATTTGTTCTGTTTGTGGCATATTTACAACTTTGCTACGTCTATTCCAAAAATTTCTTCCTTCTTCTTCCTGTTCTGGTTCTTGTTCTAATTCTTCCTCATCTTCGTAATCTTCTCCTGCTGTATCTACTCCAAATAAATCTAATACTTTGTTCATGATTGCTCCTGACATTTCAAAACCTCCTAAAATTATTGTCCTTCGTAAACTTTTCAATTATGCTATAAGTATCTAACTTTTTTATTTTATTGTCAATAGTTTTTTGAAATTGTAATGTTAATTTAATTTTTTTGTAATATTTTTGTAATATTATAATTGTATTTCATCATATAACGATATTTTTTTCCTATTTTTGACAAAATCTTCTGAAACTCCTTTTTCTATCAATTCATTACTAGTTTCATAATTCTTTATAATAGAATATTTATCTCCTTTTTTCAATATTTGAACATATACTTTGTCTGTATACCCTGCTCTTTTGCAAATTACATATGCTAAATCTTCTGTCTCGTATTTTATTGCATCATTTGGCACTTTCCATCCACTTACATCCCACCAAATGATGTCAAAGGATATTTTTCTGTAATTGATTAATTCTTCTGTATAATTTTCTAGTTTAAATACAACTAAGTCTTCAGTATCACTTTCTTTTGCTATATATTCTATTTTTGCTTTTACTTCTTTTCTATTTGAAAGTCTAATATTAATTGAATCCCCAACATTTGCATTTTTTTCTTCTAAATTTTTGCTTTTTAATACACATGCAATATAGCATGAAAAATTGTCAATAATTTTTCCACTTTCTTCACTTGTTGAAATAATTTGTCCTGTTTTTAAGTTCAAGTCTTCTAACATTTTTTTACTCAAATTTCCAAAATTAGAAGGTGTAAGTATATCTTCTAACCCATCTACTCTATATGAAACTACCCCTGATCTAGTAGAAGTTAGATATTCTGAGCCAAAATTTAGTTGATTTTCATATTCACTTCTTTGGCTTATTAATTCTTTCAAATATGAACCTGATGGGCTCAATTCTCCCGCTATTTTAGCTTTTTTAGTAATATAGGAATTTAGATCTTTCTTGTATTCTTTTATTTTTTGCATATCATTTACATGATACATATCTGTTAATTTGTTTTCCACTTGTTGTTCTATTATCTTTATATCACTTGAAAATATATTATCTTCTTTTTCCCAAGCTTCTTGTATTTTTACATCTAACTCTTTTATTTGACTTTTTAATTTTTCTTCTCCTGCTGTTAAATAACGGAAAACCGCTTCTCCTTTTGCTACTTTTTCTCCTTCTGCTTTAATTTGTACTAAACCATTTTTATAATTTTCACCTTTCAAAACAGTTTCATCTCTAATTATATAGCCTTGCACTGTTTCTTCTGAAGATATTTGGCCGTTTTCTACAACAAATGTATCTGTTGGTTTTATTATCAAATTATATACCATATAAATAATATAAATTAGAATAACAATTAATATAATAATAAATACAAATTGCTTTTTTCTATTTATTTGTTTACTTTTTTTCTTCACTTGTTTATCTCCTCCAAGATAATATGAACATTTTCATATGTTGGATTTTCTCCATTTAACCATATTGTTTCTTTGTTTTTTCTAAACCATGTAAGCTGTCTTTTTGCATATCTTCTTGACTCTAACTTTATTTTTTCTATTGCCTCTTCTTTTGTTAATTTTCCTTCTAAATATTCTACAATTTCTTTGTATCCTAATGCTTGTAGTGATGTAGGAAGCTTTTCGTATTTTTCACAAATATTTCTTACTTCTCCTACCAAACCTTTTTCGACCATAATATCTACTCTTTTATTAATTCTTTCATATAAAATTTTTCTATTTATATCTATTGCAAACATCTTGTAATCAAATTCTGGTTCTTTTCTTGATTCTTTTTCTAATTCTGTTTTTGTCTTCCCTGTTTGATGGTATATTTCTAACACTCTTAAAATCCTTTTTCTATCATTTTTGCTTATTTTTTCCATTGCTGTTGGATCTATTTTTTTTGCTTCTTCATATAGTTTTTCTAATCCTTCTTTTTCCATTAAGTCCTCAAGGTGTTTTCTATATTGAAGGTCAACCTCTAATTCTGGATATTCTATTTCATAAATAAGAGAATCTATGTATAAACCTGTTCCTCCTACTACTATAGGAATCTTTCCTTTTCCTGCAATTTCTCTTATACATTTTTTAGCATCTTTTTTATAATCTGCCACACTATATCTTACTTCTGGGCTTATAATATCTAACATATAATGTTTAATATTTTGTTTTTCATCTTCATCTGGCTTAGCTGTTCCTATATCCATCTCTTTATATATTTGCATTGAATCTGCTGATACTATTTCTCCATTTATTGCTTTTGCAAGTTCAATAGATAGTGCTGTTTTTCCAGAAGCAGTAGGTCCACCTATAACTATTACTTTAGCTTTTTGCATATTCTTGCTCCTTAAATTTAATTTGTTGTATTAGTATTGCTCTCATTTAAACTCATTCTGTTCGAATTTATTTCATTATTATCTATTGTATTCAATAATTCTTCATTATTAACTTCATTCTCTGTTACTTGCTCGTTTTGTGTTATTGTATTTGTTTTATTCTCACCTATATTTTTAACATTTTTTTGCATATTTATAAAATAGAAATACTCAACTACTAAAACTATAATAAGTAATATTATTATAGTACTAAGTTTTTTTGATAATTCTTGTACTTTTATTTGTTTGTTTTTTAATTTTCTATATTGTAATGCCAAATATGGTATAAATAAAATTACATTTATTGGTACAAACAAATATGTAACAAAATTTTTCATTGCTTCATGTATAGCTGAATCTATTCCAAATCCACTTAACCAATATACTATTGAAACTAAAATATACATAATTGCCACACTAATTGCAAGAAATACTATTATTTCTCTTTTAGGCATTTTTTTAATAAATTGATAAGTTAAAGCTAAAGCAACTATATTTGCAACTGCTGTAGCTATTATTAACCATATATCCATATTCTTCTATCTCCTTGAAAATTTCTTTTCTATATCATTTTTTGTCATTTTTATTGCTGTTGGCCTTCCATGTGGACAAGTAAATGGATTTGGAAGTCTTAGCAATTCTTCCATTAAACTATCTACTTCTTCTTTTGAAAGAGCCATATGAGCTTTTACAGCTGCTTTGCAAGCAACTGTTGCAATAAATTTTTCTTCTTTTTCTTGTTTTGCTGTTCTTGCTACTGTATTTATTTCATCTAGTGTTTCTAAGAATAATTCTTTAGTATCTAGTTCTAAACATATATTAGGAACTCCTGTTAATTTGATAGTATTCTCTCCAAATTCTTCTAAAACAAATCCTGCCTTTTCAAACATATCTATATTTTCTTTTGCTATATCCATTTCTTTATGTGTTAAATTAATAATGTCTGGTAATAGCATCATTTGAGAATCTTTTTCCCCATTTTTATAGTAATTCTCTTTTACTTTTTCATACATTATTCTTTCATGAGCTGCATGTTGATCTATTATATATAATTCATTATCTAATTCTATAATTATATATGTTGAAAAAGCAATTCCAATAAATTTGTATGCTGGAATAGCATTTTGTTCTTTTTCAAACATTGATATATTTTCACCTGTTGCTATTTCTGCATCTATTTTATATTCTTCTGGTTCTTCCTTTATTTCTACTTCTTTTTCTGGTGCTTTTCCAAAAACAGATGTATACATATCTTCAAATTTTTCTTCATTTGTTTCGTATTTATCATTTTGTTTACTAACTTCTTTAACTATTTCTTGCTCTTGGTTAATTTGATTAGTACCTATTATTTGTGTCTCATCTATTTCCATATTTTTAGCTAATTCTTGTTTCATTTCATCTGTTATTGCTATTGTTTCATTACTAAAGTTTGCTTCTTTAGGTTTTATTGTTTCTAATATTTTAGTATTATCTTCTTTGCTTTCTTTAACTGGTTCTGTAACTTCTATATTTTCTTGTTTTCTTGCTTCGTATATGTCTCTTATAATATTTGGTTCATTTAAGTTTTCTATTTCTTCTTTTTCTTCTTTTTTGGCTATAAATCTTGAAAACAAACCTTTAGACTTTTCTGGTACTTGTATACTTTCTAATACATTACTTTTTATATCTATTTGGTTATCTTTTACCTCTTTTTCTTCTTGAACTCCTACCAAATCATTTTTTAATAAAGTATCTTTTATTGCATGATATACTGCTTTAAAAACTTTTTGTTCTTCTTCGAAACGCACTTCTAGTTTTGCTGGATGAACATTAACATCTACTTTATGTGGATCCATTTCAATATTTAAAACCAAAAATCCAAATTTTCCAACTGTAATCATTCCTTTATATGCCTGTTCAGCACTACTTGTTAATGTTTTATCTTTTATATATCTTTTATTTACAAAGAATAATTGGTTTGAACGATTTGAACGAGCAATAATAGGTCTTCCAACTACACCTGTTATTTTAATATCTTCATATTCATAATTAACTTCTAATATATTTTCTGTAATTTCTTTTCCGTAAATACCATATATAACATTTTTAATGTCACCATTTCCAGAAGTTTGAATAATAGTTTTTCCTGAGTTTATTAATTTTATTGTTATTTCTGGATGTATTAATGCTATTCTTGTCATAACATCTTCTATATAGCCTGACTCTGTAAAATCTTTTTTTAGAAATTTATAACGCACTGGAGTATTATAAAAAAGATTTTCTATAGTAATACTTGTTCCATTTGGACAACCTATTTCTTCATTTTTTAAAATATTTCCACCCTCTACAATTACTTCATGTCCAATTTCTTGGTCTCTAGTTTTAGATTTCATACTTACTCTAGCTATTGCTGCAATACTTGCTAAAGCCTCACCTCTAAAACCCATAGATTTCACAGTTTCTAAGTCACTTGCTACTCTTATTTTGCTTGTTGCATGTCTCTCAAATGCTATTTCCATATCATCTGGCATAATTCCTTTTCCATTATCTGTTACACGAATATAAGAAATTCCGCCATTTTTTATTTCTACACTAATATTATTTGCTCCTGCATCTATTGAGTTTTCTACTAATTCTTTTACTACAGATGCTGGCCTTTCAATTACTTCGCCCGCTGCTATTTTATTTATTGTTAAGTCATCTAATAATACTATATTCCCCACGTTTCTTCCTCCGTTTTTTATTTTTATATACTTTTTTAGAATTATATCATTAAATGTTTGAATTTGTATAGTTTTTTCAAAAAAATAGTAAAAAATATTATCTCATTAAATATCTGTAACAGTTCACTTTTTTGAAACATTGTAACACTTTTTTATTTTTAGAATAGTATATACCATACAAAAGAACAAACGACGTAACAAAAATTTATATAGGAGGTACTTATAATGAGAAATTGTTGTTGTAACAGTGAAATACTTTGGTTCATTATCCTATTTTTACTACTTTTCTGTGGCTGTGGAAACAATAACTGCGGATGTGGCAACGGATGTTGCTAGTTTCTCTTAGGTAAATGTCAAAGGTTCAAAGTTTACTTTGAAAGGAGGGAAATATATGCCAGAAAATAGAGGTTGTGGATGTGGTTTCGGTAACGGATGTGACTGCATTTGGATTATAATCATATTAATATTAATATTCTGTTGTTGTGGAAATAGCAACTGTGGCGGATGTGGATGCTGCTAGAATTTAATTCTTCAAACATAAAAAGGGGCTGTAAAAAAAGTCCCTTTGTTAGAACAAAAGTTGCAAAATAGATGTTATAATATGTATAGTGGGAGTTTAGGAAAAAGACTTCCACTAATTTTTTATGAAAAAATATCAATTTGGTTAGACTTTATAATCATCATCTTCATATTCCTCTGTTTCTTCTTCCTCTGATACTGCCTCTACTGGTTTATCTTCTTCTAGTTTTAGCTCTGTATCTATTTCATTTTTTCGTTTCAATAATTCTTCTAATTTTTCTGCATATTCAAAAGGCTTTTCTAATTCCTTTTTACATTCTTCTTGTTGTCTATATAAATCTTGTATTTTATTTTCTTCACTTGCTATAAGTTCTTCTAACTCATCTAGTTTTTCATTCATTTTTTTAATATTTAAAGTTGGTACTTTTAGCATATCAAAACTTATTTCATAATCACTTTTTATTTTAATTACTTTTCTTGCCTCGCTGCTACTTTGAAATAAATTATCAACTCCTAGATTAGTCATTGTAAGTTCAAAACCTCTATATTTTCCTAATGGATATTCTTTATTAAGTTCCATATATTGATCTGTAAATTCTAATATTTCTGCCCCTGCCTCTTTGTATGTATGATATACTTTATTATTTATTTCTATATCACAATTTTCTTCATCTTGCTTTTCTTTCCTTTGTGATAGTGTAGTTTTTAATTTTTCTACTTTTCTATTACTAGCTGATATAAATTCTGGTATAGTCTTTTTTAATGAATCTTCTTTACCACTAATTTTTGTTTGATTAAGTAGGAAAAAAATATTTACTTTATTTAATCATATATGATATAATCAGGATACAAATTTATTATAGGAAATTTTAGAAATTATATTTTTTATAATGTTCTATTATTGACGGCAAGTTCCTAAATAAATTCAAAATAATAAAGGAGGAAAATATAATGAAAAAGAAAAATTTAAAAATAGTTATAATTTCATTACTAATTATGGTAATTATGCCATTTACAATAATTAATTCGTACGCATATCAAATAAATAATGAGGATTCAAACATAAATACTACTACAGAAAGTGGCATAATAGAATTTAATTTGGAAACAGGAGAAGTAATAGAAAAAAGTTTCCAAGAAATAGAGAACGAGATACTTTCTATAGATGTAATGAATACTGAAACAACAGAAGAAATTAGGTATGTAGAAGGATATAATCCAAATGAGAATGGTGTTGAACCTTGTGTACAAGTTGGTAGTGATAATAAAACACAAGTACAAAGTACAACATCGTTTCCGTACAGTGCAATATGTGCTTTAGAAATAACATATGCTGATGGATGTACTACTAAGGCAACCGCATTTATGATTGGTCCTGACTTGGCAGCAACTGCAGGTCATTGTGTTTATGATTATTATTCAGAAAGTGGTCATGCTGCACACGGACTAGTTTCTAGTATAAGAGTTATTCCTGGGAAAAATGGTAGTTCTGAACCATTTGGTTATGCCTATGCATCGCAAGTAGTGTATGAGACTACATGGGCTTCTGCTGGAAATACTGCTGAGGATTGGGGATTAATAAAATTAAATTCAACTATTGGAAATTCTTGTGGATATATGGGATTTGCTTATTCTGACAGCTATTCTGGATGGCCAGGGAAATATGTAACTGTGACGGGGTATGCTTCCCCTTCTTCAAGAAATTGGACACAATGGACACATCGAGAAGTTGTAAGAACAGCGACAGATTTGTATATGACTTATGCGGTTGATACAGAAGGTGGTCAAAGTGGATCTCCAGTTATAGAAGATGGAACAGGATATGCTATTGCTATACATCGTGGTGGAGATGGTACTGGTTATAATATGGGAGTAAATATTACTAAATCTAGGTTTAATACATTTTTGAGTTATAGATAAATAATTATTTATAATATATGCTGAAATTAAAGGAGAAGTTTAAAATGAGTCGAATGAAATTTATAATTTGTTTTTTGATAGTTATTTTGTTAATGTGTATTCTATATTTTATAATTAGTAGTCAAATAATATATAATACTAATAAGGAAGGTGTAGATGAATATACAAATGTTGATGAAAATATAAAAATAATTAGATGTGAAATAGATAATAGTGATTTAAATATCGAAGTTAAAGAAGATTCATTGACTAGAAAAGGCATTACAATAATTTTTAATAGTGATGATGAGTTCACATATTCGGTATCAACAGGAGAAGATTATATATTATCTAAATTAGAAAATCAACAATGGAAAGAATTAGATAAAAAGAACAACTGGAATACAACGGAAGCACTTAATGTTAAATCTGATATAAAAGAAATAGAGGAAAATATAGAATGGATAAGAAAATATGAAGAACTAGAAAATGGAACATATAGACTCGAAAGAATTGTTCATATAAATAAAACATCTTCCAAAATACTTATTGAGTTTGAAATAATATAAAAGAATATTATAATCCTTCTTTGTTTATTACTGGTTACATAAAAGAAACATAGAAATCAAAATGATAAAATTGTATTAGAAAATAAATGGGGCTGTAAAAAAAGCCCCTTTTGTTATATATTCATTCCTGCCGTATACCCTGTAGAATATGCTATTTGAAGATTAAATCCCCCTGTATATGCATCTACATCAATTATTTCTCCTGCAAAATATAATCCTTCTACAATTTTAGACTCCATTGTTTTTGGGTTTATTTCCTTTATGCTAATTCCTCCAGCTGTAACTATTGCCTCTTCTATTGGTCTAAAACCTTTTATTTCTATTTCAAATCCTTTCAATTTTTTTAATAATTCTAATCTTTCTTCTTTTGTAACAGAATTTATTTTCTTTTCCCCATCTAATTTTGTAAGTTCTAAAACTGGTAAAATCATTTTGGATGGTAATAAATCTTGAAGTCCATTTTGTAAATCTTTATTTTTATATTTTTCAAAATCTCTTTTAATTCTATTATCTAATTTTGTTTCATCTAAAGCTGGTTTTAAATCTATTTTTAATGCAATTTTAGTTTCTTTAAATTTTTCTTCTATATTTTTGTATCTTAACAAATGTGCTGATGAGCTAAGTATTGTAGGTCCCGATACTCCAAAATGTGTAAATAGCATTTCCCCAAAATCTTCATAAATAATCTTGTTAGTTTCTTTATCCAGTAATGTTATTCCTACATTTTTTAAACTTAATCCTTGCAATTGTTTGCAAAATTTTAATGATTCTTCTGAGGCTGTTAATGGCACAAGTGATGGTTTTATTTTTTCTATGCTATGTCCTAATTCTTTTGCTATTTCATATCCATCTCCAGTAGAACCTGTTGCAGGATAGCTTTTTCCTCCTGTTGCTAAAATAATTTTGTCTGCATTTATTTTTTCTCCATTTTCTAGAATAACTCCTATAGCCCTTTTCCCTCCATCAACTTCTTCTACTAGAATTTTTTTTACTTTCGTATTGGCTTTCATTTGGACTTTTAAGCTATTTAGTTTTTTTATAAGTGCATTTAATACATCTTGTGAATGATCAGACACAGGGAATATTCTATTTCCTCTTTCTTCCTTTACTTCTACATGTTGGTCTTTTAATAAATTTATTATATCCTCATTTGTATAATTTTGAAAACTACTATATAAAAATCTTCCATTGCCAGGAATATTTGAAATAAATTCTTCCATAGGGATAGAAGATGTAATATTGCACCTTCCTTTTCCCGTTATTAGTAATTTTCTTCCCAAGCTATTCATTTTTTCAAGTATTGTTACACTATTTCCATTTTCAGCACTACTAATTGCCGCCATCATTCCTGCTGGTCCCCCGACCTATAACAATTACTTTCATTTTTCCTCCTATTACATTATATTTTGTATTGCTTTTAATACTCCTAATTTTCCATATTCATATGTAAGGCCTCCTTGCATAAATGCAATATAAGGTTCACGTATTGGTCCATCACAAGAAAGTTCTATTGAAGAACCCTGGGTAAATGCTCCCGCTGCCATAATAACTTGGTCTGTATAACCTGGCATATCCCATGGCATAGGCATTGAGCTTGAATCTACTGGTGAGCCCATTTGTATTCCTTGACAATATTTTATTAATTTTTCTTTATCTTTAAAAATAATATTTTGAACTATGTCTGCCCTTTCACTTTCTGCTTTTGGCTCTACTTCATAGCCTAACTCTTCTAACATTTTACTTGCAAATACTGCTGTTTTTAAGCTTGAAGCCACAACTGATGGAGCTAAAAATAGGCCTTGCAAAATTGATTTGTTAATTCCTAAAGTTGGTCCAACTTCTTTTCCTTCACCTGGTGCAGTTAATCTTTGTGCAACTAAATTTACTAAATCTCTTCTACCTACAACATATGCTCCATTTGGTGCTATACCTCCACCTAAATTTTTTATAAGTGAACCTACTGCAATGTCTGCCCCTACTTCTATTGGTTCTTTAGTAGTAACAAATTCACAATAACAATTATCTATCATTATTATTACATTTTTGTCTATTTTTTTTATTAATTTTATTACTTTTTCTAGCTTATTTATTGTAATGCTCTTTCTGGTAGAATATCCTTTAGAACGTTGAATTTCTATTAGCTTTACATTTCCTTGTTTCAATCTTTGCTCTATTTTTTCATAATCAAAATCATCATTTACTAAATCAATTTGCTCATATTTTACATTATAAGATTTAAGTGATGCAGGATTATCTACAATTCCAATAACTTCATCTAATGTATCATATGGCTTTCCAGTAATACTAAGCATTACATCATTTGGTCTTAAAAGTCCAAATAACGTTACAGTTAAAGCATGCGTTCCTGAAATAAATTGGCTTCTTACTAAACTATCTTCTGCCTTAAAAACTTCAGCAAATACTTTTTCTATTGTATCTCTACCAATATCTCCATAGCCATAACCTGTTGTACTTCCAAAGTGTATTTCTGAAATTTGATTTTTTTGAAATGCTTTTAATACTTTTAAGCTATTTTGTGTGCAATTTTCTTCTATTTGCTTACATATATTTTCCACATCTTTTTCAACTTTTGTTGATAACTCTTCTATTTTTTTACTTATTCCAAACTCTTCGTACATTTATTTTCTCTCCTTTTTAATTACTTTTATATTATAGCATTTTTGTATTTATTATTCAATAAAAATTGCTTAAAACAACCTTTATTATTATCTTTTAATTTTTCTTTTTATTTATCCCATTCTTTTAGTATTTTTTAGAAAAATGGTTAAACTTTTAGTTGACCTTCACTTTATTTTATGGTAGTATAAATTAATAGTAAAAGGTGGTGTTTATTATGGATACAAAATCTAAAAAAGAAATTGAAATTATTTCAGGTAATGGAAAAGATTTAAATATTTCTCCTGTTTATGACCATATTGACATAGAAAAACCAAATGTAAAAAAGGAAAAGAAAAAAATTATAATTCCAAAGAACAAATAGAAAAGGATAACTTTTCTATTATTTTTTCTCTTTTTGGTAATAAAATAAAAAAAGCAATATAGTTTTATGTTTGCTATATTGCTTCTTTTATACTT
>CAVFFZ010000011.1:0-38979 GCA_963621995.1 Lachnospiraceae bacterium
AAAGCACATTGAAAAATATATAGAAAAAAGTAAAATTCAAGGTAAACTAGAGTATTCAAAAATATTTTAATTAGATTCGAATAGTTCAAGGAAATTGAAATAAATTTTATGAAATTATACTTATGTATGTTGAATAAAATTTATTGAAAATTGACGAAGAAATATGAAGGATATAATAAAAATAAGAATATTATTACAATTGAACCAAACTAATAAAGAGGCAATGTTAAACATTGAAGATTTATTAACAATGAAAAAAATAAAATTGTGAAGCATATGAAAATATGTAGAGCAAGAATGACACAAGATAAACGAGTAGTACGAGGAAAACGATTAAATTACGAGGAAGGTGTACGTTGGTACATCGACGAGTAATTTAAGAAGTTTGACAAAGTAATACGAAGTTTAGCTAAAGTCAGAAGGTTAAGCTACAAAGAGCGTAGGGTGAATGCCTAGGCACCAAGAGCCGAAGAAGGACGTGACAAGCTGCGAAAAGCTACGGGGAGGAGCAAATATCCATTATATCCGTAGATATCCGAATGAGGGAACTCAATTAGAGGTAAAAGTCTAATTACCTATACATAAGTAAAGTAGTGTATAAGGAGGTAACGTGGGGAACTGAAACATCTTAGTACCCACAGGAAAAGAAAGAAAACTCGATTCCTAAAGTAGTGGCGAGCGAAATAGGAAGAGCCCAAACCAGAGGTAGTAATACTTTTGGGGTAAGGACTACAATATACTATCTGTAAGTTTAGTAGAAATGTTTTGGAAAAGCATACCATAGAGGGTGAAAGTCCAGTATATGAAAAATGAGCAGAGGTTAGTAGAATCCAGAGTAGTGCGAGACACGAGAAATCTCGTATGAAAGAGCGGGGACCATCCCGTAAGGCTAAATACTACTTGGTGACCGATAGTGATAAGTACCGTGAGGGAAAGGTGAAAAGAACCCCGGGAGGGGAGTGAAAGAGAACCTGAAACCCTATGTTTACAAGCAGATAAAGCACTGTATAAGTGCGATATCGTACTTTTTGTAGAACGGTCCAGCGAGTTATTGTATATGGCAAGGTTAAGTACTATGTAAGGTATGGAGCCGAAGCGAGAGCGAGTCTAAATAGGGCGAATTAAGTCATATATAATAGACCCGAAACCGGGTGACCTATCCATGGTCAGGATGAAGCTAGAGTAAAATCTAGTGGAGGTCCGAACTGATTGTCGTTAAAAAGGCACCGGATGAACTGTGGATAGCGGAGAAATTCCAATCGAACTCGGAGATAGCTGGTTCTCCTCGAAATAGCTTTAGGGCTAGCCTCGTGTAGTAGCATGTGGGGGTAGAGCACTGAAGGAGCTAGGGGCCTAACAAAGGTTACCGAACTCTATCAAACTGCGAATACCATGTGTGTAATCACGGGAGTCAGACTGCGGGAGCTAAGTTCCGTGGTCAAAAGGGAAAGAGCCCAGACCGTCAATTAAGGTCCCAAAGATATAGTTAAGTGGAAAACGATGTGATTTTGCGTAAACAACCAGGATGTTGGCTTAGAAGCAGCCACTCATTCAAAGAGTGCGTAATAGCTCACTGGTCGAGTGAAGTTGCGCGGAAAATTACCGGGGCTAAACTATACACCGAAATTGCGGATTTAGTAGTAATACTAAGTGGTAGAGGAGCATTCTATTGTAGGATGAAGTATGACCGAAAGGACATATGGACGAAGTAGAAGAGAGAATGCTGGAATAAGTAGCGAGAGCAAGGTGAGAATCCTTGCCGTCGAAAGTCTAAGGTTTCCTGGGGAAGGTTCGTCCGCCCAGGGTAAGTCGGGACCTAAGGAGAGGCCGGAAGGCGTATCTGATGGACAGCAGGTTGAAATTCCTGCACTACCGATATTCTTAAAAACGTCAAGGGACGCAGGAGTGGAAGGAAAGCGAGGAAGAGGAAAGACTCGTATCGAAAGATATAGTGAAAAATATAAGTAACGAATTTCCAAGAAGCACACTGACGAGAAAAGCTTGATGAGATTGAGTAAAGGTACCCGTACCGCAAACCGACACAGGTAGATGAGGAGAGGATCCTAAGACGAGCGGGAGAAGCATTGTTAAGGAACTCGGCAAATTGACCCCGTAACTTCGGAATAAGGGGTGCTGATGTAACAGTCAGCCGCAGAGAATAGGCCCAAGCAACTGTTTAGCAAAAACACAGGTTTCTGCCAAATCGAAAGATGAAGTATAGGAGCTGACGCCTGCCCAGTGCTGGAAGGTTAAGGGGAAGAGTTATTCGAAAGAAGAAGCTTAGAACCAAAGCCCCAGTGAACGGCGGCCGTAACTATAACGGTCCTAAGGTAGCGAAATTCCTTGTCAGGTAAGTTCTGACCCGCACGAAAGGCGTAATGATTTGGGCACTGTCTCGACAATGTACCCGGCGAAATTGTAGTACTAGTGAAGATGCTAGTTACCTGCGACAAGACAGAAAGACCCCATGGAGCTTTACTGCAGCTTGATACTGGGTTTCGATAATTTATGTACAGGATAGGTGGGAGACTAAGAAGGAAAGGCGTCAGCTTTTCTGGAGTCGACATTGGGATACCACCCTTAAGTTGTTGGAATTCTAACTTGTGATCATGAACTGGTCAGAGGACAATGTCAGGCGGGCAGTTTGACTGGGGCGGTCGCCTCCTAAAGAGTAACGGAGGCGCCCAAAGGTTCCCTCAGCGCGGACAGAAATCGCGCGAAAGAGTGTAAAGGCAGAAGGGAGCTTAACTGGAAGACAGACATGTCGAGCAGATACGAAAGTAGGGCTTAGTGATCCGGTGGTTGTAAATGGAAATGCCATCGCTCAACGGACAAAAGTTACCCTGGGGATAACAGGCTTATCTCCCCCAAGAGTTCACATCGACGGGGAGGTTTGGCACCTCGATGTCGGCTCATCGCATCCTGGGGCTGAAGTCGGTCCCAAGGGTTGGGCTGTTCGCCCATTAAAGCGGTACGCGAGCTGGGTTCAGAACGTCGTGAGACAGTTCGGTCCTTATCTGTCGCAGGCGGAAGATATTTGAAGGGAGCTGTCCTTAGTACGAGAGGACCAGGATGGACATACCGATGGTGTATCAGTTGTCACACCAGTGGCACGGCTGAGTAGCTAAGTATGGAAGGGATAAACGCTGAAAGCATCTAAGTGTGAAGCCCACCCTAAGATAAGATATCTCATACCGTTAAGGTAGTAAGAATCCACGTAGATTATGTGGTTGATAGGTTGGAGGTGTAAGTGTAGCAATACATGTAGCTGACCAATACTAATAATTCGAGGGCTTAACCACTAATATAAAAAAGAAGGTTGTTAAGTTTACTAAATATAAACTTTTTTCTATGTATTTTTGAGTGTGCTGAAAAAATTGCATACAAAACATTTCTAGTGACTATGACCTAAAAGGAAATACCTGTTCCCATGCCGAACACAGAAGTCAAGCTTTTAGGTGCCGAAGATATTTGTGGGTTACCCTGCTGAGAAAATAGGTTGTCGCTAGTTTTTTTATTTAAAAAATATAAAACGAAAAAAAATATAATTGTGAAATAGTAATTAAAAAGTTATAAATTAGAAATAATATAAAGTTAAATATATATTTTTAATTTATGACTTTTTATTATAATAAACTTGCAATAGAAATTTATTTATTATAAAATATATACAATATTATTGAAAAATAATATATAATAAAATAAAAGTGATATATAAAATTACTAAAATATTGTTAGGTGATGTTTTAAACTAAATAAAAAAGGATAGGAGAACAGAGAATATATGGAAAAAATAGAATGGAAACCAGGAACTTTTATATATCCAATACCAGCTGTAATGGTTACATCAGGAACTATGGAAAAATCAAATATAATGACAGTGGCTTGGACAGGTATATTAAATACTAACCCTGCAATGTGTTATATCTCGGTAAGACCAGAAAGATATTCATATAACTTAATTAAAGATAATGGTGAATTTGCCATAAACCTTACAAATGAAAAACTAGCATTTGCAACTGATTGGTGTGGAGTAAGATCAGGGAATGACTATGATAAATTTAAAGAAATGAATCTTACAAAAGAAAAAGCAAAACATATAAAATGTCCACTAATAAAAGAAAGTCCTGTCTCAGTTGAATGCAAAGTCAGAGAAATAAGGAAATTAGGTAGTCATCATCTATTCATAGCAGATATATTATCAATAGATGCAGACGACAAATATATTGATTCAAAAGGAGCTTTTGATATTAGTAAGTGTAATTTAATAGCTTATGCAAATGGAGGATATTATACATTAGATAAGAAAATAGGAAAGTTTGGATTTTCAGTAGAAAAGAAGAAGAAAAAATAGTAAAAAATAGTAAAAAATATCATATAAATATTGACTTTTATAGAAGTATATGGTAGAATAATTAAGCATATGTGGAATGCATATGCTTTTTAAAATAGTTAAAACTTAAAAAATAAACAAAAAAGTAGAACAGTGGAGGTGTTTTTAAATGGCTGCAAAAGGAGCAAGAGAACCAATTACATTAGAATGTACAGAATGCAAAAGAAGAAATTACATGACAGAAAAAAACAAAAAAAATAATACAGACAGATTAGAAATCGTTAAATATTGCAAATACTGCAAAAAACGTACAACTCATAAAGAAACAAAATAGCCTTTTTAAGGAGGAAAAAAGAATGCCAAAGGAAGCAAAAAGTAAAAAAGATAAAAAACACTTTTTTAAAGATTTTAAAGCAGAACTTAAAAAAGTTATTTGGCCAACACCAAAGCAATTAGTAAACAATACAGTTGCAGTTATCACAATTGTATTAATTACAGCGGCTATAGTTTTTGTACTAGATTTTGCATTTGAAAAAATGAATACATTTGGTATAAACAAATTAAAAGCTAAAGTAGAATCAAAAAATGAAACGGTAAATAGTCAAGTAATAAATGATGAAAATTCAAATGCAGAAGAAGTATCTGAAAATACTACTGTAGTTGAAGAATAAAGGAGGCTTATCTTTATGTCTCAAGAAACAGAAAACTTAGAACCAAAGTGGTATGTAGTACATACATATTCTGGATATGAGAACAAAGTAAAAACAGACTTAGAAAAAACAGTAAAAAATAGAGAGTTAGAAGATTACTTTTTTGAAATAGTTGTTCCAATGGAAGAACAAATAGAAATCAAAAATGGTAAAAAGAAAACGAATTTAAAAAAAGTTTTTCCTGGTTATGTTTTAGTTAAAATGATAGTAACAGAAGCAACTTGGTATATAGTTAGAAATACTAGAGGAGTTACAGGTTTTGTAGGTTCTGGAACAGATCCTATTCCACTTACAGAGGAAGAAATTAGACAAATGGGATTTGAATTACCAAGTATAAATGTTGATTATGTAGAAGGAGACTCTGTATCTATTACAGGCGGATCTTTTGATGGATTTGTAGGAACAATACAAGAAATAAATAAAGATAAACACAAAGTAAAAGTGTTAGTCTCTATGTTTGGAAGAGAAACTCCAGTAGAAGTTGATTTTTCACAAGTTACAAAAATTGTTTAAAATGGAAACAAAACTAGCCATAGGTTAGAAGTAGTAACCAAATTAATAAATAATCTATAATTATTAGATGTAATATACATCAAAACTTAAAGGAGGTGCAATGAAATGGCAGAAAAAGAAATTAGTAATTTAATCAAATTACAAATTGAAGCAGGAAAAGCTACTCCAGCTCCACCAGTTGGACCAGCATTAGGATCTAGTGGTATTAACATTATGCAATTCGTTAAAGAATTTAATGATAGAACTGCTAGCCAATCTGGAATGATTATACCAGTAGTTATAACAGTATATAAAGATAAAACTTTTTCTTTTATAACAAAAGTATCACCAGTAGCAGGATTAATTAAAAAAGCGATTAAAATACAAAAAGGTTCTGGAAAACCAAATAGGGATAAAGTAGGAACTATAACAAAGGCACAAGTAGAAGAAATCGCTAAAGAAAAAATGCCAGACTTAAATGCAGCATCATTAGAAGCAGCAATGAGTATGGTAGCAGGAACTGCAAGATCTATGGGTGTTGTAGTTGTTGACTAGTAATAAAAATTATGGGAGAAACTTATAAAAGGTTTCGCTAATACCAAAGGAGGAAAGAAAATGGGAAAAAGATTCGAAGAATCTTTAAAGCTTGTTGATAAAAACAAACTTTATGATGTAAAAGAAGCATTAGACTTAATCGAAAAAATGCCAAAAGCAAAATTCGATGAGACAGTTGAATTACACGTTAAATTAGGTGTAGATTCAAAACACGCTGACCAACAAGTAAGAGGTACAACAGTACTTCCAAATGGTACAGGTAAAACACAAAAAGTATTAGTATTTGCCAAAGGACCAAAAGCAGAAGAAGCTGAAAAAGCAGGAGCTGATTTTGTTGGTGCAGAAGAATTAATACCAAAAATTGAAAAAGAGAATTGGTTTGACTATGATGTAATCGTAGCAACTCCAGATATGATGGGTGTTGTAGGTAGATTAGGTAAAGTATTAGGACCAAAAGGATTAATGCCAAACCCTAAATCAGGAACAGTAACAATGGATGTTACAAAAGCTATAAACGAAATTAAATCTGGTAAAGTAGAATACAGATTAGACAAAACAAATATTATTCATTTAGGTTTTGGAAAAGTTTCATTTGGTGCAGAAAAGTTAGCTGAAAACTATGATGCAATAATGAGTGCAATTATAAAAGCAAAACCAGCAGCAGCAAAAGGACAATACATTAAGAGTGTTGCTATTTCTACAACAATGGGACCTGGAATGTATATTGATCAAAAATAATTATAGTAGCCAAAGAAAGTAGGCAAATAAAATAAGTCCTACCGAGGCAAATAGAGAATCGGAAAATAAAATCCAATCTTTATATGCCTTGTAAATGGCTATAAGATTGGATTTTTTATATGTTAAATATGTAGCTATTGAAAAATAGTCATATAGAGAAATCTTATTAATTCTAGGAGGTGAAAATTAAAAAATGGCAAGTGAAGTTATTTTAAAACAAAAAGAAGAAGAAGTAAAAGCATTAGCAGAAAAAATTAAAGATGCAAAATTGGTACTTTTAACAGATTATAAAGGAATTTCTGTAGAAGCAGTTACTGGATTAAGAAACACATTAAGAGATGCAAAATCTGAATATAAAGTTATCAAAAATAACATTATAAAGAGAGCATTAGATACAAATGGTGAAAATGGTTTAGATGAAGTTCTAGAAGGACCAACAGCAATAGTAATTGCTGAAGAAGACTATGTAGCTCCATTAAAAGCAATCTATAATTTCTCAAAAGAAAATGATTTCTACAAAATTAAAGGTGGTATAGTAGAAGGAAAAATAATGACAGTTGAAGAATTAATTGCTTTAGCAAAATTACCATCAAGACAAGAATTACTTGGTATGCTTGCAGGTGGATTACTTGGAACTATTTCAAAATTCGCTGTTGCACTTGATCAAGTACGTATGCAAAAAGAAAACGCATAATAAAATAAATATTTAATAAAGAGTTGTGAGCTTAAATCACAAGAAAATAAAAATTGGAGGAAATAAAAATGATAGAAGAATTATTAGAAAAAATTGACAGCTTAAAAGTAGCTGAACTTGCTGAATTAGTAAAAGCAATTGAAGAAAAATATGGAGTATCTGCAGTAGCAGCAGCTGCACCAGCAGCTGGAGCAGCAGGAGCTGCAGCAGCAGAAGAAAAAACATCTTTTGATGTAGTATTAAAAGACACTGGAGCAAACAAAATCCAAGTAATCAAAGTTGTTAGAGATGCAACAGGATTAGGATTAAAAGAAGCAAAAGAATTAGTAGACGGAGCACCAAAAACAGTTAAAGAAGGAGTTTCTAAAGAAGAAGCAGAAGAATTAAAAGCAAAATTCTCAGAAGTAGGAGCAGTTGTTGAATTAGCTTAGTTTATAAAAAAAACAGAAATCACTAATTATTAGTGGTTTCTGTTTTAGTTTTTGTACTGCTTGGTCAAAACAATTGAAAAATACAAATAAAAATAATAAAATTATAAAAATAATGGCATTGTTTAATTGACATTGCATATCATAAGTTATAAAATAAGAAAAAAACAATATATATGTATAAATAATAAAAGGAGAAACCAAAAGATGATTATACTTTTAGATGCAATGGGTGGAGACAATGCACCAGATGCTAATATTAAAGGTGCTGTAAGGGCAATTAATGATATAGAAGCAGAAGTATGCTTAATAGGAAATAAAGACATTATAAATAGTAAAATAAAAGAATTCTATGGAAAAAATGATATAAAAGAGATATCAACAAAATTAAGTATTTATCATACAACAGAAACTATAGAGATGTGTGATATACCAACACAAGCAATCAAACATAAAAAAGATTCATCTATGGTAGTAGGATTTAGACTATTAAAAGAAGGAAAAGGGGATGTATTTATCTCTGCAGGAAATTCAGGAGCACTTTTAACAGGAGCAACTTTACTTATAGGGAGAATAAAAGGAATAGATAGACCAGCAATAGCAGGAATATTACCATCATATAAAGGAAGACTTATGCTAATGGATTGTGGAGCAAATACAAATTGTAAGCCTATAAATTTACTTCAATTTGCTCAAATGGCTACTATATACAATAGGAATACATTTGGAATAGAACATCCAACAGTTGGTCTATTAAACATAGGAACAGAAGAGACAAAAGGAAATGATTTAGTAAAAGAAAGCTATCAATTGTTAAAAGAAAAAGCAGAAGAGCTAGATATAAACTTTGTAGGAAATGTAGAAGGAAGAGACGCTTTTTCTGGAAAATTGGATATATTAATAGCAGATGGATATACTGGAAACGTGTTTTTAAAAACAGTAGAAGGTATAGGAAAATTAGTAAAAAGAACGCTATCAGAAAGCATTAAGAAAAATATATTTACAACAATAGGAGCAATACCAGCACTTCCTGCAATAAATAGTTTGAAAAAAGCTATGGATTATAAGGAATATGGTGGGGCATTATTCTTAGGAGTAAAGAATCCAGTTGTAAAAGCACATGGAAGTAGTGATGCAAAAGTATTTGAATTTACTATAAAACAAGCGGAACAATTTGTAAGAAATAAGGCAGTAGAAAAAATGATAGAAAAATTTGAAAAATAATGCTTGACAATTATATAAACTTGTAATATTGTAATAAAAATGAAAAAACACTTGAGAGGGGGTGTAAAGGAATGACACAAGAAGAAATATTTGAAAAAGTAAAAGGAATTATTGTAGAACAATTAGGTGTAGCTGAAACAGCAGTTTCAATGGAAGCATCTTTCATAGATGATTTAGGAGCAGATTCACTAGATATAGTAGAATTAATAATGGCATTAGAAGAAGAATTTGATACAGAAATCCCAGATGCAGACGCAGAAAAAGTAGTTACAGTAGGTGATGTAGTTGACTACATAAAAGATCATGTAGAATAATTATAAACTATAAATTGAAAGGTATATATACCTTTCTTTTTTATATTTCCCAAACTTCCATAGAATATAAAAAAGAAAGGTTGAAAATAAGTAGAATGTGTTGTAAAATAAAAGAGAATTTAGGAGGTGAAAAATATGAAATTAGTAAAATTGGAAAATAATATAGGGCACAAATTCAAAGATAAAAATTTGTTAATAAATGCACTAACTCATACTTCATATGCCTTTGAAAGACATACTGAAAGCAATGAAAAATTGGAGTTTTTAGGAGATAGCATTTTAGAATTTATTTCAAGTAAATACATATACAAAAATTTCCCAAACTTAAAAGAAGGAGAAATGACTAAAGTTAGAGCAACAGTTGTATGTGAAGATAGCTTATATAAAATAGCTAAAAAGCATAATTTTAGTGATTTCTTATATCTAGGGAAGAGTGAAAAAGCTAATAATAAAGAAATAAGACCAGCTATTATGGCAGATAGTGTAGAAGCGGTAATTGCAGCATTATATTTTGATGCTGGATTAGAAGAGGCAGAAAGATTTATTGTAGAAAATTTAAAAGACGAAATAGAAGTAGCTAGCAAACATGTTGGAGAAAAAGATTATAAAACAGTATTACAAGAAATTTTACAACAGCATGGTGAAGTAAAAATAGAGTATGATATTATAAAAGAAGAAGGACCAGATCACGATAAAACATTTACTGCACAAATAAAATATAATGATAAGCCATTAGCAATAGGAATAGGGAAAACAAAGAAATCTGCTCATATGGAAGCTGCTAAAAAAGCAATAGAAGAGATAAAAAGCAAAGAAGAGGAGGGAAAATAGATGAAAAAAGAATATATTATACCTATATTTGTACCTCATTTAGGTTGCCCAAATAAATGCGTATTTTGTAATCAAACTAAAATAACAGGAAAGCAAAAACAAGTAACTGCTGGAGAAGCAAGAAAAATTATAGATGAATATTTATCAAGCTTTAAAGATAAGGAAAATAAAGTAGAAATTGCATTTTTTGGAGGAAGCTTTACAGCAATAGATGAAAAAATACAAAATGAGCTTTTAGAAGTAGCATATGAATATGTAGAAAAAGGAGTGGTAGATAGTATTCGTATATCTACAAGACCAGATTATATTACTAAGGAAATTTTAAAAAGACTAAAAAAATATAAAGTAAAAACAATTGAACTTGGTGTGCAATCTACTAACAATTATGTGTTAGCAAAAGCTAAAAGAGGACATACTTTTGAAGATATAAAAAAAGCATCTAAATTAATTAGATTTTATGGATTTAATTTAGGGCATCAAATGATGGTAGGATTACCAGAAAGCACAGCTTTAGATGAAGTAAATACTGCAAAAGACCTAATAAAATTAAAACCTAAAATAGTTAGAATTTACCCTGTTTTAGTAATTAAAGATACAGAATTAGAAGAAGATTATAAAAATGGAGAATATGAACCTTTATCTGTAACACAAGCAGTAGAAAGATGTGCAGAAATTGCAGATTCATTTAACAAAAAGAAAATAAATATTATTAGAATAGGACTTCAAAATACAGAAGAAATAACAGATCCAAGTGAAGAAACAAGTCAAGTAGTAGCAGGACCATATCATCCAGCATTTAGGCAATTGGTAGAAGGAAGACTTTGGTATAATGCAATTGTTTCTCAAATAAAAAAATATAATACAAAAGTAAAAGTAGTCGAAATAAAAGCAAATCCAGACGACGTGAATAATATTATAGGTCATAAAAAGGAAAACATAAAAAAATTAAAAGAAATATATGAAGTGGATATTGTGTTAAAAACAGACGAAAATATTAAAAATGGTAAATTTGAAATAAATGTGGAAAAAACATATGATGATCTGCTACAAGAAAATATAAAAAGTAAAGAGACTATAAAAGAATAAAAGATAATAAAATAGAGCATAATTCATAAAAAGAAGATTATTAGTTAAAAAACTAGAAAACTTTCATATTATAAAAAGAAAGGAATAAAACTTTTTATGGATTATAAAGAAGTAAAAAAGAAGTTACAAATTAAAAAGCATGCCTATGAAATAGTTCTATTAGTAGTAGGGTGTTTAATAATGGCGAGTGGGACTTCTTTTTTCTTGCTACCAAATCAATTATCTTCAGGAGGATTTGCAGGAATTGCAACTATTACTTATTACTTATTAAATATTCCACTAGGAACAACAATATTTATTTTAAACATTCCACTATTTATTATAAGTTTTTTTAGAATAGGAAAAAAATTTTTGGTAAAATCTTTATTAGGAACAGCTATGTTATCAATTTTTATAGATATATTGGATAAAATCCCTTCTATAACACAAGATAGATTTCTAGCATGCATATATGGTGGTATAGCAATGGGAATAGGTATGGGAATTGTACTAAAGTCCAACTCATCAACAGGTGGAACAGATTTATTAACTTATATAATAAAAACATATAAATCACATTATAGTACAAGTTCATTAATTGTATTTATAGATATAGTCATAGTAGCGTTAAATGTAATATTTTTTCACAATATAGAAATAGGTTTATACTCTGGAATAACTATTTACCTAATGGGAAAAATGATAGATATTATTTTTGAAGGTGTTAATTTTACAAAAATGATGTTTATTATATCAGAAAAATATAAAGAAATAGCAAAACAAGTAGGAAAAGAAATTAATAGAGGAAGCACAGGAATATATGCTAAGGGAATGTATACAAATGAAGATAAAATGATGCTACTTTGTGTAGGCTCAAGAAATGAGATTGCAAAGATAAAATCTATAGCAGTAAATATAGATAAGGAAGCATTTATTATAATAACAAATGCAAGAGAAACATGGGGAAAAGGATTCAGAAAAAATGCCATGGGGGACGTTTCCAAAAGGTAAATCTGTCCATTGGGGAAAAGAATTAGTTTGAAAGGGCAAAATTGACCCGTCAAAAAATGTCCTTTGCTTTTTACTTGAAAGTAGTTATAATGTATGATAAAATGAACCTAAAAAATAAAGGGTAAAACATTATTAAAGAACAAATAACAAAAAGGAATATAAAAATGAGTTTAAGATTAATTTGTGGTAGAGCTGGAACTGGAAAAAGTGAATTTTGTTACGAAGAAATAAAAAATAATATTAATAATGGAAGCAAAATATATGTTATAACTCCAGAACAATATTCATTTACAGCAGAGAAGAAATTATTAGAAAAACTAGAACAAAAAAGTACTATAAAAGCAGAGGTACTTTCTTTTGCACGTATGGCTTATAGAGTATTAGGAGAAGTTGGAGGAATTACTAAAAAAAATCTTTCTAAAGCAGGGAGAGCTATGCTCATTTATGATGTGTTAGAAAGTCAAAAAAACAACCTTACTTTTTTAGGGAAAACATCTCAAAATGTAGAATTAATTCAAACACAATTAACAGAACTAAAAAAGCATACAGTATCTTTAGATATTCTAAAAAAAAACACTGAAGAGTTAGAAAATAAATACCTCCAAGAAAAATTGAAAGACATTATTACAATATATGAAAAGCAAGAAGAAAAATTAAAAGGTAAATATATAGAAGAAACAGATAGCCTAGACATTTTAGCTCAAAGGCTAGAAGAGAGTAATCTATTTAAAAATGACATATTTTATATAGATGAATTTAGTGGATTTACAAAACAAGAATATAGAGTAATAGGCGAGTTACTAAAAGTTGCAAAACAAGTAAATGTAACAATTACTACAGACAATTTAGATATGCAAACAAACATAGAAAAGGACATTTTTCATCCAAATAAACAAACAGCAGACAAACTATTATTTATAGCAAGAGAAAATGAAATAGAATGTGAAAAAACAGTATTTTTAAATATACCATATAGATTTGAAAATAAAGAGCTATTACATTTAGAACAAAATATTCAAGCAATACCATACAAAACTTATAATGGAGAAGTAAGCAATATATCAATATTTTTAGCAAAAAATCCATACTCAGAAATAGAAGAAGTAGCAAAGCAAATAATAAAATTGGTAAAACAAAATAATTATAGATACAAAGACATAATAGTAATGACAAAACAAGTAGAAACATATTCAAGTTTGTGCAAAGCAATATTTACATCTTATAATATACCTCTTTTTATGGACGAAAAGAAGGAATTAAGCCAAAATGAGTTTGCAAAATATATATTAGCTATTCTAGAAGTATATTCAAGTAATTGGGCATATGAAGCGGTAATAGAATATATAAAAACAGGTTTTACAGATATAGATGAAAACGAAATATATGAATTTGAAAACTATACAAAAAAATGGGGAATAAAAGGCTCAAAATGGTATAAAAATGAATGGAATTTTGGAGAAGATACAGAAGATAAAAAACAAATAGCTGAAAGAATGAAAATAATTAGAAGTAAAGTCATTGAACCTTTAATTAAATTAAAAGAAAATTTAAGCCAAATAAAAACTGTAGAGCAAATGAACATTAAGATATATGAGTTTTTAGAGCAAAATAATATTAAAGAAAAAATAGAATTAAAACAAAACAAACTAGAAGAAGAAGGAAAATTAGACTTAGCAAAAGAACAAGAATTAGCATGGAATGTAGTAATTTCTGTATTAGAAGAAATGGGTGAGCTATTTGAAAGTGAAAAAGTTTCATTTGAAAAATATAGAGAGTTACTAAAAATGGGATTATCTCAAACTGGACTTGGAAGAATTCCACAATCACAAGACCAAGTTATAGTAGGAGATTTAGACAGAACAAGAACACATGAGGTAAAAGTAGTATTTATAGTTGGTGTAAATGATGGAGTATTTCCTACAATACAAAAACAAGAAGGATTTTTAAATGACAAAGACAGAGAAACTTTAAAAGAAAAAGGAATTGAACTTGCAAAAGGAACCATTGAAAATTTATATCAAGACAATTTAAACATATATAAAGCATTAACAATAGCAAAAGAAAAACTTTTCTTTTCTTACCCATCTTCAAATAGCGAAGGTGCAGCATTAAGACCATCTACATATATTACTAAACTAAAAAAAATATTTGTAAATTTAAAAGAAAATAGTGAACTTGTAGAAAAAACATTTACAATAGTAAATGAAAGCAATACTTTTGAAGAATTAATAGAAATGATAAGACAAAATGGAGAGAAAAACTTACCAGACTATTGGAAGGCAGTAGAAAAGTATTTTGAAGAAAGTACTACTTGGAAGCAAAAACTAGCAAAAGCAAAAGAAGCATTAAATAACAAAAATGGAACTGAAAAAATAACAAAGGAAAATATAAATGAATTATATGGAAATACATTAGTAACAAGTATATCTAAACTAGAAAAATATAAATCTTGTCCATTTTCTTATTATTTAGAGTATGGACTAAAATTAAAAAAGCCAGAAGAATATAAACTACAATCAATAGATACAGGAACTTTCATGCATGAAGTAATAGATTCATTTTTCCATACAATAAGAGAAAAAGAATTAGATGTAAAAAGCATAGAAGAAGAACAAATAAAAAGCATAATAGAGGAAATTATAGAAGAAAAATTAAGCTTTGCAAAATACTATATTTTTGGAAGTAGCGAAAAATTTAAAATATTAACATTAAAATTAAAAAGAGTTATTTTTACATCTATGAAGTACATTATAAATGAACTAAAAAATAGTGATTTTCAAGTATTTGCAAACGAATTAGAGTTCAAAAAAGGAAAAGAATATAGTCCTATAACAATTCCATTAGAAGATGGAAAAAAAGTAGAAATAACAGGAAAAATAGATAGAGTAGATATAGCTAAAACCGAAAGTGGAAAATATCTTCGAATAATAGATTATAAATCTTCTGTAAAAAATATAGATTTAAACCAAGTAGTAGCAGGAATACAAATACAGCTATTAACTTATTTAGATGCAGCATGTGAAATAGAAGATGTAATGCCAGCAGGGGTGCTATATTATAATTTAATAGATCCTATTTTAAAAGTAGATAAAAAGATAGATAAAGAACAAATAGAAGAAGAACTAAAAAAACAATTTAAAATGAATGGATTTGTTTTAGCAGATATAAATATTGTTAAAATGATGGATAAATCTTTAGAGGCAGGCTATTCTAAAGTTGTTCCAGTATATTTAGACAAAGAAGGAAATATAAATAAGTCAAAATCTAACACTATAACAAAAGAACAATTTGAAGACTTGAGAAAATACACTAAAGATATAATAAAACAAATTTCAAAGGAAATTTTAAGTGGAAATATAGAAATAAACCCATACTATCAAAAGAAAAATAAAAAAACACCATGCGATTATTGTGAATATAAACAAATTTGCAATTTTAAAGAAAATAATAATTGCTCTTATAGGTATATTGAAAATCTAAAAAAAGAGGAAATTTTAGAAAGTATCAGAAAGGAAAAAGAAGAATGATAGATTTATCAAATGATACAATGAAGCATGTAAAGAAGCGGAGATGTAGAATATCTACAATTTAGAAAATTGCTAGAATATGAAGATAAAATTACACATTGTTATACTTTAAAAGGAAATAACAATAATTATAAGGAAGTAATAGGAGATAACTATTCTTCCTTATATAAAGCACTAAATTTAAATGAAGACGGATTTACTAAGATAGAACATCAAGCACATAGTGATATAGTGGAATGTGTAAAAGAAAAAGGAGAAATTCATACTAATATAGACGGATTAGTAACAGACAAAAGTGGAATTTCTTTATCACTTCGTTTTGCAGACTGCACACCAATTTTTTTATATGATAAAGTAAAAAATGTAATAGGAAATATACATTCAGGTTGGCGTGGAACAGTGAAAAAAATAGGACAAAAAGGCGTAGAAAAAATGATAAAAGAGTATGGATGCAATCCAAAAGATATAATAGCATGTATAGGTCCAGCAATAGGAAAATGTCATTTTGAAGTAAGTGAAGATGTAAAGGAAATTTTTGAAGAAACCTTTTCATATTTAGCAAGTCCAGAAAAATTTATACAAAAAGGAAAAAAAGAAGGAAAATATTTCGTGGATACTAATTATATTAATGAAAAATTGTTAGAAGAAATAGGATTAAAAAAAGAAAACATTGTGCAAAGCAATATTTGCACAGTATGTAATAAAGATTACATACATTCATATAGGGCAGAAAAGGAATTATCTGGAAGAAACACCTCAATAATTGAAAAAAGATAGCAAATATGATAATATTGAAACTATGAGAGAGGTAAAAATGAAAGAACAAAAATATATTATAAAAAATTGTAATACATTTGAACCAAAAGACATTTTTGAATGTGGACAATGTTTTCGTTTTAATAAGCAAGAAGATGAGAGCTACACAGGAGTAGTAGGAAAGAATGTAATAAATGTAAAAAAAGTAGATAATGAAATTCATATAAAATCAGTAGGGCAAGATAATTTAGAAAAACTAGTTGTAAATTATTTTGACTTA
The DNA here is from genome assembly GCA_963621995.1 of Lachnospiraceae bacterium. Lineage (GTDB taxonomy): Bacteria > Bacillota > Clostridia > TANB77 > CAG-508 > UMGS1663. The sequence goes on from CAVFFZ010000011.1 coordinate 16,959, forward strand.
AATAGAGATTATGAACAAATAAAAGATAAACTTTCTAAAATAGATGAAAATATGAAAAAAAGCATTTATTATGGAAAAGGAATACGAATTCTAAACCAAGACTTATGGGAAACTATAATATCATTTATAATATCTGCAAACAATAATATTCCAAGAATAAAAGGAATAATAGATAGAATATCAGAAAAATATGGAAAGGAATTTATATTTGAAGGAAAAGAATATTATACTTTTCCAACAGTAGATGAACTTTCAAAAGCAAGTGTAGAAGATTTAAGAACACTAGGTTTAGGGTTTAGAGATGTTAGAGTATATGAAACTACTAAAATAATAAAAAATAAAGAAGTAGATTTAGAACAATTAAAAAATGAGAAAGACTTTAACAAAGTAAGAAATACACTACTTACACTTCCTGGGGTAGGACCAAAAGTAGCAGATTGCATATTACTATTTTCTACATTAAAAAGATGGGAAGCATTTCCTATAGATGTATGGGTAAGAAGAGTTATGAATGAACTATACATTAAAAATCCAGATGAAACAAAAGTAAAAAAAGAAGAAATAGAAAAAATTGCTTATGAAAAATTTGGTAATTTAGCAGGAATAGCACAACAATATTTATTTTATTGGAAAAGAGAAACATAAGGAAAATGGAAGTTTTTAATATAAATAAAGTTTAATTAAATCTAAGTTTTAATTAATAAAAAAGGAGAAAATATGATAATACCAGAAAGACTAAAAAAAGGAGATACTATAGGTGTTGTTGCACCATCTAGTCCAATTATAAATGATAATATTGAAGAAATAAAAAGGGCAAAAGAAATAGTAGAAAATTCAGGATTTAAAGTAGTGTTTTCAAAAAATTTATTTTCAAATACAAATGGATACACTGCTACTGCAAGAGAAAAGGCAGAAGACATAAATGAAATGTTTAGAAATAAAAATGTAAAAATGATATGGTGTGCTAAAGGTGGAAATAATTCAAATTCAGTTTTTGAATATTTAGATTTTGAATTAATAAAACAAAACCCTAAAATAATATGTGGGTATAGTGACATTACATCACTTACAAATATAATAAATGAAAAGACAGGGTTAGTGACATTTAGTGGAACAAACTTTAAAACAATTGCAACAGATGAAACAGCATATAGCTACAAAGAGGCAATTAATAGATTTTTAAATTGTAGTTTAGAGTTTGGAAAAGAAGAAACAGGCTACAAAACAATTAAAGCAGGAATAGCAGAAGGAGAACTAGTTGGAGGAAATTTATTTTTAACAAAAGGGCTAGTTTGTGGAAAATACTCTATATCTTTTAAAAACAAAATATTATTTTTAGAAGAATTAGGAATGGAAACAGAACCAGCAGTAGTAAATAGTTTTTTATATTATATGAAACAAAATGGTGTGTTTAAACAAATAAAGGGATTATGGCTTGGAAATTATCAACATGAAAGTAATATTCAATTAGAGAAAATAGTATTAGATGTTTTAGAAGATGAAAAAATAAATTTTCCAATTATAAAATCAAATAATTTTGGACATATAGAAAAGAAAACTGTTATACCAATTGGAACAAAAGTTAGAATAGATACAACAAAAGATATAAAAATAAAATTATTAGAAGAGTGTGTTAAATAAGGAGCAAAAATGTACGATAATTGGGAAGAATTAGAACAATCAATAGTCAATTGTAATAAATGTAAATTATGCACAAATAGAACTAACATAGTATTTGGAGTAGGTAATAAAGAAGCGGACATTATGATGATAGGTGAAGGACCAGGTGCAGACGAAGATAAACAAGGTGAACCATTTGTGGGAAAAGCAGGCCAGCTTATGAACAAAGCATTAACAGGACTAGGAATAAAAAGAGAAGAACTATATATTGCTAACATAGTAAAATGTAGGCCACCTTCAAATAGAGTTCCAGAGCAAGACGAAGCAGAAGCATGCTTAAATTACTTACGAAATCAAGTAATATTAGTAAAGCCTAAAATCATAGTATTATTAGGTTCTACAGCTTTAAAAAATATTTTAGGAAAAGAATATTCAATAACAGCAATGCGTGGAAAATGGATAGAACAAAAAGGAATATATTATATGCCAACATGGCATCCAGCAGCACTTTTAAGAGATGAGAACAAAAAGATAGAATTTTGGAATGACTTAAAAGAGGTTAGAAAAAAAGAAGAAGAATTGAGGTAACTATGGAAGAAATAAAAAGCAAAGCAGAATATTGCTTAAATTGTATATCAAAGCCATGTCAAAAGGGATGTCCATTAGGAAATGATATACCAGCATTTATATCATATATAAAAGAAGAAAAATTTGAAGATGCATATCAAGTATTAACCAAATCCACAGTACTTAGTCCAATTTGTGGATTAATATGCCCACATAATAGCCAATGTGAAGGAAGCTGTGTTAGAAGATTTAAAGGTAAGCCAACATCAATTGGAGAATTAGAGGCATATGTTGGAAAAATAGCACTAGAAAATAATTATCCATTTAAAAAAGAAAAAATAGAAAAGAAAAATAAAAAAGTAGCAGTTGTAGGAGGAGGACCGGCAGGCCTTACATGCAGTGCGTTTTTAGCATTAGATGGATATGATGTTACAATATATGAAAAGCACGAAAAATTGCGGAGGAATTTTAGCATATGGAATACCAGAGTTTAGACTTCCAAGAGATATACTAGAGAGAACGATAAATAAAATAACATCAATTCCAGGAATAAAAGTAGAAAACAATAAAGAGTTAGGGAAAAATTTTAATTTACAAGAATTATCCAATAATTATAATGCAGTATTTTTAGCAATAGGAAGTAATATATCTTCAAAAATGAATATAGAAGGTGAAGAACTAGAAGGAGTATATGGAGCAAATGAACTTCTAGAAAATAAAGTTTTTTCAGACTTTAAAAATAAAAAAGTAGCAGTAATTGGTGGCGGAAATGTGGCAATGGATGTGGCAAGAACTATAAAAAGATTAGGCGCAAAAGAAACATATATAATATATAGAAGGGCAGAAGAACAAATGCCAGCAGAGAAAAAAGAAATAGAAGAAGCAAAAGAGGAAAAAATAGAGTTTCTATTTCAAAACAATATAGTAAAAATTATTCCAAAAAATAACGAAAAAAAAGTTGGAAAAATAGAATGTATAAAGACTAAACTTGTACAAAAAGAAGGAAAAAGACCAAGTCCAGTAGATATAGAAGGAAGTAATTACTTACTTGATATTGACTATGTAATAATGGCGATAGGTTCAAAAACAGAAGAGAATATTCTTAAAAAACAAGGAATAGAACTAAATGAAAAAGGATATATAAAAGTAGATGAAAACTATAAAACAAACATAGAAAATGTTTATGCAGGAGGAGACGTAATAGGAGCAAAAGCAACTGTAGCGTGGGCAGCAAGAATTGGAAGAAATGTTGCTGGAGTAATCAAGGACATTTAGGGACGGGTCAAATTTGTCCTTTACATAAAATGAAAATAATAAAATAAAAACGTATCAATTCGCTTTTTTTCAAATTGATACGTTTTTACTTTTTATATGATTCATATTTATGTATTATGTAAAGGACAAATTTGACCCGTCCCTAAATGTCCTTTTTATTGTGAAATTCTTTGAAATTCTGGTTCTCTACCGAATACTTTGCTAAGTTTAGAAAGTATAACTTGAACAATGCTTCTTTTATATGGTACAAGAGATATAGAACATGTAATAGACTCGTATACTTCATCTAATTTAGACATTAAATAAATATAATAGTCATTAAAATAAGTATAATTATCTGTTGAGCCTAATAAATCTTTGTAGCAATATAATTTTTTTCTGTAATCTTCAATATCTTGTACAGAATATAAATTTTGTAAACTTTTATTAAAGTAAGATGTAAAAATTTTGTTTTGTGTTTTAATAAAAGTATCTTGTATAACTTTTTTGCATATTCCAATTTGGCTAGATGCCTTTGCTATTTCTTTTTCATTTAAGTCATCTTTTTGAAGACGTGCAGTTGTTAGTATAATTTTCTCTTCTGCTTTTAAGATTTTATCAAATCCTTTTTCTACTTGACGAAATGTAGAATCTGAAGTTAAACGAATGAATGCGTTTTTAAATCTATCGTTACTATAAAGAGTACTATCAAATAATACAACTTCACCTACAATGTAAGCCATTTGACTAATTAAGTTACAAAGAAGAGGGTAATAAGCTGGAGTAGAAGTAGTAAATTCAATTCCATAATATTTAACAGTATCTTCTTCTTTTTTTAATATTTTAGAAGAAATAAGTTGTACAGCAGCCTCGTTTAAAGCCATTCCATGTATTTTAATTCCAGTAAAATCACATAAGCCTAAACGATATAGGTTACCTTTTTCATCTTTAATTTCTTGGAAATGATGAATAAATTCATGTATAGTTAATTCCTTCATTTCTTCAATAGATAAGCCATTTTTAAAGTAGATGCTAGAATTTTTATAAAAATAATTTGCTTCAGACATTCCCTCTGGAATATCAGCAATATACATTTTTATGCTAGATATTTTTGAAAATAAATCAGAATAATGAAATCGAGAAAATGGGAAAAAAGCAATAAATTTCTCAGCAACAAACTTAGCTACTAAAGTAGTACTAAGTTTATCTAATTGTTTTATAACTGTTATTCCGTCTTTTTTTAGTTCATTTTCTATATTCATAATTCTATATTTTCTCCTTAGATTGTTATTGTACTACATATTATAAAGGAAATAATGAAAAGAGTTAATAACAGATGTGTTAAAGTTTTGTTACAATTGAGTTACAAAATTTACATAAAAATATGAAATAATTAGAAAAAGAAATATTTTTTTGTTATATATTTAAAATCGGTGGTATAATATAATAGAAATTCAAAAGAAAGGAAGTAAAATATATATGAAAAAAGGGAAAGTAGTTTTAGTAGGAGCAGGTTTTGTAGGAATGAGCATGGCATATTCAATGTTAAATAGAGGGGGAATAGAAGAGCTTGTTTTAATAGATATTGATAAAGAGAAAACAATAGGAGAAGAAATGGATTTATCTCATGGACTTCCTTTTGCACCACAAAAAATGGTTATAAAAGCTGGAGATTATAATGAATGTAAAGAAGCTGAAATAGTAGTAATTACAGCGGGTGTGGCACAAAAACAAGGAGGACAAACAAGACTAGAACTTGCAGAGGTAAATACAAAAATAGTAAAAGATATTACAAAAAATATTATGGCTAGTGGATTTAATGGAGTTATTATAGTAGCAAGTAATCCAGTAGATTTAATGGCATATGTTGTATATAAAGTATCAGGTTTACCTAAAAATAAAGTAATTGGATCTGGAACAGTATTAGATACAGCAAGACTTCGTTACATGGTAGCAGACTACTTAAAAGTTTCTAGTAAAAATGTTCATGCATATATAATGGGAGAACATGGAGATTCATCTTTTGTTCCATGGAAACATGCATATGTAGGATGTAAAAGTATAATAGATATTATGAAAGACGGAAATCATCCTATGGAAGATTTAGATAAAATTCATAAAAATGTTGTAAATGCAGCTTATGAAATAATTGAAAGGAAAAAAGCAACATACTATGGAATAGGAATGGCTTTAAATAGATTGGTAAGAGCAGTTTTAGATAACGAAAACGCTGTACTTACAGTATCAACTTACTTGGAAAATGGAAAATACGGGCAAGACGACGTATATATAGGGGTTCCTGCAATTATAAATGAAGATGGTGTAAGAGAACTTTTAGAGTTAGATTTAAATGAACAAGAACAAGAAAAATTGAACAATAGTTGTAATTTAATAAAGAAAATGAGAGAAGATGCTATAGAAAATATAATAAAAAATGCATAAAACGATTGGCAAAATTATGTAGAACGAGTATAATAATTGCTTTCAATTCAGTAAATACAACACAAGAGCTACAGGAAGTACTCTAACAAAAAAGTCATAAAAAAGCTGATAGATTTTAAATCTATCAGCTTTTTTCATATTCTAGAAAAGTTCTCCAAACTTCCCTAAAATATAAAAAGCTTCGCTAAACATTCCACACAAATTTTATTACATAAAATTTGGCGGTCGAACAAATACGAGGAATGAAAAGTTTTCTAAAATGTCTAAAAATATTAATCATGCCTCTTTTGTTCTATTGTATTATCTTACAACAATATTATAAATTTTGTTTTTAACATAAATTTCCTTAACAATTGTTTTTCCTTCAAGTAATCCACATATTGTTTCATTTTTGTGGACTATACATTTTACAATTTCTTCATCTGTATTCATTGGAACAGTAACTGTAGCTTTTAATTTACCATTAAATTGTACAGGAAGTTCAATTTCATTATCAATTGTTTTTGCTTCGTCATATACAGGCCAAGCAGATTCACAAAGAGGTTTAAATCCTAACTCTTCATTTAGCTCTTCTGTAACATGTGGAGCGATAGGGTTTAACAATGTTAATAATAATTTATAATCTGCTTTAGTTATATTTTCTTGGTCGTCATAGCTATTAGCTAAAATCATTAAGCTTGATACAGCTGTATTGTATGCCATAGTAGTTAAATCTGTTTGTACCTTTTTAATAGTCTTATGAATTAGAGATTCTAGTTTTTGAGAATAATTTTCGCCATCTACAACTTTATCTTTCAAACGAATAATTTTATCTATAAAACGTTTACATCCTTTTAAAGAGTCTGTGCTCCAAGGAGCATCTTGAGTATAATCACCCATAAACATTTCATAAAGTCTTAAAGTATCTGCACCATATTCTCTAACTATATCATCAGGATTAATAACATTTCCTTTAGATTTGCTCATTTTTTCGTTGTTTGAACCTAAAACCATACCATGGCTAACTCTAGTCCAAATCATTTCTTTGTTAGGAACTAAGCCTATATTATAAAGGAATTGAACCCAAAATCTTGCATAAAGTAGGTGACGAGCAGTATGTTCCATACCACCATTGTACCAGTCAACTCTTTTCCAATATTTCATAGCATCCATAGATGCAAATTCTTTATCATTATGAGAATCCATAAATCTTAAGAAATACCAGCTAGAACCTGCCCAGTTAGGCATTGTATCTGTTTCTCTTTTTGCAGGTGAGCCACAGCAAGGGCAAGTTGTATTAACCCAATCTGTGATGTTTGCAAGAGGACTCTCACCATTTTCAGTAGGTTCATATTCTGCAACATCTGGAAGTAGTAAAGGTAAATCTTCCTCTTTCATAGGTTGCCATCCACATTTTTCACAATAAATCATTGGAATAGGTTCTCCCCAGAATCTTTGACGAGAGAAAATCCAATCTCTCATTTTATAATTATTTACTTTTCTTGCAATTCCCATGTTAACTAATTTATCAGTAATAGCAACTTTAGCTTCTTCAACTGTTAAACCAGTAAATTCTTCAGAATTTATTAATTTACATCCTTTACCTAAATAATCTTGTTTTTCAAAAGCACTACTTTCAGTTTCTCTACCATCTATAACTTGAATCATATCTAGGTTATGTTCTTTAGCATATTCAAAATCTCTTTGGTCATGAGAAGGAACAGCCATAACAGCGCCAGTACCGTAATCTCCTAAAACGAAATCTCCTAAGAAAATAGGAACTTCTTTACCATTGATAGGGTTAATAGCCATAACACCTTCAACTTTGCAACCTGTTTTACCTTTATTCAATTCTGTTCTATCCATGCTAGATTTTTTAGCAGTTTCTGCAATGTAAGATTCTACTTCTTTTTTGTTTGTGACTCTTGGCATTAATTCTTTAATTAATTTTCCGTCTGGGGCAATAACAAAGAATGTAATACCATATACAGTTTCAATACAAGTTGTGAAAATAGAGAAACTTCCACCACCTACAATATTAACATCAAGTTCAACACCAGTAGATTTACCAATCCAGTTAATTTGTCCAAGTTTTACTCTAGGAGCAAAGTTTGTATCATCTAGACCTTTTAATAAATCTTCTGAATAATCGCTCATTCTAAGCATCCATTGAGATTTTTCTCTTTGCTCAACAGGGCTTCCACATCTTTCACAAACTCCACCAGCAGCATCTTCATTAGATAAAACTGTTTTACAAGTAGGGCACCAGTTAACAGGAATTGTATCTTTGTATGCCATACCATGTTTATAAAATTGTAAAAATTGCCATTGAGTCCATTTATAATATTCAGGGTCTGTTGTAGAAAATTCTCTTGACCAGTCAAAAGAGAAACCTAAATTTTTCATTTGACCTTTAAAAGTATGAATATTTTCCTTTACAGCCTCTTTTGGGTGAATATGATTTTTAATTGCATATTGCTCAGCAGGAGCACCAAAAGCATCCCAACCCATTGGATATAAAACATTATAACCTTGCATTCTCTTCATTCTAGCAAGTGCATCTTGTGCTGTATAACTTCTTACATGTCCAACATGAAGACCAGCACCAGAAGGATAAGGAAATTCAACTAATATGTAATATGGGTCTTTTTTATCGCCTGTAATAGCTTTAAAAGACTCATGTTCATCCCAATATTCTTGCCATTTTTTTTCAACTTCTGTAAAATTATAAGCCATTTATAATCATCCTTTCTTTCGCAATGTTCCTTTGGGGACGTTTCCTTTTGGTTAATCTGTCCCTTTTGGAGTATATAATAACGAAAACATTATACTACTTTTGAAACAGAAAATAAAGCAAAATACCTAAAAAAGTGAAAAAACTATTAAACTAAATTGTCTTGTTACTATAAAAAGATAGGCAGTTGGCATTGTCAATTGTCTGCTTTTATGATAATATACAATAAAAATAGTGAAAGCATTGCATAGGAGAATTAAACATGTATAAGATGGAATATAAAACAACAGAAGGATTTTCTAATATAATAATGAATAGTGATGGAGAATATTTAACAGGATTATGGTTTGAGGGGTCAAGAGATAGTAAAAAACATTCTATAAATTGTGAAGAAAAGAACTTACCAATTTTTGAAGAAACTTGTAAATGGTTAGATATTTATTTTTCAGGGAAAAATCCAAATTTTACACCAAAATATAAAATAAATGGAGCAACTGAATTTAGACAAGAAGTTATAGATATAATGAATACAATACCATATGGAAAAACCATAACATATAATGATATTGCAAAAAGAATTGCGAAAGAAAAGAGTATAGAGAAGATGTCAGCACAAGCAGTTGGAGGAGCGGTAGGATGGAATCCAATATGTATTATTATTCCATGCCATAGAGTTGTAGGAACAAGTGGAAGCTTTACTGGATATGGAGGAGGAATGAATAATAAAATTTCTTTATTAAAACTTGAAGGAATGAATATAGATGAAGAAAAATTAAAGATAGAAGGATAAGCAACTACATAAATAAAAAAATCTCACATCTGTAACTTTGGCGAGTTAGGTGTGAGTTTTTCAAACTTAATTGGCAAAACCACGTTTGTGGAGTTGTTATTTTCTATTTTTATTATACTCTAATTATAGTAATAACGTCAAGAAAATATGAAAATTTATATTGAATATCATAAACATAAATTACAATTTCGTAGATAGATTAGTTTGAAATATAACTAATCTTTTTTTGCACAAACTAATAGGAACGGGTTAATTTAGTTGAGTTGTGGTAAACTAAAATGTTCCGTCTCTACTAATTTATAAAAAATAAAAAAAATTATAAAAAACTCTTGACTTGGAGTTAACTCTAAGTATTATATATAAATAAGTGGAATGAAAAATAAATAAAAGTTTCAGCAATAGGTTATAATTCCACAAATAAGAAGGAGGACGAACAATGTTAGAAATATTAAACAAAGTAAATGAACCAAAAGATTTAAAAGGTTTATCACAAGAAGAACTAAAAGAATTAAGTTCAGAAATAAGAGAAATATTATTAAAAAAATTAAGCATTCATGGAGGACATTTTGGACCAAATTTTGGTATGGTAGAGGCAATAATTGCTATGCATTATGTATTTAATTCACCAATAGATAAAATAGTATTTGATGTATCACACCAAAGCTACACTCACAAAATATTAACAGGAAGAAAAGATGCTTTTATATATGAAGAAAAGTATGATGATGTTACAGGATATACAGATCAAGATGAAAGCGAGCACGACTTTTTTAGAATAGGTCATACATCAACATCAATAAGTTTAGCATCAGGTTTAGCAAAGGCAAGAGATTTAAAAAAAGAAAATTATAATGTAATTGCAGTTATAGGAGATGGTTCTTTAAGTGGTGGAGAGGCATTAGAAGGTTTAGACTTTGCAGGTGAGCAAAAAAATAATTTTATAATAGTAGTAAATGATAATGATATGTCAATTGCAGAAAATCATGGAGGACTATATAAAAACTTAAAAATATTAAGAGAAACTAACGGAACAAGCGAATGTAACCTATTTAAAGCAATGGGATTAGATTATATGTATGTAGGAGAAGGAAACAACATAGAAAAACTTATAGAAGCTTTTGAAAAAGTAAAAGATATAAATCATCCAATAGTAGTTCATATAAATACACAAAAAGGAAAAGGCTATAAAATTGCAGAGGAAGATAAGGAAAATTGGCACTGGACTATGCCTTTTGATATTGAAACAGGAAAACCAAAATTCAATTTTGAAGGAGAAGACTATGGAACATTAACAGCAAACTATTTACTAGAAAAAATGAAGAAAGACGAAAAAGTAGTAGCAATAGTAGCAGGAGTTCCAACAAATATTGGATTTACAAAAGAAAAAAGAGAACTTGCAGGAAAACAATTTGTAGATGTAGGAATTGCAGAAGAACATGGTGTAGCAATGGCATCTGGAATTGCTGCAAATGGTGGAAAGACTGTTTTTGCAACACATTCTAGCTTTATGCAAAGAACATTTGACCAACTATCACAAGATTTATGTATAAATAATAATCCAGCAACAATTATAATAAATACAGCATCTGTATTTGGAATGAATGATGTTACACATTTAGGAATATATGACATACCACTAATTTCAAATATACCTAACATAGTTTATTTAGCACCAACTTCAAAAGAAGAATATTTTGCAATGTTAGACTGGAGCATAGAACAAAACGAACACCCAGTAGCAATACGTGTTCCTTGTAATGGCGTAATAAAAGATGAAAGAAAAGTAGAAAAAGACTATAGCAATTTAAATAAATATAAAGTAGAAAAACAAGGCAAAAAGGTTGCAATATTAGCATTGGGAGATTTCTATCAATTAGGAGAAGATGTTCAAAAAGAAATATCTAATAAACTAAATATAGATACAACACTAATAAATCCAAGATATATTACAGGACTGGATATAGAATTGCTAGAAAAACTAAAAGAAAATCATGATGTAGTAATAACACTTGAAGATGGAATGCTAGACGGAGGATTTGGCGAAAAAATAGCAAGATTCTACGGAAGCAGTAATGTAAAAGTAAAGAACTATGGAATAGCGAAAGCTTTTTATGATAGATACGATGTTAATGAGTTACTAAAAGAAAATGGAATAACTAAAGAACAAATAGTAGAAGATGTAAGAAAGATGATTTAAAATAAAATAGAGCCAAAAGAATTAAAATGGATATAAATAAAATTCTTTTGGTTTTAGATTTATAAAGAGAAAGGACTAATAGTTATGACAATAGCCGAAGTAAGTAAAAAGTATGATATAACACCAGACACACTAAGATATTATGAAAGAATAGGATTACTTTCAAATGTGCCAAGAAGCTCAAGTGGTATAAGAAATTATGATGAAAAGGCATGTAAAAGAATAGAGTTTGTAAAGTGCATGAGAAACGCAGGTGTAGAAATTGAAATATTAATAGAATATATGGCGTTATTAGAAAAAGGAAAAAGCACAGTAGAAGCACGAAAACAATTATTAGAAGAGCAAAGAGAGAAACTAATAGAAAAGCAAAACAGTATTAGTCAAACACTTGAAAGATTAGATTATAAAATAGAACTTTACAATGAAATTGTAGAGGGGAAGAGAAAAGATTTTACAGAAGAGTAGACTTGAAAAAGAATTACAATTTTTGCTGCGTCAAATCTTATTTAAAACGCGGTCACATACACAAAGTATGCTCCCTTGCCTTTTAAATAAAATTTTCCTTGCCAAAATTTAATTCTTTTTCAAGCAAAATAGGTTATTATGAAAGGAATGAGGTAAAAATGGTAAAACAAACAGCTGGTAGAGAAAGTTTAGGTGATTTTGCACCAAAATTTGCAGAGTTAAATGATGATGTATTATTTGGAGAGGTATGGTCAAGAGAAGACAAACTATCATTAAGAGATAGGTCTTTAGTTACAATTTGTATATTTATGGGAAAAGGATTAGTAGATAATTCTTTAAAGTATCATTTAATTAATGCTAAAAATAATGGAATAACAAAAGAAGAAATGGCAGAAATAATTACTCATGCAGCATTTTATGCAGGATGGCCAAATGCATGGGCAGTATTTAATTTAGCAAAAGAAGTGTATGCAGATGACGAACAAAAAGAAGAACATGGTGGAATGTTTGGAATGGGTGAGCCAAATGTAAACTTTGCACAATATTTTGTAGGAAATACATATTTAAAACCATTAGCAAAAACTGATAATATGTTCATAGCAAATGTAACATTCGAGCCAAAATGCAGAAACAATTGGCATATTCACCATGCAACTAAAGGTGGAGGACAAATTTTAATTTGTGTTGACGGAGAAGGTTGGTATCAAGAAGAAGGAAAAGAAGCACAAAGTTTAAAACCAGGAGATGTTGTTGTAATTCCAGCAAACGTTAAACATTGGCATGGAGCTAAAAATTGTTGGTTTAGTCATTTAGCAGTAGAGGTGCCAGGAGAGAATACATCAAATGAGTGGTGCGAAGCGGTTACAGACGAAGAATATAACAACTTAGAAGACTAAAGCAAAAAAGAAAGGAAAGAGAAGAAATGCAAGATAATAAAAAATTAGTAGTGTATTTTTCATACACAGGAAATACAAGAAAAATAGCAGAAAAGGTAAAAGAAGAGTTAGGTTGTGACATATTAGAATTAAAACCTGCAAAGCCATATTCTACAGACTATCAAACAGTAGTAGATGAAGAACAAAATAACGAAAGTAGTAAAAAAACACCAGAAATTCAAGATATAAATATAGACTTAAATAATTATGATGAAATTATAATTGGAACACCAGTGTGGTGGTATACAATAGCTCCAGTAGTTAGAACATTTTTAAAACAAAATGACTTAACAGGAAAAATAATAATTCCATTTGCAACAAATGCAGGATGGCTTGGAAGAACATTTAAAGAAATAGAAAGTCTATGTCCAAATTCAAAAGTTCAAAAAGGAATGAACATAGTATTTGAAAGTTATAGCGACAGACTTGTTACAACTGAAGCAGAAATAGAAAATTGGATAAATTCTATAGAAAAATAAGGAGGATAATTTATGAGAAAAGATTTAGGAAACAAAATGAATTTTTTACCACTTCCAGTTTTAATGATTGGAACATATGACAAAGATGGAAAGGCAAACGTTATGAATGCTGCATGGGGAGGAATATATGATTATGGGAAAATATATATTTCACTATCAAAACATAAAACAACAGAAAACTTAGAATTAAAAAAGGCATTTACAGTAGGTTTTGCAACAAAGAAAACAGAAGAAATATCAGACTACTTTGGAGTTGTATCAGGAAATAAGGAAGATAAAATTGCAAAAACAGGAGTACATGTTACAAAATCAAATTTTGTAGATGCACCAATAATAGAAGAATACCCATTAACATTAGAGTGTACAGTAGATTCATTTGAAGATGGAACACTAATAGGAAATATTGTAAATTGTTCAGTAGATGAAGAATATTTAGATGAGAACGGAAACATTGATGTAGACAAAATGGAAATTATCACATATGACATGGTAAGCAACACATATAGAGTTTTAGGTGAAGTTGTTGGAAAAGCTTTCAAAGATGGATTAAAATTAAAAGATTAATTCTATTTTTTCAATAATATGTTTAGAGAGGAGATTAAAGATGAATAAGAGTGTAATAGGTTTAATAATATCAATAATTGTTATTGGTGTTGCAGTTGCGGGAATTGCAGTATATAAAAATATAAATACCGATAATAATTCTAAAGCAAATATCGACAATGAAGAAAATACAAATATGATAAGTACAGAAAATACAATTGGGGCGGAAAATAATAAAACAACAAATAGTAAAAATAAGATTTTAGTTGTATATTTTTCTGCACAAAATCATACAAAATCAGTTGCAGAGAAAATTGCTAAAAACTTAAATGCAGATATATTTGAAATTGTACCAGAAGATGTATATACAAGTGATGACTTAAATTGGAATAATAGCAATTCAAGAGTTTCAAAAGAACATGAGGATGAATCTCTAAGAAATGTAAAATTAAAAAATACAAAAGTAAATAATTGGGAAGAATATGACACAGTATTAATTGGATATCCAATATGGTGGGGAATAGCAGCATGGCCAGTAAATACTTTTGTAAAAGAAAATAATTTTGATGGAAAAATAGTAATACCATTTTGTACTTCAGCATCATCTAGTCTAGGTCAAAGTGGAGAATTACTACAAAAAGAAGCTAATTTAGGAAACTGGAAGGAAGGACATAGATTTAGCTCAAGCGCATCAGATTCAGACATACAAAAATGGACAGATAGTATAAAATAATTATTTAATAATTTTTAGACAGAATAAATGAAACTACAAAAACTATATTGAGGAGGAAAACGATGGAAAAAGTAAAATTGAATAACGGAATAGAAATGCCAATTTTTGGCTTAGGAACATATCTTATTAAACCAAAAGATGCAGAAATAACTGTAAGAGAAGGGTTAAAAATGGGATACAGACTTATTGATACAGCAAATGCATATGTAAATGAAAGAGCAGTAGGAAGAGGAATAAGAGAGTCTGGAGTAGATAGAAAAGAGATATTTTTATCAACTAAATTATGGATTACAGAATATGAAAACGAAAATGCAGTTGATGAAACTTTAGAAAGACTAGGATTAGATTATATTGATTTATTGTTTATTCATCAACCTGGCGAAAACTATATGGCTGGATATAGACAATTAGAAAAAGCCTATAAAGAAGGAAAAATAAAAGCAATTGGAATTTCTAACTTTGAAGGGAAATATATAGAAGAATTACTTGAAAAATGTGAAATAAAGCCACAAGTTATTCAAGTAGAAGCACATCCATATTTTACACAAGATGAGCTAAGAAAAACATTAGATAAAGAAGACATTAAATTAATGAGTTGGTATCCATTAGGACATGGAGATTCAAAACTTATGAATGAAGAAGTATTTAAAAAACTAGCAGAAAAATATAATAAAACACCTGCTCAAATTATACTAAGATGGCATACTCAAATGGGATTTATAGTAATACCTGGAACAAAAAATGTAGAGCATGTTAAAGAAAATTTTGATATTTTTGATTTTAAATTAACAGATGATGAAATGAATGAAATTGCATCAATTAATAAAAATGAAAGATATTATACAAGAACAGAAGAAATGCTAAAACACTTTGCCACTTGGCAACCTGAATATGAAAAAGAATAAAGATAAAAAATAAATAACTACTTGAAATATAGTAGTTATTTTTGTATTATTGTAATGATAGAATTTAAGACAAAATAAAGAAGAAATTTATAAAAATAATAAAGCTAAAAGATTTTTTATAATAAGAACAGGAGATAAATTTATGAAAGAAAAAATAAAAGAATTTATTGTTAAAAATTTAAAATGGATTATATTATTTATTTGCTTAGTTGGTTTTTTAGCACTAGCAGAAGATGTATTTCATAAAGAAATAATGAATGGAGATATAATAGGATATAAATTAGTATCAACCTTTTTAATATCAGACTTTGCAACACCAATCGCAAAATTTATTACTAATTTTGGAGGAGCAATATTTTTAATAATAGCAACTATTATATTGTTTATATTAATAAAAAATAAAAAAATAGGTTTCTCAATAATTTCAAATTTAGTAATTGTTACAATATTAAATCAATTATTAAAAAATATATTGCAAAGACCTAGACCAAATGAATTTAGAATAATAGAGGAAACAGGATATAGTTTTCCTTCAGGACATTCAATGGCAAGCATGGCTTTTTATGGATATTTAATATATTTAATTTATAAATATGTAAAAAATAAGTATTTAAAATGGACTTTAATTGTTTTACTTAGCATATTAATTTGCACAATTGGAATTAGTAGAATTTATTTAGGAGTACATTATACAAGTGATGTATTAGGCGGATTCTTAATATCAATATCTTATTTAGTCATTTATATAAGTGCTGCTAATAAATTTTTGCTAGAAAAATAGAAAATTACATCTAAAGTTAAGTTGAAGCATTTTTCTAAAATAGTATGGACAAAAATATAATGATACTGTAAAATAGCTTACATGGGAAAAGATAATTAGCAGGTGTGATTTTTCCACCAATTTTACGATTTTTCGTAGGAAAGGTGGTGATGTTTATGGTTAAAACGATACTATTTTTAATGTTATTCTTAAAGAAGAAATATTTATTTTTATAATTGGAGGAGACGTATGTCAGAAAAAGATAAAATGTTAGCAGGAGAATTATATGATGCTAACTATGATGAAGAATTAATAAAAGATAGATGTAAAGCTAAAGACATTTGTTTTGAATATAACAATTTAAAACCATCAGATTTTGAAAATAAAGATAAAATAATTAAAAAATTATTTGCAAAAACGGGAAATCAAATAATAGTTGAACAAAACTTTTGGTGTGATTATGGTTACAATATTTATGTTGGAGAAAATTTCTATATGAATCATAATTGTGTAATACTAGATGGAGCAAAAGTAGAGTTTGGCAATGATGTTTTTATTGCACCAAATTGTGGCTTCTATACAGCAGGACACCCTTTAGATTATGAAACTAGAAATAAAGGGTTAGAATATGCAAAGCCTATCAAAGTAGGAAACAATGTATGGATAGGTGGAAATGTAATTGTACTTCCAGGGGTAACTATTGGAGATAATGTTGTAATAGGTGCGGGAAGTGTTGTAAATAAAGATATTCCTTCAAACAGTGTAGCAGTAGGAAATCCTTGTAAAGTTATAAAAAGTATATAATATTATGCTAATTTATTGTTGCTATTAAAAATACTTACTGTTTATAAAAGATAAAAAATTTTAAAAAAAGTATTACACAAAAATGAAATTTATGTTATAATACACACATATCGAGTAGCGAAAGCGTAAGTCCAGAGAAAAGGACTTGCGTTATTTTTTTGCTTTAAAAATAAAAAGGAGTGTGTAAAATGGAAGGAACACAAAAAAACAAAATGGCAGAAGCACCTATGAAAAAATTATTATTAAAAATGGGACTGCCAATGATTATTTCTATGGTGCTACAGGCATTATACAATGTTATTGATAGTATATTTGTAGCAAACATGGGAGAACAGGGAGCTATCGCAAACCAAGCATTGACATTAGCTTTCCCAATTCAAATTTTAATTATAGCAATAGGGGTTGGAACAGGAATTGGTCTAAATGCCTTATTATCTAAAAGTTTGGGAGAAAAAAATCAGGAAAAAGTAAATAAAATAGCTGGAAATGGAATATTTTTAAGTATATGTATATTTATAGTATTTTTGATATTTGGTTTATTTGGCTCTAAATGGTTTATTTCTTTATTTGCAGGTGAAAATCAAGAAGTAATATCTATGGGAACAACATATTTGAAAATTTGTACTTGTCTATCATTAGGTTCAATTGGATATACTGTATACGAAAGATTTTTGCAAGCAACAGGTAAAACAATGCTATCAACAATTTCTCAAATATCTGGTGCTGTAACAAATATTGCGTTAGACTATATATTTATTTTTCCATTAGGAATGGGAGTAGCTGGTGCAGCTTGGGCAACAATTATAGGACAATTTATTTCTTTATTTATAGCAATGTTTTTCCACTATACTAAAAATAAAGAGATAAATGGAAATTTAAAATATATTAAGCCTGAAATAGGAATTATTAAAGGAATATATAAAATAGGAATTTCAGCTGCAATTATGCAAGCTTTATTATCAGTTATGATGGCAGGAATGAATGCAATACTTGGAGGAGCAAAGGCTGATACTACAATTCTAGTAGGTTCGTTTGGTATATATTATAAAATACAGCAAATAGCATTATTTTCAGCATTTGGATTATCTAATACTATAATTTCTATATTATCTTTTAACTATGGTATGAAAGATAAAGAAAGAATAAATGATTGTATTAAATATGGAATTATTGATACAGCAATGGTAACATTTATTCTAACAATAATCTTTGAAGTTTTTGCAAAACCACTATCAAGTTTATTTGCATTATCTGGTGGCACAAGTAAAGAAATTATTGAAGTTTGCACAATTTCATTAAGAATTGCAAGCATAGGATATATTTTTATGGGATTTTCTGTTGCGGTACAAGGCATATTGCAATCACTAGGATATGCGATAAGACCTTTGATAATCTCTTTATTAAGACTTGTAGTATTTGTATTTCCAGTAGCGTATTTATTTACATTATCTGATAATGTAACAAATTTAGTTTGGTGGACTTTCCCAATAGCAGAAATTTTAACTAGCATAATTTCAGTATTTATATTAAAAAGAACTTATAAAGAAAAAATTGCAATACTTGAAGAAAAAGATAAAAAGAATATTGCAAGTAACAAATTAATAATTTCTATTTCAAGAGAACATGGAACTGGTGGAAAAGAAATAGCTAGAAAAGTTGCTGAGAAGTTAGAATTAGAATTCTTTGATAAAGAAGAAATAAAAAAATTTGCAATTGAGAATTCACTAATTGAAAACGATTATAATGATGATGAACTATATAAATTTTACTTATCTTTAGATGCGGAAAAAGATTCAATTATTAAACAAGCAGAAACAATAAAAATGATTGCATCTAAAGAAAATTGTGTAATTGTAGGTAGGTGTGCAGATTATATATTAAAAGATAATCCTAATTTAATAAAAGTATTTTTGTATGCACCAAGTGAATATAGAATAAATAAAATTAAAGAAATGTATAAAGATACTCACAAAGAGGCAGAAAAGCATGTAGTTCAATCTGATAAATCTAGAGCTTCATATTATGAAATAATTGCAAATAAAAAGTGGGGAGAGAAAGAAAACTATGATATTTGTCTTGATTGCTCAATTGGAAATGAGAAGATAGTAAATATTATATGTGAGTATGTAAAAGAAAAAAATAAGTAAGAGAAATAGGAAAAAATTACTAATTATCATAACTTAGTAAGTTGATAGAAAATTGTAATTTATCGCTGGGATTGAAATTTTAATTAGAAATTTAGGGAAAGAAGCTAATATAAATAAAGTTCATCCACATAAATTTAGAAGAACAATGGCGACTATGGCTATTGATAAAGGTATGCCAATAGAACAAGTACAAAAACTGTTGGGACATATAAAAATAGATACGACAATGGAATATGCAATGGTAAGTCAAAATAATGTGAAAAATTCACATAGAAAATATATTACTTAAAGAATGTTTTAAAAAATTTTCTAGATTATAGATAAAAATCAATTATAAATTAGGAAATGAAGAGTATTTTAAAGGAAAAAATATCATTAATTAATAAGACTCCAGGGTTAGCTGGAGTTGAAGTTTTTAAAGTATTATATTACGAGCAATTGCAAGTAAAACATCTTCAGTATAAGTATAATTAGTAATTTTGAATTCATATTTAGCAAAAGAAGAATCAGATTTAGCAATTGTTAAATAAATTTCTAATTCATTGAAATTCTTTCGGCTAATAGGTTTTTCAAAGAGTCCATTTTCATCAAATGTACAGCTAATTATAACATTGACTAAATCCTCTACTGAGATTTTTTCACATTCTGCCCGTAACATAATAATTGCTGCTTCTTTTTCAGTATTACAATAATTATCATCAAAATACTTTTCATCTATATCTATAGTAAATTTATAATCAATAGATATTTTTTTCATAGTAAATCCTCCTTAATGTTGACCAAAAAAATTGCTAACCCAATTTTCTTGTATTTTTATAAGTATATTATACCATCAAATGGTTGAAAAAACAATGTTTTATGTACATCAAAAAAATAAAGTTGACTATATATTAATAACTTGATATAATTGCAAAAGTGGATGGAGTTTACAATGAAAAAAGAAGAAAATATTTTAAAATATTATGTATTATGTAACAAATTAAAAGATATAATCAGAACTGGTTGGAAAGATTGGAATGTAGAAAGAATTAGATTAGAAAGTGTTGCAGAGCATATATTTGGTGTACAAATGTTAGCTATTGCAATGAAGTCTGAATATGAATATAATATAAATATTATGAAGGTAATATTTATGTTAGCAGTTCACGAATTGGAAGAAATATATATAGGAGATTTAACTCAATTTCAAGTTTCTAAAGAAGAAAAAAAGAAAATAGGTCATGAAGCAGTATCTAAAGTATTAGATGGTTTACTTGATAAAAAGGAAATTGAGAATATAATTTTAGAATTTGATGATAGAATAACAAACGAGGCTAAATTTGCATATCAATGTGATAAACTAGAATGTGACCTGCAGTGTAGATTGTATGATGAGGAAAATTGTGTAGACTTGAATAATCAAAATTCTAATACTACTTTCAGAGATTCTAGAGTTCAAAAATTATTAAAAGATGAAATATCATGGTCAGAAATGTGGTTAAAGTTTGGACAAGAATCTTATAATTATGATAAAAATTTTACAGATGTGTCAAATTATGCTATAAATCATAGTATAAAAGAACTTATTTAAAAATATGGAGGTTAAATATATGAAAAGATATGTATTATTGTTATTATTTACAAAAGATTTTAAAAAAGTATTATTAATAAAAAGGAATAAAAAGCCATATGCTAATTTATATAATGGTATCGGAGGGAAAATTGAAAATAATGAAACGGTTATTGAGGCTACAATTCGTGAATGTAAAGAAGAAACTAACATACAGATTTCTGAACCAAAATTGTTGGTAACTTGTACATATCCAAAATCAATTAATTCAGATGAGGATAAAGAAATGGCAGTATTATATGATTGTGTTGATGAAGTAGATGTAAAAGAAAATTATGAAGGTAGTTTTGAATGGAAAAATATTGATTTTGCTTTAGACTTTAACAATAAACAAATTGCAGGATTATCTAATTTAGCTCAATTCATTAAGGAAATCCTTGATATTGAAGGAATTGTAAAGTTTTATTAATTGACTTTTATGTAAAAGTATGACATTATGTTAATATGTCGTGTTAATTTAACCCAATATTAATTAATGTGGAGGTAATCGTTATGAAAGAGCGGAACAAAGTAGCAAATGTTTTTACAAACATTGCTCCAGAGTGGAATAACAAAGGCAATCTTATAGCGAGTTGCATTGGACAGAAGAATCCATTTAAAACCGAGTATAAAAACTGGATTCGAAACGGTATGCGTATTTTAGATGTAGGATGTGGTGCTGGAAAGAATCTTCTCAAAATTGATTCTGAATATGAAGATTGTGAATTGTATGGAATTGATATTAGCGAAAAAATGGTTGAAATAGCTGAGCAAAATAGTGCTAATGCAAAGAATCGTATTGTTTTTGCTAATATTGATTTTCTAGAGTTTAATTCGGAGGAAAAATATGATGTAATTATATTTAACTATGTATTACATCATATGGAAAAGCCACAACTTGCTGTTGAATTACTATTTACAATTAAAATTATTTGTAAATTAATAATCTTATTTCCATCTTTTTAGATTTAATATCTTTTAGTAATCTTTGCATTTCGGGTCTCATCAAATCTTTTCCAGAATATCCAGCATCATTATAAACATCAACAATATCATATTCATTCTTTTCACAATATTCT
>CAVFFZ010000012.1:0-36730 GCA_963621995.1 Lachnospiraceae bacterium
ATAAATAATCTTTATTTCTTCGTCTGTAAATTCCATTTTTACACCCCCTGACTTTTATAATTACATTTCAAAGAAGAGGTCAGGACTCTTCTTTAATTTGTAATTATGGATTGTTTGTCAATACTCCATTCGGAGTTTTTCATGACGTTTTACGTCACTACAATGTTATCAAACATGACATTAAATGTCAATATGTTTTGTAAAAAAAATATGTCATAATATGTCAAGGTGGTATATATGATAAAAGAAAAAAGAAAAGAAAGAAATTATACACAAGAAAAAATGGCAGAAATATTAGATATAAGCCTAAGACAATACGTAAGAATAGATAATGAAGAAGATATACCAAGAAGAGACATTTTAAAAAAATTAATAATTATATTAGATATGTCTAATGAAGAACTAGGACAATACATAAGAAAAATTGTAAGTACAAATGAAAAGGAGAAATAAAATGTTTGATAAAAAGAAATATTATAATTATAGTGCAATTCTTGAAAACTTAAGTATAGTAATATTTATTGTTTATTGCGGTATCTGTATAGCTATAGGAACATATTTTTTACAAATAAAAGGACTTTTTATAGGATTACTAGTAGGTTTTCTTACAGGTTATCTTCCTTATATGTTTGTTCAAATAAAAGTTCAAGATATGCGAATGAAATTAGAAATACATGATAGTATTACTAAAAAATAATTTATGAGAGTATAGAAAAAGTTGTGTAAATAAATCCTTCCGTGATAAAAAAAATATCAAGGAGGGATTTTTCTTATACTTATCTGAATATCTTTTCTTCCTATATAAATATTATAATTTTTAACATTTTCATAATACTTATAGACATTCTTCTTTATTTTATAGTTCATTTTATTCAATTTTAAGTATTCCATTTTATACTTTTATCTTTTACTTTCCATATATTACTCTTCCATTTCTTTGTATTTTACTTTTTTCTTCTTCATAGTACAATTGCTCATTTCTTTATATTCTTCTATTATTAAAAGCTCTTATTTCTTCTAGTTAAATCATGATCATCATCATATAACATTTACCCTTATGCTTCTATTTCTATTATTTGTCTTTATTGTATAAGAGTAACATATTAAAATTATTAGTCAAGCAGTCACGAGTCCACAGACTAGTCATTTGACAAATAATTTTAACATGTTTGCTTTGGGAGACAATAAAAACAAATCATAGAAATAGAAAGAAGGTGAGTAAAATGTTATACGATGATGATTATGATATAACAATGGAAGAAATAATAAAAAGTTTTGGAAGCATAGAAGAATATGAAGAAATGTACCCAAATTTGACTGAAGAAGAATAAGAAAAATACATAAAAGAAATGGAAGAAAAATAAAATAAGGAACATAAAAGATAAAAGTATAAAACATAGAATAGCACATTGAAAATTGAATAAAAACTCCTAAAAAAAAGAAACTAAAAAAAGAAAGAGGTGGTAAATATGAAAAATATAAGAAAGTTAAAAAGAAAAGATAAAGAAAAAATAAAATACATAAAACAAGCTATTCAAAATTTAAAACAATTAAATGGAGAAGACCCTATAACAATAACAATAAAACCAAACGGAACAATAATAGTAGAAAGAAATTGTATAACATATATGGCAATGTAAAGGAGGTGATAAAATATGTACTTAATAAAAAAAGTGCTCATCTATCTAGAACATAGACAAGCACATAAACAAGACTTAATAAGAAAACAAAATAATCGCGAACAAATTAAGTTAATCTTACAAGACTTGTAAATTCGGAGAGGTTATTCCTCTCTGAACCATATTATTCCTTGATATAAAAATTATATACAATAATTAATAAAAAGTCAATAAAAGGAGGTAAATAAAATGTACGATAGCATAAAAAGAACTTGTAATAATGGTATAGCATTTGCTAATATGCAAATTAAATATAATCAAGAAAAAAACTACTATATGGGAGTCAGAAACGCATACGCAGTAATATTACGACAATTGATTAGAAATGAAAAATATATTAATAGCAAAAAGAAAATATCTTAACTATATTCTTCATACCCGGCAGGTCATGTGTTCGAATCACATCTTCGCTACCAAAAAAAGCTGTATTCCAAAATACAACTTTTTTTATTTTTACTATCTATTAACTACTTTTTGCTCTGTCCATAAAAACAGTTGAAAAAATTCAAAATTAAAAGAAGATTTAAAAATCTTCTTTAATTCATATAATCTCTTAATTTTTTAGAACGTGATGGATGTCTTAATTTTCTTAATGCTTTCGCTTCTATTTGACGAATTCTTTCTCTTGTTACCATGAATTCTTTTCCTACTTCTTCTAGCGTACGTGCTTTTCCATCTTCTAAGCCAAATCTTAGTTTAAGTACTTTAGCCTCCCTTGGAGTTAATGTTTGCATTACTTCTTCTAGTTGTTCTCTAAGTAAAGTATATGCTGCCGAATCTTGTGGAGCTGGACTATCATCATCTTGTATAAAATCTCCTAAATGACTGTCATCTTCTTCTCCAATAGGTGTCTCTAAAGATACTGGATCTTGTGCTATTTTTTGTATTTCCATTACTTTTTCAACCGGTATTTCCATTTCTTTTGCTATTTCTTCTGGGGTAGGTTCTCTACCTAATTGTTGTAACAAATGTCTAGATGTACGTATTAATTTATTTATTGTTTCTACCATATGCACTGGAATACGAATTGTTCTTGCTTGGTCTGCAATTGCTCTTGTAATTGCTTGACGAATCCACCATGTAGCATAAGTACTAAATTTGAATCCTTTTGTATAATCAAATTTTTCAACCGCTTTTATTAGTCCCATATTTCCTTCTTGTATTAAATCTAATAATAACATTCCTCTTCCTACATATTTTTTAGCAATACTAACAACTAATCTTAAGTTTGATTCTGCAAGCTTTTGTTTTGCTTCTTCATTACCTTGTAATACTTTTTCTGCAAGTTCTAATTCTTGATCATAAGTTAATAGTGGAATTCTACCAATTTCTCTTAAATACATACGAACAGGATCATCTACATTTATCCCATCCATTCCTACATTTAGGTCAATATCTTCTAATTTAATATCTTCAACTTCTTCTAAGTCTTCAATATTTGGCTCCTCTAAATCTTCTTCTAAATTTAGTCCTAAATCTTCGAAAGCATCAAAAACTTTATCTATTTGCTCTGGATTGTCTTCTTCTAATTCACTTGCAAGTTCTCCATAAGTCATCTTTCCATTGCTTTTTGCTTTTTCTATAATTTCTTTTACTTTATCTTTTTTTGCTTCTTCTGCGTTCTTTTCATCTACTGATTCTTCTTTTTTAGTCTTTTTAGAATTATTTTCTTTTTCTACCAATTCTTCTTGTTTAGATTTTTTAGATTTAGTTTCTTTTTCTTCTTCTTTAACCTTTGGTTCTTTAACTTTTTTAGTTTTTATTTCTTCTTGTTTATTAGCTTCTTCCTCTGCTACCTCTTTCTCTTTTATTTTCTTTGTTTTAGTTTCTTTTACTTTTTTTTCTGATTCTTCAGCTTTTGCCACTGATAATCCCCCCTACTTCATTTTAACTAATTGTATAATAATATCATTTAGCCTTTTTTCTAATTCATATTTTTGTTCTTGAGTTAATCCCTCTTCTTCAAGTTGTCTTAAAATTTCATTTCTTTCTAATGTAATTTTTTCTTTTTCATATATTTTTAGTATATCATCTATACATTTGTTTACTTCTGTAATTTCAAAGTCATATGCCAATATCCATGTAATTTCATTAATAATATTTTCGTCTTCAAACCAATCTAGCACATTATTTGTATTAATATTTCCTTTTTCGAATTCTTCATACAATTTTTTTATTATAACTTTGTTTGTTTCGTTTTTTATATCCTCTACATTTATTTTGGCTCTTATTTTTTCATAGCTTTCGTTTGGATAATTAGTTAAAAGATATATTATTAATTTTTCTTTTTTATCATTTGCATTATCTTCTTTAATTGTTGGTTTTACTTCTAACCTTGGCTTTGATTTTTCAAGTATTTTTTTACATGTTGTAGATGTGTTTTCTAATTTACTTATTTCTGCATAAATTGCTTCTTTTGAAATTTGATATTCAGATGCTATTTTTTGTACATAAACTTCTCTTTCAATTTCGTTGTCTATTTTTGAAAGTACTTTTGCAATTTCTTTTAGAAATTTAATTTTGTCATTTGCATATTCAAGGTTCAAACTATTTTTTAGTACTTTTACTTTATATTCTACCAATGAAATTGCCTTTTCTACTTGTTTTTCAAATCTTTCTGGTCCATATTTCACAACAAATTCATCTGGGTCTTTTGCACCTTCTATTTGTAAAATTCTAACATCACAGCCTAACCCTTGTAAAATTTCTAGTCCACGCATTGTAGCAGCTTGTCCAGCCCCATCTGCATCATAACCTATTATAACCTGCTGGCTACTTCTTCTAAGTAACCTTCCTTGAGCCTCTGTCATAGCAGTACCTAAAGAGGCTACTGCATATGAAATACCTCTTTGATGAAGTGATATAGCATCCATATAACCTTCAACTATAATAAGTTTCTTTAATTCAGACTTTTTCGCAACATTTAGTCCAAATAAATGTCTTCCTTTGCTATAAACTATATTTTCAGGCGAATTTATGTATTTAGGTTTACTATCATCTAAGACTCTACCACCAAATGCTATAACTCTGTTTCTAACATCTTGAATTGGAAACATTAGCCTTCCTCTGAATCTGTCTATAAATTTACCATCTTGAGTTTTATTTACTAAACTTGAGGCTAATATTTCTTCTTCTGTAAATCCTTTTGATTTTAGCATTAAATATAATTCATTAAAGGTACCAGAATAACCTATTAAAAAGTTTTTTAATGTATTATTATCTAGTCTCCTCTTTTTTACATATTCTTGTGCTTTTTTAGCTGACGCCTTATATAGATTTTCATGATAAAATTTAGCAGTTAATTCATTAATCTGATATACTTTTGATTTTAGTTGTAATAGTTTATTATCTTCTTCATTTTCACGTGTAGGAAGTTCTACTTCTGACCTTTCAGCAAGCATTTCTACGGTTTCTCTAAAGCTTAGGTTTTCAATTTTACTTACAAAATGAAATACATTTCCACCTACACCACAGCCAAAACAATGAAAAATTTGCTTGTCTGGAGAAACAGAAAAAGAAGGTGATTTTTCCTTATGGAATGGACATAATCCAAAAAAGTTTCTACCACTTCTTTTTAATACTACATATTGTGATATTATATCTACTATATCATTTCTACTCTTTATTTCTTCAATTAACTCATCACTATATCTTACCATTTTGGTTTACCTTTCTTTACCATAAATATATTATTCGACATAAATAACATAAATCCTTCTTTTATGTTATGTAAAATGACATTCTTCGTTTTTTATTCTATCTTTAACTTATATACATGTTATAAAACATCTTCTTGTGATAGATAATAAGTCTTATCTCTACTTAATAATTTTATTCTAAATTTCCAAATCTTTCTATAATACAATAAAGACGACTAATAATAAGTCGTCTTAAGTTCTTTTTATAAGTTTGTTCCTGTTCCATCAAATGGAATAAATTTTTTAACAATATCTTTTCCAATTTCATTTGTTGCATGTTCTTCTGGTAATTTATATTCTTCAAATGACATTGTAATTTTATTATCTATTAATTTTTCTACTTCTTCTTGTGATGCATGCTCTGCTAAAACTAATTCACTAACTAATATTTGTTTTGCATTATTAAGCATTTTTTTTTCTCCTGTAGATAACCCTTTTTCTTTTTGTTTGAAACTTAAGTTTCTAACTACATCTGCTACTTCATAGATATCTCCGCTTTTCATTTTTTCCATGTTATCACGGTATCTTTTATTCCAATTGTTTGACATTTCTGTCTCATTTTCTTCTAATATTTCGAATACCTTACCTGCGTTTTCTTTGCTTATTATATTTCTAACACCTATCTCTTCTGCTTTAACTGTTGGTACCATTACTTTTACCTCACCAGGCATTTTTATAATGTAATAGGCTTGTTTTTCCCCTAAAATATCTTTTTCTTCAATTGCATCAATAGTTCCTGCTCCATGCATTGGATATACTATTTTATCTCCTACATTGAACATATAAGCACTCCCTCTCTATTATATTATTATTCATTTACGTCAGTCAAGAAAGGTTTCAATTCTCTTTTTCAACTACATTTATATTATACTACAATTTTTGTCAAAAGTCAAAAGATTTTCCAAAATATTCTTAAAGATTTTTTAGCTTTCTCTTGCTAATATAACAAGTCTTTGTTCTGGATCTGTTGTGCAAGTAGATAATGAAATTTCTCTTTTACCTTGAGTCTCTCTTGTTGCATATGAAAACTCTGTTGCATCTACTGTATATGTTTTATATATTGTGTATTCAAGTTTATCTCCTGAAGAATCTGTAATATATATTTTATCTCCTACTGCTAATTTTTTATTATTTGAAAAATATGTACCATTTCTATAATTGTGTGCTGCTATTACTGTATTACCTACTTCATTTAGTCCTGGTCCATATATAACTGCTGCTGCAGATTTCATAGATGCAGGTGTTGCTTTGTCTACAATAGGTATTTTTACTTTTGTTTTTGGAATTTGTATAGTACCTATCATTGAGTAGCCCTTATAAGAACTTCCACTTGACGTTTTCCTTGTTGTATTATTGGATGTTCCACCTTGATTTTCTGGTTCTTCAGTCTGTGTTGGTTCTTCTTGTGTATTTTGATCTTCTATATTTACTACAATTACATCATTTTCAAACTCATCAACTGCTTTTTCAGCTTCTTTTAATTCTATATAATTGCTTATATAATAGTAAGCAGCATATCCACCAACAGAGATTAATGCAATTATAGTTATAGCTATTATAATATTAAATACTTTTTTCCCTTTTTGCATTATATCTCTCCTTTCACAATTCTATTGCTCTCTTGCAAGTATAACCAATCTACTTTGTGTGTCATCTGTACAAGTTAATAATGTTATTTCTCTTTTTCCTGCTGTATCTCTATATAAATGTGAAGAATCTTCTGGTGTAGTAGTATATGTTTTATAAATTGTGTATGTCACTTTCTTTCCTGTTGAATCTGTAATATAAATTTTATCTCCTTCTACTAATTTTTTATTGTTAGAGAAGAATGTTCCATTACGATAATTATGACCTACTATTGTTGTATTTCCTACTAAATTTAATTCAGTTATATCTTCTTCATAAATTCCTACTGCCACTTCTATAGCTGCTTTACTAGAACTTTCTAATACAAAGTATTTCAAATTAGTTGCTGGTATCTCTATTGTTCCTGCAACTGTAAATCCTTTATACTTTTCTTTGTTATCTGTTGTAGTGTTTTCATTATTATCTACAATTATATTTTCTACTCCTATTATAGGTGTTACCTCGTTTGTAGTAGTTGTATTTGTTGTTGTATTTTCTATAGTTTCATTAAGTTTTTCATCATAGTGAGTTACCCTATCTTCTTGTTCTTTTTTTAATTTAGCATTATTAGTAATATAAATTCCAATACCTGCTAATGTTCCTATAACTGTAATTATACCTGCAATTAATAAGCCTGTTAATAGCTTTGAATATTTACTTTCAAACATAAAAATATCCTCCTTGGTCTATAATTAACTATATTATACCATAATGAGGATATTTTTTCTACATTTTTGTTAAATTTTTGATAATTTGTGCAAATTAAACTTTAACTTTAATTTTAAAATTATAACTTGTTTTTATATCTAAGTTATCAAATCATTTATCCAACAATTTTATCTCCCAACACTTTTCCACCTAAAATATGAAAATGTATGTGCATTACTTCTTGTCCTGAATCTTTGCCACAATTTGCAATTACTCTAAAACCTTGCTTTTCAAAGCCTTCTTGTTTTGCAATTTTATTTATTGTAGTATAAATTTTTCCTATTAATGCTTCATCTTCTTTTGTTAAATCTGTAAGCATTGATATATGCTTTTTAGGAATTACTAGTATATGAATTGGAGCAGCTGGATTTATATCATGAAATGCTAGTACATCTTCGTCTTCATACGCTTTTTTTGAAGGAATTTCTCCTTTTATTATTTTACAAAAAATACAATCTTCCATAACTTTCTCTCCTTTTAAAATTTAGAGACGCCCTTAAAATTTAATTTCTATTTTTACTTAGATTAAATTTTTAAGCCCATCCCACTAAAATTTAATCTAAAATTGCTTTTATTCTTCTTATTCCTGCTGAACTTGCCTCTTCTTTTTTAATCTTGAAATGACCTAATTCTGATGTATTTTTTACGTGAGGTCCTCCACACAATTCTTTAGATACATTTCCTATTGTGTATACTGTAACTACATCTGGATATTTCTCTATAAACATACATTCTGCCCCAGATTTTATAGCTTCCTCTTTGCTCATTTCTTCTACTGTAACAGGTAAAGCTTCTTTTATCCATTCATTTACTAAGTCTTCTGCTTTTTGTTTTTCTTCGTCTGTTAATTTATGGTCGCAGTTGAAGTCAAATCTCATTCTTTCATCTGTTATATTTGAACCTCTTTGGTGTGTATCTTTTCCTACTACTTGTTTTAATGCTGCATTTAAAAGGTGTGTTGCTGTATGGTACCTTGTTTCTATTTCACTATCTCCTGCTAAGCCTCCTTTAAATTTTTGTTCTGAACCAGCTCTTGATTTTTCTTGATGTTCTTTAAATTTTTGATTAAATCCTTCTTCATCAACTTTTATTCCTTTTTCTTTTGCAAGTTCTACTGTTAATTCTAATGGGAATCCATAAGTATCATATAGTTTAAATGCTAAATCTTTATCTAACATGTTTCCATCCAAATGAGAAACTATTTTTTCAAATTCTCTTAAACCTTTTTCTAATGTTTTGTTAAATTTGTTAAGTTCATTTGTTAGTACATCTAAAACTACTTCTTTGTTATCTGTTAATTCTTTGTAATAGTCTTTGTATTTTTCAATAATCATACTTGCTAATTCTCTTTCAAATCCACTATTTAAGTCAATCTCTATTTTTTTAGCATGTCTAATCATTCTACGAATTAATCTTCTTAAAATATAACCTTGATCTGTGTTTGAAGGTCTTATTCCAGAGTAATCTGCGCTAATGAATACTGCTGTTCTAATATGATCTGCAATTATTCTTATACTTTCTGGATTCTCTTTATAAGTTGTATTTGACATTGCTTCAATTTTATCTATTACATCTTTCCAAATTGATGTTAGGTAATTATCATCTACACCTTCTAATATTGCAACTGTTCTTTCAACACCCATTCCTGTATCTACATTCTTCTTTGGAAGTTCAGAAATTGTACCATCTAAATGTTTTTCATATTGCATAAATACATTGTTCCAAATTTCTACCCATCTTTCATCTTCTGGGTCATGTTTTATTGGAACTGGATCATCTGATCTCCAGTAAAATATTTCTGTATCTGGCCCACATGGTCCTACTTCTCCAGCAATCCAAAAGTTATTATCTTTATCTAAATAACTGATTTTTTCTTCTGGAATGCCCATTTCTTTCCAAACTGATGCAGACTCTTCATCTCTAGGAATTAAATCGTCACCTTCAAATACTGTTACTGCTAATTTTTCTACTGGAATGTTTAATACTTTAGTTAAAAATTCAAAGCTCCATGAAATAGCTTCTTTTTTGAAGTAATCACCTAAACTCCAGTTTCCAAGCATTTCAAAAAATGTGTGGTGAGTTTTATCTCCTATACCATCTAAATCTGTTAATCTTACACATTTTTGAACATCTGTAAGTCTTGTTCCTAATGGATGAGGTTGTCCCATTAAATATGGTACAAGTGGTTGCATTCCTGCTGTATTGAATAATACACTTGGATCATTTTCTGGTATTAATGGTGCACTTGGTATTATTTTGTGTCCTTTACTTTCAAAAAATTTTAAATATTTATCTTTTAAGTCTACTTTTTCCATTCTTCTCTCTCCTATCTTTATAAATGAATTATTATTTAACAATATATCAATTTGTTAATGCTATCGCCAAATTTTCTTCTTAATGTGTCTAATTATATAATAATTTTATTTAACTTTCAACACCTATTAGTTCTAAATTTTCCACTTTTTCTATTTTTACTTTTGATATCGTATTTTCTATTTGTTTATATGGAATTTTTACTACTTTATAATTTGTTGTATGTCCTTTAATAAATTCTCCATCTCTTTCTTCCCATAATACTTCTAATTCTTTTCCAATTTCTTCTTCATTATACTTAATTTCATTATTACGTGATAATTCTATTAGTTTTGCACTCCTTTGTTCTTTTATGTTTCCGTCTATTTGGTTTGGCATCACTGCCGCTTTTGTTCCTTTTCTTGGAGAATATTTAAAAATATGCATTTGATAAAAGTTAACTTCTTTTAAAAACTCATATGTTTTATTAAATTCCTCGTCTGTTTCCCCAGGGAAACCTACTATTATATCTGTTGTTAACGCAACATTTGGATACGCCTTTCTTAATAACTCTGTACACTTTTTAAATTCTTCTGTAGTATATCTTCTATTCATTCTTTTTAATGTCTCATCACATCCACTCTGTAATGATAAGTGAAAGTGGTCACATATTTTTTCTAGTTTTGTTAACCTTTCTAAGAATTCTTCTGTAATTAAAGTTGGTTCTAGTGAACCTAATCTAATTCTTTTAATTCCTTCTATTTTATTTATTTCTTCCAACAAATCTATTAATACAATGTTTTCTTTTAGGTCTCTTCCATATGAAGCTACATGTATTCCTGTAATTACAACTTCTTTAATTTCTTTTTGTGCAATAGTCTTTATTTCCTCTACTACATTTTGAATTTTTCTACTTCTTATATGCCCTCTTGCATATGGAATTATACAATATGAACAAAATCTATCACATCCATCTTGTACCTTTATAACAGCTCTTGTTTTTTCAGTATAATCTGTAACTCCAAAATCTAGAAATTCTTTTTGATACATTACATCTGTTACTTTTGTTTCTTTTATGTTATTATCTTTTTTTGTTTTTGGTGCTAAATGGACCTCCCCCAACGAGTCAACTAAATCTGCTATTTTATTTTTCTCGTTTGTTCCATATATTAGGTCTATTTCCGGTATTTTTTCTAACTCTTCTTTTGCCACTTGTGCATAACATCCACATGCTACTATTATAGAGTTTGGATTTAATTCTTTTGCTCGTCTTAACATTTGTCTTGATTTTCTATCTGCCATATTTGTTACTGTACAAGTGTTTATTATATATATATCTGCTTTTTCATTAAACTCTTTTATTGTGTAGCCTTTTTTTATAAATTGTTCTATCATTGCATTTGTCTCGTATTGGTTTACTTTACAACCGTAATGTACAAAATGCTACTGCTTTTTCCATACTTCTTCCTCGTTTCTTTATTTATTCGACTTATTTTATCATATTTTATCTACTTTTTAAAGTACATTTTTATATTTTTAGTTACTATTTTTTCTCAAATCTCTTTATTTTTTCCATTTTCTATAGTATAATAATATTGTTAGTTAAAATTTTAGGAGGTTTTGCTATGTGGTACATATGGCTAATTATAGCTGGCATTTGTTTTGTTATTGAAATGATAACAGTTGGCTTTTTTGTATTTTGGTTTGGAATAGGAGCTTTAATTACAATGTTGGTTAGTCTTATTTGCCCAAGTAACTTATGGCTACAATCAATAGTTTTTGTTGCAACTTCTACTTTGCTTATCTTTTTTACAAAACCTTTTGTAGAAAAATTTACTAAAAAAGATAAAAATGTAGTAACTAATGCTTTTTCAATTATCGGGAAAAAAGCTTTAGTTATACAAGACATTAATCCAAAATTTGGAGTTGGTCAAATTAAAGTTGAAAATGAAGTGTGGTCCGCAAAAACATTTAATGATTCTTTTATTGAAAAAGGAACACAAGTTGAAGTTTTGGAAATTGACGGAGTAAAGGCTGTTGTTCAACCTATTAAAATTGAAGCTATTAAATAAGTTATTAATTTTAAAATAAGCATTTTATATTTATTTTAAAGAAATGTTTATATTATATATTTTAAAGGAGGAAAATTCATGGAAGGAATTATAGCTTTAATTGTTATACTAGTTATTATTTTAATAATTGCATGTAAAACAATCAAAATTGTTAAACAATCAGAAGTTTATATTATTGAAAGACTTGGTAAATTTCATAAAATAGCTGATGCTGGTTTAACTATTATAATACCATTTTTCGATCATGTACGTAGTATTGTAAGTTTAAAACAACAAACTATGGACATACCACCACAAGGTGTTATTACAAAAGATAATGTTACAATTACAATTGATACAGTTGTATTTTATAAAATTACAGACCCCGCAAAGGCAGTATACGAAATTCAAAGTTTAAAGAAAGGTATTGAATATCTAGCAATTACAACTATTCGTGATATTGTTGGTAAAATGGACTTAGATGAAACATTTAGTTCTAGAGACGCTATTAATGATAAATTAAGAGCTATTCTAGACGAAGCAACAGATCAATGGGGTTGTAAAATAGATAGAGTTGAAATTAAAGATATTACTCCACCTGCAGACATTAGAGATGCAATGGAAAAACAAATGAATGCAGAAAGAAATAAAAGAGCTTTAATTTTACAAGCAGAAGGTGAAAGACAATCTGCTATAACTCTTGCAGAAGGTAAAAAAGAAGCTGCTATATTAGAAGCTGAAGCTGATAAAGAATCTAAAATAAGAAGAGCAGACGGTGAAGCCGAAGCTATTAAAAAAGTTGCTGAAGCAAAAGCTGAAGAAATACATATGGTATACAATGCAATGATGAAAGCAAATCCTGATGATAAGTTAGTTCAGTTAAAATCATTAGAAGCATTAAAAGAAGTAGCAAATGGCGACGCAAATAAAGTATTTATTCCATTTGATGCTACAACAGCTTTAAGTAGTTTAGGCGCAATTAAAGAAGTTATAAAAGATGATAAAAAGTCTTCAAAAAAAGATAAAGAATAATAAAAATTAAATATATTATAATAAACCTTCTTATTGAAAATAATAAATTTTATAAGAAGGTTTTATTATATAAAAAAATTCCTAGCATTAAGTCTTGCTAGAAATTCTTTTTATTTTCTACCTAGGATAATCTTTAAAGAACATTTTTATTAGTCTATAGTTTAATACATAATTTATTTAATTGTATCATCTTTTGTATAATATTTTGTTCCTAACATTTTATCTGGCAAGTATTGTTGTTCTACTACATGTCCTGGATAATCATGTGGATATTTATAACCTTCATGGTATCCAAATTGTTCCATGCCCTCTGCTGGTGCATTTCTTATATGCATAGGAACATCTCCTGTATCTTTATTTTTCACATCTTCTAATGCTTTATTTATTGCATTGTAAGAACAATTTGATTTTGGTGATAATGCTACATATAAAGCTGCTTCAGATAAAATTATTCTCGCTTCTGGCATTCCTACTATATGAACCGCTTGCATTGCAGAATTTGCTACAACTAATGCATTTGGATCTGCAAGCCCCACGTCTTCAGATGCACATATAACAATTCTTCTTGCTAAAAACATAGGGTCTTCCCCACCATTTATAGCTCTTGCTAAATAAAATACTGTAGCATCTGGATCTGACCCCCTCATTGATTTTATAAAAGCACTAATATTGTCATAATGGCTATCTCCATTTTTATCAAAAATTGCTTTTCTGTTTTGCACACTATCTGCCGCTATTTGAGGTGTAATTTCGATAACACCCTCTCTATTTACTTTTGTAGTAAGAACTGCTACTTCCAAACCATTTAAAGCTGTACGTACATCTCCATTTGCAACTTCTGCAATTTTTCTTAATGTTTCATCTTCTATTTTTATTTTATAATTTCCAAGTCCTTCTGGTGCTACTAAAGCTCTTTTTAATACTGTATATATATTTTCTATAGTTAAAGGTTCTAATTTTACAACCATAGAACGAGATATTAAAGCTTTGTTTACTTCAAAATAAGGATTTTCTGTAGTTGCACCAATTAAAATTACTGTTCCATTTTCTACATATGGTAAAAGTGCATCTTGTTGTAATTTATTAAAGCGATGAATTTCATCTATAAACAATATACATTTTCCTGTAGGATTCAAGAGTAAATTGCTAGTTTCTGTAATTGCATTCTTAATATCTCCTACTCCTGCTGTTACAGCATTTATTCTTGTAAATTTATATTTTGTAGTTTCGCTTATTACCCTTGCAAGTGATGTTTTTCCACACCCTGGAGGTCCCCACAAAATAATACTAGATAATCTATCTGCTTTTATTGTACGATATAAAATTTTATCTTGACCTAAAATGTGTTCTTGACCAACATATTCTTCTAAGTTTTTAGGCCTCATTCTGTACGCCAATGGCTTACTAAAATCCGTCATTTTCTTAATCTCCTTTTTTAATTTTAGGAACAGGCTTAAAAAAATTTATCTTGCTAAATTTTTTAATCCTAATTTTATTATTTCTTCTACTGTTAATTCTTCATTTATTCCTTCAAGTGCCTTTTCTATTTCTTTTTTACTGTATCCTAATACTTGAAGTGCCGAAATTGCTTCATTATATTTTTGTGTATCTATTACTTTTTCTACTTGCTTTTCTACTTCTTCTATATCTTGCTGTTTATTTAATTTATCTTTTAGCTCTAATATAATTCTTTGTGCTCCTTTTGGACCAATTCCTGGAAGTGCCTTTATTTTGGCAACATCATTTGTAATTACAGCTAGTGCAAAACTTGATGGAGTAATATTAGATAATATATTTATTGCTGATTTTGCACCTATTCCACTTACAGATAACAATAGCTCAAACATACGAAGTTCTTCATTTGTATTAAATCCATATAAACTCATTTCATCTTCTTTTACTTTTAAATATGTATGTACTTTTACTACTTGTCCTATTTCTCCTAATTCTGCTATTGCTGTTTCTGACATAAATATTTTATAACCTATTCCATTTACATCTATTACAATATAACCTCTTGTTTTTACTTCTAAACTTCCTTTTATATATGCGTACATAATTCTCTCCTTTGTTATTGATAAGTCAAATCACATCTGCTTATTCCAATTTTCTATGTTCCATACTATATAACATTGATATTCAAAAAACAAGCGAATATCTAAAATTTTGCAAATTTTTGTTTTGATTTTTATTTTCAAAGGACATTTGGGGACGGGTCAATTTTGTCCTTTACATAATTTTGAGTTAATATGTTTTTATTTAAATTTACACTTTATGTAAAGGACAAAATTGACCCGTCCCCAAATGTCCTACAAAAAAAAAGAGCTTTTATACTCTTTCTTTAAAATTAAACTTTCCAAGTACTAATCCTACCATATGTACAATTTTAGTTGAATTTCTTTTTGCTATCCCCTTTCCTAAAGCTTTACCACCTACTGTAAGTGATGCAACTATTGCACTAATAATAAACTGTAAATTAAAGTTTAAATTATATTTTTCTGTTATTTTTATTGTAATAAGTGCTGCTATAGAACCACTTATTACTCCACATATATCTCCTATTACGTCTGCACATATATTTGATACTCTTGATGAATTTCGTATAAGCTTAATTGATGCTTTTGCTCCTTCAACTTTTTTGCTGGCTTTCGCATGTAGTTCTTCTTCCTTTGCAACTGTAACTGCTACACCTATTATATCAAATATTATTCCTATAAATATTGTTAAAATTAATATTAACAATGCTGGAAACAACTCTAAACTAGAAATTGCATTTGTACAAATGTATGAAAAAACTATAGATAAAATAAAAGTGGTTATAAACACTGTTATAAACCATTTCAGTTCCGAGTTATCTTTTTTTTTGTTTTCTTTATTTGCCATTATTTTTTATGCTCCTATTTTTCATATAAATTTTTTAGATGGTAAAAATCTAAGTAAATTTTACGGTTTAGGTCTAGAAGAATTTCTCTATTTTCTACTAAATATTACTATTTAGCCGTTTCCGTTTAAAGAAAATATCTTACCACTACTTATAATTTGCTAAAACAATTATAAATAATAGTTAGAAACTAGATCGCCACTTAAAATCCGTACCTTAATCCATAGATTTTCTTGCTTATAGATTAAAGCAAACATTCTAGAAGTTTTCCTTTAAATACTGCTACCTATCATTAGTCTCTTTTGCAAAAATAATTTCATAACTCTAAATACATGTTTTGTATAGTTCAATTAAAAATTGGCCTAATTATTAATTGAATCTTCAGTTAATCCCGATACCTTCACTCAAAACAGGCTACACTATGTATTTTGTGTCTTGGCACTCAACATAGGTTATACTTAAATTGCTTTCTAAAATTCATATTTAGAATTTTTCTTAAGTCTCCTCGAAAATAGGGAATCCTATATATGCCATTATATATTACCCTAAATTCTTTACTCCCTATTTACACACAAAACTGGCATTTCGCGCATAAATAAGAAACTTCAACGATGTGCCCTTTAGTGGATTTTTAGCCCCACCCTCATGATAGACAGTATGACTAGAATAATGCACCATCGAATAATATTATAACATATTTGGGGAATTTCGCAAAGTTCAATTTAGCTCATTTTAGGTGTTTTTTACCTTTTTTAGCATATTTTTTCTCAAATTTATTATTTTACTAATTTTCTAATAACAAATAAAGCTTTTTCTCTTTTTTATAGCAATTCCACTTATGTTATTAGATTTTCTATTCTATACTTTTTTATAAACTATAAAATATATTCTCAATTTTATTTCAATAAAATTTTAAGTTAATATTCTTTGTAAAAAACGTGATTTTTTTTGTAAAATACTTGATTTTCTTCTAATTGTGTGTTAATATTGTAAATAGTCAATTTTATTAAAACTAATAGGAGGTGCTAAAAATGGCAAAATGTGAAATTTGCGAAAAAACACTATCTCATGGAAATAAAATTAGTATTGCACGTTCACACGTTAGTAGAAGAGCAACTAGAACATTTAAACCAAACGTAAGAAGCGTTAAAGCAGTTGTAGACGGACAAGTAAAGAAAATATCTGTATGTTCAAAATGTTTACGTTCTGGAAAAGTAGAAAGAGCTTAATTAGTGAATATATATTAAAGTAGGATGCATACTACTTTTAATACTAAAATTTCTTAAGAAATAGTAAAAATAAAATAGGTCAAATGAGAAGAATTTTTTTTCTTTTGATTTGACCTATTTTATTTTTTTGCATAATTTTTTATTAAAATAAAAAACTTAACTTTTCACATATTTAATATTCTTCCTATGTAACTTTTAATCTTTTATCCCAAATATTAATTTTACAAATCCTCTTAAAAATTTTGGGACTTTTTTTACAACTATTGTCATACCTATTCACTCTCCTTTATTTTATTTAACCAAACAGCCACATCAACCCTATAATTAGAATTGCAGCTCCTATTAAAAATAACCAGCCTGTAATTGGAAGTAATAACACTAATAATACTCCAAGACCTATCCCTATTAAACATACACCTATAGTCTTTTTTAGTGCACAAAACATAATATATTACCTCCTTTAATTATATTATATTTATTTTAGGTTTATTTTGTTACCTTTTTTATGTAATATATTTCTATTGAAAGTTTTCTTTTTTTATGTTTAAATATTTATATAAGAAAGGATTGAAATATTTATGAACCAAAAACAAGCTATAGAAATTTTAGAAACCTTAAAAAGTACTTATCCTGACTCAAAATGTAGTTTAGATTTTACTACTCCTTTTGAATTATTGGTTGCAGTTATTTTATCTGCACAATGTACTGACGAAAGAGTTAATAAAACTACCCCTAACATTTTTAAAAATTATAAAACACCAGAAGATTTTGCTAATATGGATTTAGAACTATTAGAACAATTAGTTCATCCTTGTGGTTTTTATAAAAATAAAACAAAAAATATAAAAGCCACTGCCAAAATTCTTGTTGATAAATATAATTCTAAAGTTCCCTCTACTATGGAAGAATTACTTTTACTTCCTGGAGTCGGCAGAAAGACTGCAAATGTTGTAATGTTAGAGGCATTTAATAATCCTCAAGGTGTAGCAGTAGATACTCATTGCAAACGAATTGCAAACAGAATTGGATTTTCAAAAGAATCTACTCCCGAAAAAATTGAACAAGATCTTTTAAAAATTTTTCCAAAACAATATTATTACGATTTAAACCATATCTTTATGTGGCATGGACGTAATATTTGTACTTCTCAAAAACCTAAATGTGATATCTGCCCTATTTCTTCTAAATGTACTTATTATTTCATTATTAGGCAATAAAAATGAGTCAAAATATTGAAAGTAAATTGTCAATATTTTGACTCATAAAAAACTGCTTGCGTTAACACCTAATGTACCATTAATAGTATTGTTTCTAAATAATAAGATTTATTATTGTCTACTTTTTCTTTCACGATGCCACTACTTTGTTGTACTGGCTTAATAATGTTGCTAAGGATAATCCAACATATCCTATTCCAATTACTGCAATTTTCAAAATCTTCTTCTATTAATCTATATAGTCTGTTTTTTCCAAGTTTCTGGCGTATTTTCATTGTTTATTTCAATTTTATAATTGTATCTAAATTCCTTGGTTCCTTTTTCTTTTATATAATCAACCATGTTTTTAATGCCTTCTTCTAAGGTTGTTTATGTTTTATAGTTTAATAGTCTTCTTGTCTTGTCTGATGAGCATGTTGCATTTTTTATCTCACAGGGTCTGTCTTTTACATATATAGGTTTTAAATCAAAGTTTAAATTTTTGGCTATTGTCTCTGCCAAATAATTTACAGTAACAAACTGCTCATCTGGCCCCAATGTTTATTACTTCACCACACAAATTCTCTCTCTTTACGATTTCTTCTATGCAGTTTATGCAGTCATCAACATATGAAAATGTTCTTTTTTGGTTTCCACCTCCATAAATTATAGGCTGTTTGCCCATAAGCATTCTGTTTATCATTATTGCCGCAACATTTCTGTACAGATCTGAATAGTTCTGTCTTGGTCCTATTATGTTGTGTGGTACAATTATTGTATAATTTATGTTATTAATCTCACAAATTTGCCTTACAACCATTTTTGAAGCATATTTTGCAACTCCATATGGTGTTGCCGGCATGCATTCCATATCTTCTGTGTATGGTATTTCTAACTATGCTACTACTGCTGCTTATTGTGTTAAACCTTTTGTTGATTCTTACGATTACAAACCTACTAACTACCTCGCTGCTGAATGAAACTTATACTAAGGTTAAAGGTTATAGGCGTTACGTTTGGTTTATTATGCTTTTTCTCGTATATTTTTAACTTTTCAATGTGCATTTTTCTAAATTTTTCATAATATTTTCATAATCTATTTTTTCATAGATTACTTTACACTATCAAATTTATATACTTATTTTTTTACTATCGCTTGTCCCTAATAGTTCTTATATATAGGAGGTAACAATTTACTAAACGTTACCTCCCAAAATCTATATAAAAAACAATATATATTGTTTGTACTATATATTATTCATATTTATCTAAATTTGTGCTACTCAAATTTATCTTTTACAAATAATACATTTTACATTTTTTTAGCAATTAATGCCTTTATTTTTATTCCTTGTTCTTTAAACATTTTTTCATGTTCTGTTTCAATATTTTCCCAAAAGTTTTCTTCTTTTTCTAAATCATATGTCTTTTTAATTATTTCAAAGCCTGTTTCTTTAAAATAAACTAAGCTGTCTTCGAATAAATTATCATCATCTGTTTTAAAATATATTTCTCCGCCCTCTATTAAAAACTCTTTATATTTTTCTAGTTGTTTTGTATGGGTTAATCTCTTTTTATGGTGCTTTCCTCTCGGCCATGGATTGCAAAAATTTATATATATTCTTTCTACTTTATCTTTTTTATCTAATATTAAGAAG
Organism: Lachnospiraceae bacterium; assembly: GCA_963621995.1. GTDB lineage: Bacteria > Bacillota > Clostridia > TANB77 > CAG-508 > UMGS1663. Next base: position 20,051 of record CAVFFZ010000012.1, read on the forward strand.
ATCCTTTCTATGTCAAACCTTGTTAAATACACATTGTCTACTTCCTGATTTTCATTTTTATATGTTTCTTCTATATTTCTTTTTGCTAATCCAAGCATTGCATCTACTAAATCTATTGCTAAATAATTTATATTTTTATTTTTTACAGCAAGTTTTGAAATGAAACTTCCTTTGCCACATCCTAGTTCTATATGAAATGGTGCTTTGTTTTTATACAAAGTTTTCCACTTTCCTTTATATTCTTGTGGATTATCTATATAAAATTTACTTGCTTCTAGTTCTGGCCTTGCCCATGGTTTAAAACGTATTCTCATTTTTTCTTCTTTCTTATTTTTTTATTTTTTATATAATAGCATAAATTATTAATTATTACCACAAATATTAGAACAAAAGAGGCATTATTTTACATATTCATTTAGTGGTTTTGTTCTGTATTTTAATTCATCTAATTTATCTGTTGAAACATATCCTGGCATACCATTTATAACATCTGGTATTCTATTTACTATAGTAGCACAAGTAAGTTCTACTGTTGCTGGTCTTGCAACTACTATTGTTGTATTTGGTTCACCTTCTATTGTCCATTCATTTTTATCATAATCTTCTTTTGAATATACTTTTCCTATACATTCAGATTCTATTGTAATTCCTTCTTCTGTTTCAGTAGTTACTACTGCACTCATTCCTGTAGCATCTCCTGCTTTTACTGTCATTCCTAAAGTTTCTGAATATATATCTTCTTTATATGTGTGTGGTACTGTTTTTTGTGTTTGAGACTTTACTGTTAATCCTAATTTTGAGCAAAGCCATCCATTTACATTCCACATGTATGATGGTAAATATTCTCCTGCATCTATCATTTTTTGTCTTTCTTCATCTGAAATTCTATCTACTGATGCAACTTGTTCGTCAAATTCTTGAAGTGTTAATCCTGAACCATGTGCTCTAGCTAACGCTATTCCATAGTCTTCTACATTATAGCTTGAACTTCCTTTAATTTTCTTTATTGTATGTGTTGAACCACATATTGCTGAGATTAATTCACCCCAATATATATCTTGATATCCGCTTCCTGTAATTGTACATCCATTTTGTTTTGCAAGTTCATCTATTTTTTTAGTTGCTACTGGGTTAGAATTTGCTGGGTAAAATGCTTCTTCACATGTAGTAATTGCATTTATTCCAAGTTTAGCACAAAGCATTAATGCATCTTCTACATCTTTAAATAAACTCATAGTAGTTACTACTACTATATCTGGTTTTACTTCTTTTAGCATTTCTTCTGCATTTTCTTTTGAAGTTATAGTAACTCCTTTTTCTTCGCCTCCCATAACAGCTGAAATGTCTTTTCCTATAACTGCTGGGTTTACATCTACAGCTCCTACAATTTCTGCTCCTTTCTCATACACATAGCGCATTGTGTATACTGACATTTTTCCTGTACCATATTGTACAGCTCTTACTTTTCTTTCCATCTTTTGCACCTTTCCTTTCATTTTTAAATTATATATAGATTATTTACTATATAACTAAATTTATTCTTTTTCTTCTGCAATACTAAAATAGCCCTATAACAAAATTTCTTATTCCATTCCATATTCCTTGAAAAATATTTGAAATTACATTTACTATTGTTTTTATTATAAAATTATTTTCATAGAAGTCTATTAGTAATTTATGTGTTGGTGGGAAGAACCATATAATTAAAATAATAATTGTTAAGATTGCTAATACTTTTAGTAGTTCTAAAAATCTTTTAAAAGTCCATGGTTCTTTTACTTTGTATCCTAACCTTCTTAAATAATTATTATATGCATTTGCATATGCTCTATTTATTTCTTTTTGTATTTTTTTTGCATTTTGATAGTTAGTATTTTCCTCTGTGTTTTTATTAATACTTTGATTTTCATTTCTATAATATATTTGATTTTCTAACTGTTCCTGCATTCTTTCTTGTTCATATTCATTTATTTGTTGCTCTCTTTTTTGCTCTTCTTCCAACTTTTCTTGTTTTCTTTGTTCTTCTAAACTAATATCATATTCTTTCCTTTTATCTTCGCTACTTAAAATTTCATATGCTTCATTTATTTGTTTCATCTTATCTTCTGCATATTGTTTTTGCTCTCCTTGTTGTAAATCTGGGTGATATTTTTTTGCTAAAACATGATAAGCCTTGTCTATAACTTCTTTTGATGCTTTTTCACTTACCTCTAAAATTTCATATAAATTTGACATATTTGCCCCTTAAATTTAATTATTTTCTAGATTATATCACTAAAATAATTAAAAGCATAGTATTTTTTAATAAAATATGTTATAATTTGTTTATTAAAATTAAATTCAAGGAGTGATACAATTGAAATTAACTTCAGATGACGAAACTTTAGCAGAAAATAAGGTATTAATTTTATATATTTTAAACAAAGTTGGAAAATCTATTTCTAATGACGCATTACTTAATTTAGTTCTTGCTGTTACTGATATGAATTACTTTTATTTCCAACAATTTTTATTAGATTTATTAGAAAATAATTATATATCAAGTTATGAAAAAGAGGAACATACCTTTTATCAAATTACTGATTTTGGTAAAGAAACTTTAAGCTTAACACAAGATATTTTGCCTGGAATTATTAAATTAAGAGTAGATAGCAATTTTAAGGAAGAAATGGATAACTTTGAAAATGAGCATTCTGTAATTGCCGAATATACTCCTCGTAGTGAGAATTACTTTGATATTTCTTGCAAAATTGTAGAAAAAAATGAAACTATTTTTGAAGTAAAAACTTTTGCTGGTTCTCCAAATCAAGCAAAAGATATTGTTGATAATTGGAAAAATCATGCAGATGAATTATATCCTGCAATTTTAAATATCTTAGCCCAAAAATAAAGGACATTTGGGGACGGGTCTCTTTTGTCCTTTACATAAAGTACTAATTTGAATAAAAAATAAAAACATATTAATTTGAAAAAAAGCGCTATTAGAAAGTAAGTAAGCTAGAAATTATTGAGAAATTTGTGGAAAGAGTTCATTTTTTTAATGGAAGGGTGCCACAAATTTCGATTATAATTTCTGCGTAACTTAGCTTGAACGAGCATTTTTTGAAAATTCATATGTTTTTATTATATATTTAATTTTTTTATTATGTAAAGGACAAAAGTGACCCGTCCCCAAATGTCCTTTCTATTTTTTCTATTACATTATTTATTTCTATTACTTCTACTTCTTCTGAATTTCTTAATTTAAATTCAATTTTGTCTTCTTCAACTTTTTTGCCAACTGTTATTCTTACTGGAATTCCAATTAAGTCCATATCGTTGAATTTCACTCCTGGTCTTTCATTTCTGTCATCTAATATTGTATCTATTCCCATGTTTTGCAATTTTTCATATAAATCGTTTGCTACTTTTACTTGTTTTTCGTCTTTTCCGCTAATTAATACTATAGCAACTTTAAATGGTGCTATATTGGCTGGCCAAATTATACCTTTTTCATCATGATTTTGTTCTACTATTGCTGCTATAATTCTTTCTATTCCTATTCCATAGCATCCCATAACTACTGGTTTTAACTCATTATTTTCATTTGAGTAGTTTAATCCTAAACTTTCACTATATTTTGTTCCAAGTTTAAATGTATTTCCAACTTCTATTCCTTTTTTGAATACTAAATGACCTTTACCACAACAAGGGCAAATATCTCCTTCTTGTACATTTCTAATGTCTGCTACCATTTCTACTTTAAAGTCTTCTACATTTACATTTATATAATGATAATCTGTTTCATTAGCTCCTACTAAGAAGTTTTTCATATATTTTACACCATTATCCATTATAACTGGAATGTCTAAACCTATTGGTCCTGCAAAACCTATTTCTGCATTTGTAATTCTTCTTACATCTTCTGGTTCTGCTAAAGCTACTTCTTTTGCATTTAATAGTTTTTGTAATTTTACTTCATTTACATCTTTGTTTCCTTGTACCATACATGCATAGAATTTGTCGTCTACTTTGTATATTAAAGTTTTTACAAATTTTGCTGGGTCTTCATGTAAATATTCTGCTAATTCATCAATAGTTCCTACATGTGGTGTATTCATTTTTTCGTATTTTTTCTTTTCTTCTTTATTTTCTATTTCTTCATCTACACATTTACTAACTTCTATATTTGATGCATAATCACAATTATTACATAAAACTAAAATGTCTTCTCCTACATCTGTTATTGCTTGGAATTCTTCAGATAAAAGTCCTCCCATAACTCCTGTATCTGCTCTTACTACTACATAATTTAGTCCTACTTCTTTGCATATTTTATTATATGCTTCAAATTGTTTTTTATAAGATTTATCTGATTCTTCTTGATTTATGTCAAAGCTATATGCATCTTTCATTGTAAATTCTCTTGTTCTAATTAGACCTAAACGTGGTCTTACTTCGTCACGATATTTATTTCCTATTTGATATAAAGTATATGGAAAATCTTTGTATGATTTTGCTTTCATCATTGAAGCTAATACAAAAAATTCCTCATGTGTTGGACCTAATACATATGGTCTATTGTATCTGTCATTTAATTTGAATATTGATGGTCCAAATAGTTCATATCTTCCTGATTTTTGGAAAACATCTATTGGTAAAAGCATTGGCATTGTTACTTCTTGTGCCCCTGCCTCATTCATATTTTTTCTAACTATATTTTTAACGTTCTCATATACTTTTTGTCCTAATGGCATTTTCATATAAATACCATTTCCTATTTTTTTGAACATTCCACTTTTTACAAGCAAATTTCCACTTGTAGATTCTTCATCTTTTACATCTTCTCTTAATGTATAAAAATAACTTTCACTTAATTTCATTTTTTGCTCCTCTTTTCTTTAAATTTTCTAGTTCCAATTGCAAACGTAAATACTCCTTGCATACATTTTTTGAATACACACAAAGTCTCTCACATTCAATTTCATTTATTTTATTCTTCCCTTTCGGGCATTGGAGCCTCTATTTTTTCTTCTTTATTTTCTTCTTGTTGTTCTACTTCTTCTTTTTCTGTTTCTTCACTATTTTCTTTTATAATGTCGTCTATTACAATTTGTTGATTTTCGTCTAATTTATATCTTGGAAGTTCTGGTAAATCTTCTAAAGACGTAATACCAAACATTTTTAAAAATTCATTAGTTACACTGTACATGCTTGGTCTTCCTGGTGCATCTGCCTTTCCTACATTTTCAATAAGGTTATATTCTAATAATTTATACATCGTTCCGTCTGAGTTAACACCACGAATTGCTTCTATTTCTGCTCTTGTAATTTTAGGATTATACGCAATAATTGACAATGTTTCTAAAGCTGCATTTGATAAATTGGGTTTACTTCTTTTATCAAATATTGGATAAATATATTCATAATATTCTTTTTTTGTAGTCAATTGAATTGTATCATTAATTTTTATTATTTCAATTCCTCTTCCAGCTTTTTCATAATCTTGTTTCATACTTTCGATAATCGCAAAAAGGTCTTCACTACTCAATTCTAATGCAGACATTAATTCTTTTATTTGTACTTCTCTTCCACAAGCAAACAAAATTGCTTCAATTATGGCTTTTGCTTTTTCTATTTCCATAATATAACTCCTTTTTTACATTGGTATTATTATCGCACGAAAATAGCTGTATGTCAATAATAAAGCTACAGTTTTAACTTACTGTAGCTTTATCTGTTTTTTCTATATTTTTTATTTTTTCATAAATCTTTTGCTTTGTTCTATACCTTTTGTTTTCTGAAATTACTAAATACCACAAATATGCAAGTATAAGTAAAATTGCTATATTTTTTAAATTTAAAATTACTATACTGCTAATTGCCGTTAACATACTAATAGTAACGTTTGAAATCATATAACTATATCTATATGCTTCTTTTCTTCCAAATAATATATGTAATATTCCTTTTGCTATTCTTCCACCATCTAAAGGATAAATTGGTATTAAATTAAATATTGCAATTAAAATATTTGCATATATAACTATATCTCTGCTTATTCCAAAAAATGATATTGGAAATAATAAAAATGTAATTATAAATAGTAGGTTTGTAATTGGTCCACTCGCAGCAATAATAATCTTTTTTAGTGTTAGTAAAGTACCCTTTTTTATTTTTTTATTATAATTTTCTAACTTACTTTCAAATCCAACAGATAATCCTAAAGGCATTATTTCTAAACTATTTGGTTTAAATCCTAAAAGTATTCCTGCTAGCATATGTCCTAGTTCATGAAATAGTGCAAATAGCATTAATATACCATAAATTTCAATTTGTCTTGTTACTATAAAGATAGCAATAAATACAAATATTTTTAAATGTAATCTTATTTTCAATTTGATTCTCCTCGTATAATATATTTACAATCAATTTTATATTTTTAAAAATTACATTAAATTAATGATTGTAAAGAAAATTTAATGACATTTTACTAAGTGCCTTTTAAAAATCCATTATATATTCTGGATTAACAACTCTATTTTCTCTTCTTACCTCAAAATGTAAATGAGGGCCTGTAGCATTACCTGTAGATCCTACTTCTCCTATTTGCTCTCCTTGTGATATTTTATCTCCTTGTTTTACATATATTGTTTGGCAATGTGCATAAATTGTTATAACTTCACCATTTTGAATATATACATGATTTCCATATCCTCCTTCTGATGAAACAAATGTAACTTCTCCTTCCATTGCTGCAACAAATTTTGTTCCTGCATTTACTGCTATATCTATACCTGCATGATTTGCAGATACAATTTCAGTTGGTGTTCTTGCTCCATATCTTGAACTTATTGTTCCTTTTAGTGGCAATGTAAAACTATAATTTTCTTTAATATAATTTGCATCTATTTCCATTTGCGACAAAGATTCTTGGCTTTGTTGTTCTTCATCTGCAGAAGTTTCAGTTGTTGCACTAAGCACATCATTATCTTCTCCCCCTCCAATTCCTCCTTCCACTTGTTCATCTAATGCTGTTTCATTAGTTATTTCATTCGTTGTTTCATTGTTTTCTTTTACTATTAGTCCTTTTAAATTATTGTTATAATAATCACCTGCTTTTGTATACAATTCCTGAAAATTAATATCATATGACAAAAACTCTCTTGTTTTTGTCATTACATCTTCTGAAAATATGTAATTTGAATTTTTTATCATATAAAATATAAAATATATTAATAGACATATTGCAATTTGCAAAATAAGTTTTTTAAATAACATATATTCTTTTTTGGTATTTGTATTTACATGACTTGTCGAAACTCGAACACCACTATTATTTTGCATTTTTCTTCTTTGATAAATTTCTTCAGCTTTTCTTATTCTTTCTTCTGCACTTAAGGCTCTTTCCAAACACTTGCACCTCTTCCTTAGTTTTAACTTTGTTTTATTTATATGCTTGTTTTACTTTTTTATGACTATTTGTTTTTTTCTAAATTTTAATGATAACTTAAAATTTAGAATTTTTTAAAGTTTTTAAGTCTATCCTGAAAATTTACTTTAATAAATGCAAAAAAACTAGCCAAATCTCTATTTGTTCGAGATTTTGACTAGCTTTTTTTGATCTACTAATACTAAAGTGTCCCCAGTGTTCCGATTTCGGAACAAAAAAGACCGTCCCTAGTGCTCACTTTAGCAATATTGACCATAAACTTAATGCACTAAATATTGCTAAAAATATAGTAAGTGCTTTTAACCTTTTATATTTTTCCTTTATCTTTTTACTTCCTATTTCTATTTCATATTCTTTCTTTTCTATTTTAGAAATATAGTCTTCTACTATCATTTCTGCCTCTTTTATTGCATATTTCTTCCCATCTATTTTTTCTTTTTTTGAACTTACTTTTTTATTTTCTATCTTCTCTAGCTTATGTATTTTTACATTATCTTTAAATACAATATAAGCTTCTTCTATCATATTTGATGGCAAATTTCTTAATATAACCATATTTTTCATTGTATTTGTATCCATATAAAACACCCTCTCTTTTGTTTATATAGATTTTTTCCATTCTTACCATAAATATACTTTTATTTTATCCATATTTAATAATTTCTACAATTCCTTCTGCTACCATACTTGCCATTCTTATTACTACATTAAGTGATACGTTTTGTAAAACTGTAAAATTGTAATAAGGCAATTTGTTATTTTTTCCAACAACAGCCTTTATGCTTAAATCTCCTATTTCTATTTTATTTTTATTTAGCCCTTTACCTAACATTGTTTTTTCTTTACTTACGAATACTTTTCCAATATTTTCTTTTTTAGAAAGTGCTGCATCTATAACAATAGTGCATGCGTTAGGATGTCTATTTTTTATAATTTCTATTACATTTTCAATATTTGTATAACATATATTTTTTTCCAAACTTCCATATATGTTGATATTAAATATATTATAATTTTCTAATAATTCTTTTAGTTTACTACCAACTATTGGTCCAAAGCAATCTCCTGTCATTCGATCTGTGCCAATACAAATAAATACTAATTCTAGATAACCTTGTTTTTTTCTTTCTTCATATATTAAATTTCTAAAATCACTTATAAATTTTTCTTTTCCCTCATTTTCCTGTTCTTCATAAGAATAATAGTCTAAGTTCATTTCTTTTTGTATAATCAAATTATATATTTTAATTATACTCTCCTTTCCTATTAATTTTTTCTTACAATAAACTATGTAAAAAAATACAATTTATTCCTATTATCTTCTTGGAGTAATAATAATATTCACTTTACTATCATTCTGATATTTTTTTATTATATCTTCTGAAAATCCTGCCATTTCATTAGATAAAATTATTGTTTTATAATCCTCATTAATTAATTGTTTTATTGCACTATCTACATCTTCTGGATTTTCTAATTTACATACATTCATTCCTAATTTTTCTGCTGTTATAAAATTTTTATTATCATTTTCTTGTTTTATCCATGATATTTTCATTTTTAATTTCATTCCTTTCTCATTTAGTTCAAAGGTATATATGCTCATTTTTTATTTTATTTTTTCTTTTTCTTCTTATTTTATGCAAAGAAAAAAGGATATAAAAATTTATACCCTCTTTTCACACTATTTAGTTGTTTTTTATAGGAGTTTTACACAGCTGGCTCAATCTGAACCATGTCTCCATATTGTAAGTAAAAATCTCCATTTTCTTTTATGACATAAACGTTTACAAAGATTTTTTTGTGGTGTTTTTTTATAACTCCACCAACTCTTACAACATTTCCTTCCCGTACTCTAGTTGGGGAAATTACTTTTCCCTTCTTTGAAAGAAATGTAGCTTCTGTGATTTTGTAGCTTTTTTTCATGTTGCCTCTCCTTTATTAAATTATAATATACATTCATTACACTATATTTTATGTAAAATTGCAAATTTTCACATATTATTGACTTTTTTCTGATTTTATTTTATCATTTTATAAACTTATATGTTAGAAAAGGAGTGTTTTTAATATGTTAAAAGAATTTAAAGAATTTGCATTAAAAGGAAATATTATGGATATGGCAATAGGTGTTATTATCGGTGGTGCCTTTCAAAAAATAGTTACTTCTTTAGTTAATGATATAATTATGCCTGCTATTTCTATTTTTACTGGAAAAGTTGATTTTTCAGATTTAGTTGTTACAGTAGGTAGCTCTTCAATTAAGTATGGCTCTTTTATTACTACAATTGTTGACTTTTTAATTATCGCTTTTTCTATTTTTATTGCTATTCGTACTATTAACAAACTAAATGATAGAGCTAAACAAGATCTAGATAAAATGTCTAAAAAGACTAAACTTTTTAAAGGTAAGAAGAAGAAAGAAGAGCCTATTCCAGAGCCAACTACAAAGATATGTCCTTATTGTTTATCTGAAGTAAATATAAAAGCTACAAGATGTCCTCATTGTACATCTGAATTAACTGTAGAAGAAAAGGTTAAAGAAAACAAATAACTAGTTTCAATATTTATCTGACAATTATTATACAAATGTGTATAATAAAAATAGGAAATGGAGAAACCACAAACGTGGTTTGCCTATATAGAATATGTAAAAACACATCTACAAATTACAGATGTGTTTTTTATTTGTATTTGTTTTTTATGTTTATTGGTCTAAAATATGCTTTATAGGCATATAAATATAAATTTTATTTTATAAAATCTATATACTTTTTTATATTACTTCATTACGCTGTTTTTAGCTCTAGTCTTAATTTATCAGCAATCATTGCTATAAATTCACTATTTGTTGGCTTTCCTTTAGCAGCTGAAACCGTGTATCCAAAGATACTTTCTACTGTATCTGTTTGGCCTCTTCCCCATGCAACTTCTATTGCATGGCGTATTGCTCTTTCTACTCTAGAAGGAGTTGTTTTATATTTTTCTGCGATTTCTGGGTATAATTGTTTTGTTATTTGATTTATTATATCTATATCGTTTACTACCATCATTATTGCTTCTCTTAAATATTGGTAACCTTTTATATGTGCAGGTACACCAACTTCGTGTATTACATTTGTAACAAGTGCTTCTAAATTATTCTCATCTTTCTTGCTTTCTGGTGCAAGTTCAATATATTGTTGTTTAATTTCTCTACTTGCAAAGCTACCTTTTGCAGTTCCTGGTTCATAAAATTTAAATTCTTTTATTCTCTTCATTAATATATTAATGTCAAATGGTTTTACTATGTAATATTCCGCACCTAAATTGATAGCTTTTTGTGTTATTTTGTCTTGACCTACAGCTGAAAGCATTATGCATAATGGCATTTTTTCTACTGGATTTAAGTTTAATGTTTCTAAAACTCCTAATCCGTCTAAATGTGGCATAATAACATCTAATAATACAACATCTGGTTGTTGTTCCTTTATCATTTTATATGCCTCATTACCATCCTTTGCAATGCCTATAACATCCATTTCTTCGTCTTTTGACAAGTTTTCATTTAATGTCATAGCAAACTCTACATTATCATCTGCAATTAAAACCCTAATCTTATTTTTCACTTTTGTTTTCCCCCTAAAATAATTTTTTGTAAAATTTTTACATTTCGAATTATAATATGTTTTATATAATTTTGCAATAGTTTTTTGGAAATTTTTTCAAGTTTTTGTATTTTAAGTTTATATTTCAATATTTTTTCTTATGTTTTTTTCTTTTATGATGTCTAAATTTTCTATTTTTAATGTATTTTCCTTAATTAATTCATTTATTTTTGTTTTTTCTATATTGGTTATTTCTATTCTACTTTTTATTTTTTCATCATATATCACATTTATAATATTAATGTTATTTTTTTCACAATAATATTTAAACTTTTCCCATTCATTATATGAGATAGTCACTTCTATTTCATAACCAATTTCTTCATTTACAATTTTGGCTTTTTTTAATGCACTAATAGTTGCCTCTGAATATGCTTTTACTAATCCTCCTGTACCAAGTAATATTCCTCCAAAATACCTAGTTACTACAACTAATATATTTGTTAATTCATTTTTAGTTATAATATTTAACATAGGAGCTCCTGCCGACCCGCTTGGTTCTCCGTCATCTGACATTTTATTTACTAATCCATCTTTAGTCAAGATTGAATACGCATAGCAATTGTGTTTAGCATCATAGTATTTTTTTCTTATTTCTTTTAAAATATTTTCTATTTCTTCTTGTGTTTGGACATAATAAATATTAGCTATAAATTTTGATTTTTTTTCGACTATTTGTGCTGAAGTATTTTCCGATATTGTTTTTGACACTTTAATTTTCCCTTGCATAACATATTTAGGTTTTTAAATGGATTTACCCATAAACCATTTATTTAAATTTTATTCTTATATATAATACTAGATTTTAGTATAAAAATCAAATTTTTCAATTTTTTGCATTTTGAATAAGAAAAATCCTAAAATTAGTTGACAAGTCGTTTAAAATAAGTTAAAATAATAAATGCATTTGGATATGGTGGTTTTAGCGTAGTTGGTTAACGCGCCAGTTTGTGGCACTGGAGATCATGGGTTCGAGTCCCATATTCCACCCCATTTATATTTAGCATAAATTTATATATTGGGCTGTAGCCAAGCGGTAAGGCACCAGACTTTGACTCTGGCATGCGCTAGTTCGAATCTAGCCAGCCCAGCCATGAAAATAGCGACTTTCAACGAATTGAAGGTCGCTTATTTTTTGCTTTTTTGTTCTACTTGTCCAACTTACTAATGTACATAGTTTCTTATACGTAACTATAAAAAATAGAGTCATAAGGACTCCCCATGTTTGTCGAAATTCGGAAGTAATTGGAAAACATTATACTTTTTGTATGAATATATGTCAATATAATTATAATATGGTATATTTTATCTTTTATTTAATTTTTTTTAAAAATTTGAGTTATATTTCAAGGTTCGACAAATTTTGCATTTATAGTATGATATTATGCCTTAATCGCGGAAATGAAAAGGGGTGTTTATATGAGTACAAATGATGATGGTGTTCAAAGCATTGTGGGTGAAAAATGTGGCACTATCACAGTTTCAGTTTATAGAGATATAAATTCAGGATCTCCTATTTTTTATGTAGAACCTGACAATGAAGATATTCTTCCTGTATCCTATGTAATTGAAGATGTATTAAAATTGTATTAAAAAAATAACCATCAAAGTACTCTTTTACTTTAATGGCTATTTTTTTATTTGTTTGTAGAGCCAAATCCACCCATTCTTTCTCCTTCTGCAACGTCTTCATCTGCTACAAAGTATTTTTGGAATATTGCTTGCCCTATACAATCTCCTTTTTTTATTTCTATATCTTCATCTTTTATGTTGAAGAATGCAAACATTATATGTCCGTCATTATCTGGATTTCCATAATAGTCTTTATCTATTACTCCTATGCTATTGGCTAGTATAAGTCCTTTTTTTCCAGGGTTTGAACTTCTATTAGCTAATATTAATACTTCGTCATCTTGCATATATGCTTTAATTCCTGTTTTTATTAATGTAGGTTTCATACCTTTTTTAAAAGATGGTATTATGCAATCTTCTGCTGCTTCCACATCATATCCTGCTGAATATTTTGTTTTTCTAACTGGTAAATTTATTCCTTTGTCTTCAAATCCTTTTGCTATTTCAAATCCTCTTACTTTTTCCATTTATTTTCAACTCCTTGTTTATTGTGTTTTTATTATTTTTTCATTAAGTTAGCATTTTGTCAAGTTTTTTTATATCATTTTTTGTTTTATTACTAAGCAGAATTTTCATTGCCAATGCAACAACTTTTTTCTAAAAAGCGTTGTCATATTCTCGTTTTATATTTTTTATTTTTTAGAAATATTAGCTTACTTTTTTAGAATTATAGGCTTACACTGTAACAAAATTTTCATTGCAAATGTAATGTATTTTTTATTTTTTCTATTTGCACATTAAATTTGGCTCGTTTAATAAAGCAAAACTATTTTTATAATTTTACTGTTTACATTGCTTTTCACTTATTATTTTTACTGCTTTCTTATATTTTTTTTGATTTGTTTTAGAATTAATATTATTCGAATAATTTGATTTAATCTTTTTAGAAATTAACATTTTCTTTTAGTTTAAACTAATTTTTTAAGCTACTAAAAGCTTAAAGTTAATACAAGCACAAGATGTGTTAAATATATTGTTCTATTTATATTACAATTTTGTTTTCCTTATTTATCTTCTTAAAGCTAATAACTTCTTACGAAGTTTTATTAGCTTTAAGGCAATGGGGCTGTAAAAAAAGTCCCAAAGAAAAAAGAGATTTGAGTTAAGATTTTAGCTTAAATCTCTTCTTTAGTATAAAAAACGCCTTAATTTGTTGAAAAATAAGGCGTTTATGGTATAATTTATATATGAAAAAAATAATCATACCAATAATAATTATAAACCAAAACAATTAAAATTACCACTAGAAATTGAAAAAATAAATAAAGAAGAATTAATGTTATTAGGAGTAAAAATTGAAACAAGAACAGAATATGCTATTGAATATCTTGAAGAAATACTTGAAAACTATACAAAAATATTAAACATAGATGAAAGTAAATTTGTTTATGGAAAAGGAAAAAGAAAAACTAATATACAAAGAAATTATGAAAAAATAAAAGAGTATAAAGAAAGACTAAAAGAATATGCTAAGCACATTGAAATATGTGGTGAAAAAAGAGGAAGTTACTCAAAAACTGATAAGAGTGCTACATTTATGAGAATAAAAACAGACTATATGGGAAATGATCAGTTGCTACCAGCATACAATCTTCAAATTGGAGTCTGTGAAGAATATATTGCAACATTGGATGTTAAACAATATGCTTCAGACATGGATTGTTTTGTACCTTTAATGGAAAAATTTAATAAAATATATGGAAAATATCCGAAATATCCAATTGCTGATGCAGGATATGGTTCATATAATAATTATTTATATTGTGAAGAACATGGAATGGAAAAGTTTATGAAATTTACTATGTTTGAGAAAGAAACAAAAAATGAAAAATATAAAAATAATCCATACAGAGCAGTTAATTTTAAAAGAGATGAAAAAGGAAATATAATTTGTCCTAATAATAGAAAATTCAAATTCAAAGAAACTCGACATATTAGAGGCAACCAATATGGAAGAACAGAAGAAATATATGAATGTGAGGATTGTAGTAATTGCTGTTACAAACAAGAATGTTGTCCAAAAGCAAAAAATAATAGAAGTATAAGATTGAATCAAGAATTAACATTGATACATAAAGAAGTATTAAATAATCTTAACTCTATTCATGGTGCATTGTTATGTATGAATAGAAGTATTCAAGCAGAAGGAACGTTTGGAATAATAAAATGTGATAAATCTTATAAAAGATTGAAACGAAAAGGATTGGAAAATGTCCAATTAGAATTTTTATTAGTTGCATGTGGATATAACTTATATAAATATCATAATAAAGTAATTAGATTACAAAAATGTGCGTAAGAATGCAGATGAGCTTTACATAACACAGATACAAATACTATCTGTTTTTTTGTGATGCCTAAAAATATATTTATTAAATAGAAATATTAAGGTACACTTAATAAATTTTATAAAATATATTGAAAAAGAGATTTAAGCTAAAATCTTAACTCAAATCTCTTTTTTCTTTGGGACTTTTTTTACAGCCCCTTTTACTGGAAACCCACAAGTTACATGTTTCTTTTCAAAAGTTTTTAATTTGTACCCAAATAAATATGAAATGATATACGCATCCTTCCCATATATATGGTAAAAACTTCCTATTTTTACAAGTATCAAATCTTTTGGATGTATCTCTTTTATTGTCTTAATTATTGTAGATATTGCCATAGTATCTCCTATTTAATTTCCGTGTGACGCGAAGCCACACGGAAATCTCCCCCTATTTCTGGTTAAATTCTTGTTTAATTTTTTCTCTTATTTCCTATTCTACAACTGTCAATTTGACATCAGATGGTAGAGAAACTACCGGACGGACGCCGTAGCGGTTACTGCCGTACATGCCATAGTCGTTGAAGTAGTAAACGTAGCTAAAGTCGTAGCTCACACCGAACAAGCCGATCCCGTCGCCCGTACAAGGAGAGGCCAACCAATAGTAATAATTTGCTGTATATTCTGTTAAATCTTGCATATCAAATAATCCTAAAGCTGTTCCCTCTAGATCTTTAAAACCTGAGTCTGTACTTGTATCTGCTCTTGTAGTTCCACTTGCTTTACTTGTTGCTCTATTTAACTCTGCTAATGTTAAGTTATGTACATCTACTACATTTACTCCATCCGCTTTAAAATTTAAGCTTATATCTGTTCCACTTGCCGTATTTCCTACTTTTCTAAATATTCCTGTATTTGCTGTACTTGCACTTGTTCCACTTGCTTGATATGTAAATGGTATTTTATCAAATTTATATCTCATTCCATATGTTGCATATTTATTTGGCTCTCCTTCTTCTGTATTATAGTCATACCCTTTACTTGTTTTATATAATGTATCTGTTGTTGCACTTATTTCTGCTTGTGTTGCCCACCAATCATTTTCTCCTCCATCTGCTTTATTTCCTATATTAGTACTATAGCTATAATACAATATCGCTGGTATTCCTGTACTTACTATCAATTGATTTCCTGAGTCATCTTTTCCTAAATATCTCCAGCCATCATTTGCTGTATATCCTTTTCCCGAATACATATCTGTATATGGAACATTATATTGCACATAACTTCCTATTGCCATTGCTTCGCTTACTATTACTTTACAAGTTGCTGTGTATTCTCCGCAAGTTGCTGTTATTGTTGTTTCTCCAACTGCTACTGCTGTTACTGTTATACTTTCTCCTTTTGTTGAACTTATTGTTGCTTTTGTATTATCACTATTGCTCCATGTTATTTCTCCTGTTATTTCACTTAGACTTGCTGTTAATGTCTCTGTTACTGTTGTTCCTTCTTGTAATTCTAATGTTAAGTTACTTTTATTTATGCTTACTCCTTTTGTACTTGTTGCTGTTTCTAATTGTAAATATAATTCATTTAGTTCCTTTTCTTCTTCTATTTGAGTAAGTTCAATGTTTTCTTTTGCTCTTTTGGCAATAGTTATTATTCCCTTATCTCCTAGCACTAAATTTATACTTACTCCT
>CAVFFZ010000013.1:0-32812 GCA_963621995.1 Lachnospiraceae bacterium
ATTGGTGACCCCTACGGGAATCGAACCCATGTCTCCGCCGTGAAAGGGCGATGTCTTAACCGCTTGACCAAGGGGCCTTATAATAATTTTGCCAAGGATTTAAATAATTTTAAATCCTTGGTATTGGTGAGCCATCGCGGATTCGAACCGCGGACAACTTGATTAAAAGTCAAGTGCTCTACCACCTGAGCTAATGACCCAAGTAGAGTCGCATATATTAGCGACTGCTTATATATATTACTATATATTTTCTGATTTGTCAATCAATTTTTGAAAATTTTGTTGTATTTTTGTAGTTTTTTTGTATTTTTTATAAAAATTACTATTTATTTAGTTCTTCAACTAGTGATTCAACATCTATTCCATGTATTGCACAAGCCTCTTCTAGAGTTTCTCCTTGTGATGCTGGGCATCCTAAACAATGCATACCTGCTGATAATAAAATTTCTGCTTTTTCTGGAGCTATTTCTAAAATTTCTCCAATTTTTGTATCTTTACTGAATTTCATAACAATTCCTCCTCGTATACTATGTTTATAAGGTTTATTTAATATAAATTTTATAAACATATTTTATATTTTAAACATTCTTACTTTTATCGTTTTTTGTCAAAATATAAGAACCTTTGTCATTTTACCACATATTTCAAAAAAAGTATAGACATTCTTCAAAAAATATTGTATTATGTCCACTGTAAAGGAGAGTGATGTCTATTCAAAACTTAATGTTTACTTTTTTCTTATTATTTATTATTAATTTTTTTATTACTTTTTATTCTATTTATACTTTTTTTGAAGTATATATTTTTCAAAATAAACAAGGTTATAAATTAAATAAGAAACAGAAAAGTTGGAATTTTAAATGATTTATTTTAAACGTTTAATTTTTACATTAATTTTTACAATTTTATCTTTTTATATTTATTGGAATATTTTTTATTCAATTTATTTTTCAGATAATGTTGTAATAATATTTGCAATTCATCCTTTTAATATTTGTGAAGAACAACCTTATATTTGGAATATAATAAAATTTTCTTCTATATTTTTTTATATTATTTCTCAATTAATTATTTTCTATTTTATATTTTCAAAAATTTTTAGAAAAAAAATAAAAAAAGAAAATTATTTAAAGAAAAAACTTCCTTCTTTTTCTTTGCAAATAGGATTTGATAATAATAATAATTTAATTTATATACCTGAAAAAAGTTTATATCAAAATATTTTAATAACAGGAACTATAGGCACAGGCAAAACATCCTCTGCTATGTATCCTTTTACAAAACAATTAATAGAATACAAAAGTTATAATTCAGAAGAAAAATTAGGTATGCTTATTTTAGATGTAAAGGGAAATTACTATTTACAAGTAAAAAAGTATGCAGAAAATTCCGAAAGAGAAAAAGATTTAATTGTTCTAGATTTAAGTGGAGAAATTAGATATAATCCTCTTGATAAACCTAATTTAAAATCTACAGTTTTGGCTAATCGTTTAAAAAGTATTTTATTATTATTTTCTCCAAATCAAACAGAGGCATTTTGGTTAGATAAAGTTGAACAGATTTTAAGTGAATGTATTAAACTTTGTAGGCTTTATAACAATGGATATGTAACCTTTGAAGAAATACATAATTTAGTTGTAATACCTAATTATTATGAACAAAAAATTGAAATTTTAAGAAATTTATTTTTAGAAAATAAATTTTCTAAAGAAGATAATTATAATTTATTATCTGCATTAATTTTTTTTGATAAAGAATACTCTATTTTAGATGAAAGAACAAAATCTATTTTAAAATCTGAGATAACAAGAATTACAAGTGTATTTCTGTCAGATTATCAAGTAAAAAAAGTATTTTGTCCCTCTAAAATTGAAATCAATTTTTATGGTTTTAAAGATGTTTTAGAAAAAGGAAAAATTGTTGTTCTTAATTTAAATATTGCAGAATATAAAAATTTATCAAAAATAATTGCAGCATATTTAAAATTAGATTTTCAAACTGAAGTATTAAATCGTTTATCAAATTGTTCTAATTTAGAAGAAAAAAGAAGTGTATGTTTTATAAGTGACGAATATCACGAATATGTTACTTCTTCTGATGCCTCATTCTTTAGTCAAAGTAGAGAATCTAAATGTATTAATATTGTTGCAACACAAAGCTATACTTCTCTTCTAAATACCTTAAATAATTCTTATTCTGTAAAAGTAATTGTTCAAAACTTGGTTAATAAACTTTGGTTTAGAACTGATGATCTTTTTACTATTGAAGATGCACAAAAACAAATTGGAAAAGAAGAAAAAGAAAAATTCTCAAAAACAATTTCAGAAAATGCAAAAGAAACAAATTTTAATTATTTATTTAATCGTTTTAAATCTAAAAATTCAAGTCTTTCAGAGTCTTATAATTCTTATTATCAAACAGATTTTATTTTTGATACAAATATTTTTACTCAAAATTTAGAAACTTTTAGTTGTATATCTTTTTTATCTGATGGAAATAAGATTTTAAAGCCACAAAAATTAAATTTAATTCCATATTTTAAAAATGATTTAAATGATAATTAATTGTTAATTTTATTAATTATTATTTATTAAAATATAATTAAATGTTAAATTTATTACTTTTATTTTTATATTTAAATAATTTTAATTATTTATTTCTTATTAATTTAATTTTTTAATTATAATTATTTTATCAATTCGTTTTTATTATAAATAATTATTTATAATTTTTAAGTTTATTTTTTATTATTTATTTTAATATTTTTTAGGAGGTTTTTTATGAAGAAAAAATATTTATTTTTAATTTTATTTATTATTTATTTCTTATTCTATTTTTCTAATTTTTGTTTTGCATGGGGTGAGCCAGAATTAGTTAATAAACTAAATAAAGCATTCGAATCTATAGAAAGTTGGCTTATAAAACTTGCTACTCCCGCAGCTGCTGTTGCTGTGTGTACAGGTGCTTTTATGAAAAAATTCAGCTTTGGAGATGAAGAAAAAATTAGAACTGGAAAAAAATTAATTAAAGGTAGTCTGTTTTCTTATGGATTTATTTTAGCAATTAATTTAATTTTATCTGCAATAAAATCTTTAATTAGTTAATTTTCTATTTTAATTATTTATTTTAGTTTATTATTTATATCTATTAATTATTATTTTTTTATAACTTATTTAAAATAAATAATAAATTAATTATAAATTATATTTTGAATTATTTTTTATTTATATATTGTTATTAATTATAACATTATTATTTTTTATCATTTACTTTTATTTATTAATTTAATATTTAAAGGAGGTTTAGTTGGAAAATTTTAATTATTCTAATATTACTCAAACTATTATAGATACCATTAATAATATTTTTAATACTCTATTTTCTTCTATAGATAATAATTTATATTCTATTTTAGATAAATTATTATTTATTAATGAAGATATTTTAAAACAATCTTTTTTACAAAATTTGTTAGGCACATCTTTATCTAAAAGTTTATTAGTAATTGCTAATTCCTTATTGTTCGGATTTTCTCTTTATTATTGTTTTAAATTATTATTTTCCCATTTTTCATATATTGAATTAGAAAAACCTTATCAATTTATTTTTAAATTATTATTTTTTGGAATTTGTATGAATTGTTCTTATTTTATTTGTGAAAAAATAATTTCTTTAAATTATTTAATTTCATCTTCAATTTGTGAAGTTGGAAAAAACATTTTTAATACTGATATTTCTTTTTCTAATTTAATATTAAAATTAAATTCAATAATTAGTATAGAAAAAACATCTCTTAATATTTTTAGTGTAGATGGTTTGATTAAAAGTTTTATTTCTATTGGTTTATTTAATTTAGTTTTTTCGTATTCTTTACGTTATGTTTTATTAAAAGTATTTGTTTTAATTACACCTTTTGCCTTTTTAACTTTAATTAATCACTCTACCTCCTGGTTTTTCAAAACATGGTTCCGTGGATTTTTATCTCTTTTATTATTACAATGTTTTGTCTCATTAATTTTATTAATTATTTTTTCTTTAAATTTTGATAGTAAAGATTTATTTTCAAAATTTATATATGTTGGTGGTATTTATGCTCTTTCCAAATCCAATTCTTATCTAAAAGAATTGATTGGTGGTATTTCTACAGATGTTTCAACTAATATGAATAATATTCGTACTAATTTTAAACTATAAAAGGAGATTTTATTTATGAAATTTATTTTTCCACAGAATTATTCTTTTAACACAAAGTTATTTGGATTAATTGATTATCAAACAGCTATATTAAATTTGTGTTGTTGGGCAATAGTTTTTATTATTACTTCTTTATTAAATTTGAATTTATTTTCAAAAATTATTATTTTTATTATTACTTGCTTTCCTATTTTATTAATTTCAATATTTGGAGTTCATCAGGAAAATATATTATATGTTTTTCATTACATTTTTTTATTTATAAAAAGACCCAAAATTTATTTATACCAAAAAGATTAATTTACACATTGTAAGGAATTTCCTTAAAAATCGACTTGTGTTTTTGCTTGTTGCATGATATAATTTTTGCAAGCTATTTAGAAAGGAGAATTATAATGAAATTAGAACAAAATGACTCACCTATGTTGTTTTCAAATACAGAATTGCCAGACATTTTTTTTACAGAATATTTGTCTCAATCTAAAGGTGATTATATAAAAGTATATTTATATATTATTTTCCTATCTAAATACGGAAAAGACATTAAAATAAATGATTTATCTAAAAAATTAGAATTAGATTTTAAAGTTATTCAAGATGCTATTAAATATTGGGAAGATCTTGGAGTTATTACTAAGAAAAATACTGGTTATATTATAAACAATTTGCAAGAAATTGAGTTACATAAATTATACAAACCTAAAGTTGCTTTATCTGCAGAAGCACAAAAGCAAACTGCTCAAAACCAACGTCGTGCACAAGCAATTGAAAATATTAATAATGAATTCTTCCAAGGAATAATGTCTCCATCTTGGTATAGTGATATAGAATTATGGTTTAAAAAATATAATTTTGATGAAGAAGTAATGATTGCCTTATTTAGATATTGCTTTAATCGTTCTGCTTTACATAGAAATTATATTCAAACTGTTGCAGATGCTTGGCATAGCAACAAAATACAAAATTTTAACGATTTAGATAATTATTATGCAAAACAAGAAAAGTTAAATATTTTATATAAATCAATTACTAAAAAATTAGGTTATAATAGACAATTAACACAATATGAACAAGCATATGTACAAAAATGGTCAATCGATTATGGCTTTTCTTTTGACATAATAGAAATTGCTTTAAAGAAAACTACTTCTAAAGTTAATCCAAATTTTGATTATTTGGATAAATTATTAACAGATTGGCATGATAGAAACTTTAATACAGTAGCAGAAATAGAAAATTTCTTATCACAATTAAAACAAAAGAAAAAGGACGTTAAAGATTTAGAGAAAAAGACAGGCTATCAAAATTATGAGCAAAGAAAATATGATAATTTAGATAGTTTATATGCTAATTTCAATTTATAAGGAGATTTTATGAATTCTTCTAATTTAAAAACATTATTAACTGAATATGAAAAAAAAAGACTTCAAGCAATTTATAGTGCTGAACAAAGAAAAATAGATTTATATAAACAAGAACCAAAATTACAACAGATAGATGACCAATTAAGTAAAACTGCTATTTCTATTTCTAAACAAATTCTTATTTCTAAAGATTCTTCTTTATTAGAAGAATTAAATAATAAAATAGATGAATTAAAAAAAGAAAAAGGAAATATTTTACACTCACTTGGTAAGAATAATTCTTATTTAAAACCTAAATTTGAATGTTCAGATTGCAATGATACTGGTTATATTACTAATTCATATGAAACTACAATGTGTCATTGTTTAAAGCAAAAATTATTTAATTTGGAATATAATAAGTCTAATTTATCTAATTTAGAAAAAGAAAATTTTAATAATTTTTCTTTTGATTTATATTCTAATGAAGTAAATGAAGAAAAATATCATTCAAAATTATCCCCTAGAAAAAATATGGAATTTATAGTTAAATTATCTCATAGTTTTATAGATAATTTTGAAAATACTAATCAAAAAAATTTATTATTTACTGGAAATACTGGACTCGGAAAATCTTTTTTATCTAGCTGTATTGCAAGTGAATTATTAAAAAAAGGAAAAACTGTACTGTATCAAACTGCACCTGTAATGCTAGATACCATTATGGATTATCGTTTTGGAAAAGAAAACACTTCAAAAGACATTTATAATAATTTATTAAATGTAGATTTATTAATTATTGATGATTTAGGAACTGAATGCATTAACAATATGAAATTTTCTGAATTATTTAACATTATTAATACTCGTTTATTAAATAATAACAAATCTACCAAAACAATAATTTCTACTAATTTAAGTTTAGAGAATTTATTTTCCACATATGATGAGCGAATTGTGTCTCGCTTAGTTGGAAATTATGATATTTGTCATTTCTTTGGTGATGATATAAGATTTATAAAAAAATAAGAATGTTTTAGCTTTTGCTAAAACATTCTTATTTTTTATTCTTTTTCTTCTCCGTCTTCTTCTGGATTAATAGTTTCTATACTTACTACTTTTCCTCCATCATTTGTTCTCATTAATGTTACACCTTGTGTAGATCTACCTAATACACTTATTTCATCTACTTTTAATCTTATAATTGTACCTTTGTCTGTAATTAACATTACATCTTCTACTCCAGTTGCAATTCTAATTCCTACTATATTTCCTGTTTTTGGTGTTACTTTATAAGTAATAACTCCTCTTCCGCCTCTGTTTTGAACTCTATATTCGTCTAATTCTGTTCTCTTACCAAATCCGTTTTCTGTAATAGCAAGCAATGTAGCATTTGCTTTTCCTATTATAGATTCCATGCCTATTACTTCGTCATCATCATCTAAACGAATTCCTATTACACCTTGTGCTGTTCTTCCAACAGGACGTACATCTTTTTCTTCAAATGTAATACTCATACCTTTTTTAGTAACTAATACTACATTATCTTCTCCATCTGTAAGTCTTACATCTATTAATTCATCTTCATCTTTTAGTGTAATTCCTAATAATCCTGTTTTTCTAGAAGAATCATATTCCATTAATGGTGTTTTCTTAATTAGTCCATTTTTGGTTCCCATTAATAAATATTTTCCTTCTGCAAAGTTTTGAATTGGAATAACTGCAGATATTTTTTCTCCATTGTCTAGTTGTAGCAAGTTAACAATTGCTGTTCCTTTTGCTGTTCTACCTGCTTCTGGTATTTCGTATCCTCTTAATCTATATAATTTTCCTTTATTACTAAAGAATAATATTGTATCATGTGTTGATGCTGTAAATATTTGTTTAATAAAATCATCTTCTTTTGTCGTAGCACCTGTTATACCTTTTCCTCCTCTTCTTTGACTCTTATATGTGTCTATTGGCATTCTTTTAATATATCCAAAGTGGCTTAAAGTAACAACACATTGTTCTTCTTTTATTAAATCTTCTATTTCAAGCTCGCCTTCAGCTGCTGCAATTTTGGTTTTTCTTTCATCACCATATTTATCACGAATTTCAATTAATTCTTCTTTAATAATATCAAATACTAATTTTTCACTGCTTAATACATTTCTTAAATGTTCAATTAGCTCCATTAATTGTTTATATTCTTCATCTATTTTTTCTCGCTGTAATCCTGATAAAGTCTTCAATCTCATATCTAGAATTGATTGTGCTTGTATATCTGAAAGACCAAAACGTTTCATTAATCTTTCTTTTGCGTCATCATAAGAATTACGTATAATATCAATAACTTCATCTATGTTGTCTAGTGCAATTTTTAATCCTTCTAAAATATGTGCTCTCGCTAACGCTTTATCTAAATCAAATTGTGTTCTACGAAGAATAACATCTTTTCTATGTTCAATATAATATTGTAAACATTGTCTTAATGTTAATATTTTAGGTTCTCCATTTACTAATGCAAGCATTATAATTCCAAATGTTGTTTGCATTTGTGTAAATTTATATAATAGATTTAAAACAACTTGAGCATTTGCATCTCTTTTTAATTCTATTACAACTCTTACTTTGTGTTCTCTATCAGATTCATCTCTTAATTCTGAAATACCTTCAATTCTTTTTTCTCTAGCTAAACCTGCTATGGTTTCAATTAATTTAGCTTTATTTACTTGATATGGTAAAGAATGTACAACTATTCTTTGTTTATTACCACTCATTTCTTCTATTTCTGCTTCTGCTCTTAATGTTATTTTTCCTCTACCTGTTGTATATGCTTCTTTTATTCCTTCTCTACCTAAAATAATTCCTTCTGTAGGGAAATCTGGTCCTTTAATAATGCTCATTAATTCTTCATCTGAAACATTATCTTCTTCTATTATTTTAATAATTCCATTTATTATTTCTGTTAAATTGTGTGGTGGTATATTTGTTGCCATACCTACGGCTATACCTGAAGATCCATTTACTAATAAAGCTGGTATTTTTGCTGGTAAAACAACTGGCTCTTGTAATCTGTCATCAAAGTTTGGCATAAAATTAACTGTATTTTTTTCTATATCTGTAAGCATTGTTTCAGCTATTTTTGACATTCTTGCTTCTGTGTAACGATAAGCAGCAGCACCATCACCATCTATAGAACCAAAGTTTCCATGTCCATCAATAAGTGGATATCTTAATGAAAAGTCTTGTGCCATTCTTACCATTGCATCATAAACTGAACTATCTCCATGTGGATGATATCTACCTAAAACGTCTCCAACTGTTGTTGCAGATTTTCTATATGGCTTGTCTGAAGTTAAACCATCTTGATACATTGTATATAGAATTCTTCTGTGTACAGGTTTTAAACCATCTCTAACGTCTGGAAGTGCACGTGATACAATAACACTCATAGCATAATCTATATATGCTGTTTTCATTTCTTGTTCAATATCTCTATCTATAATCTTTCCGTCTCTATCTTCTTCCATTCTTCTACCTCTTTCTTTATATTTAACTTACATATGTATTATACTTTAAAGGGGAAAAATATGCAAGAAAAAAAGCTAAAAAACTTAGGGAAATTTAAGTTTTTTAGCTTTTTTTATAATATTTTTTTACTTAATTTTTTATCTATTTTTTTATCCAAAAATTACTTTATACCTTTTCCATTTTTTCATAATTCTTCACTAGATAATTCAATATAGTTAAATTTCTCAGGCTAATAAATTTACTAGTTCTAGTTCTTCTTTATTTAAATTAAAATCTTGCCCATTATTTTTAATTAATGTATGTAAATTTTCTATTGTTCTTGCTTGTTTAAGTGTATTTTCCATAGGTATTAATATTTTTAATTTTTCTCTAATTTTTTCATATTCTCTTTGCATTCCTATAAAATCTTTATTATTAAAATATTGTTTCCAATTATTTTCATATTTTTGTAATTTTTCTGCTGCATCTAATTGATTTGTAAATTCCTCCTCTATTTTATTTGTTATACTATTTAATATTATATTTTTTCCTTTTTTTATTGTATTAGTTATATTATAAGGTAATTTTCCTTCTTTATTTACTCTATTTAATACACTATCTACTATTCCAGAAACGCTATCTATAATTCCACCATTCTTTATTGCTGTTTGCACTTGTGAAATATTTTCAAAATCACCTGTTACTATTCCAATTGCACTTTTTCCAAAATCAATAGCAGAAGATAGAATTTTTTTTATTCCATTTGAAAATCCTTCTTTCATTAATGTGTTTTTTATGTCTATAACCTGTTGTTCTATGTAATCTGGAAGAAGTGCCCTTAGCCCTATATCTAACCCAAAACTTATAGTTTTTCCTAATGTTGTTTCTATAAATTTTGTTTGATCTTCTGTTTTTATAATTTCATTTTCTTTATTTAAATTATTTTCTAAATTATTTGTTAATAAATTCATATTTTTCTCCCTTTTTGAATAAAATTTTTTAGAATAAATTTTTAATTATTTTTACTTTAATTTAAATTGTCTTATTTTCTTAAATTAAATATTTATATTTTTACATATTAATTTTTTTAATATTTTTTCTTTTGTTTATCTTTGAATAAATTATATTGATTTTTAAAATTATTTATATATTTTCTTTTGTATAATTATGAACAAAATTCTTTGAATTAATTTTTAATTTAATTATTTATTAAATTTTATTTTTGAACTAAATTATTTTTTTGAATTAAATTATATTTAATTTTATTAATAATATTTTCTAAAATTAATTTTCTTTTTCTATTATTTAATTTAATTATTTTATCTGTTATGTTTTCGTATTCTTTTTTTATATTTTTTTGAAAAATATTTTGTTTATAATTCTTATTAATTAAAATATTATATTTTTTATTCATTTTTATTTTTCCTAATATTTTATATTTTGAAAAAATATTATTAATAATTAAATCATCTACTGAATTTTCATTATATTTATTTATTATTATATTAAACTTTTCTTTTGCTATATTCCATTCTTCTGTATAAATATTTAATAAATTATTTGCTTTTTTTATTTCTAATAAATTTGCTTCTAATAAAAATAAAATATTATTACTATTTTTTAAAATATTTTTTGTATAATCAAAAAAACATTCTGAAGAAGTGTCTATTATAATTGTATCGTAATATTCTTTTAATTCTTCTAATATGAATTTTATTTTTCCATTACTTATTTTATATTTACTATCAAATAATAAATTAATTCCAGATATTAAATCTACTTTTTTATTTATTTTTATTATTAATTCTTTTATATTTATTTTATTTTGAATTAAATTATTTTTTTGTAACTTTTCTTTTATTTTTTGTGGGTATTTATTTACACCTAAAATTGTATGTAAACTATTATTAAGAATATCAAAATCTATAATTAACATTTTATTTTGTTTTTCTTTTAAAATTTTAGCCAAATTTAAAGTTACTATACTTTTACCTACTCCACCGGTTCCTACGATACTAATTATTTTTTTATTATTTATTTTTATATTATTTTCTTTATTTTTTATTAATTTTATTTTACTTTTATTTTTTATCTTATTCTTTTTTATTTTATTATTTTTTTTATTTTTTATAAAATTATTTTTTTCGTCTTTTTCATAATAAATATTATTTTTTATTAATATTTCTTTTAAATTATTTAATTCTTTTTTTATTTCTTCATTATCATTTTCTATTTTTTTATTTTCATTTTTTATAAAAGAAATAATTTCATTTATTTCTACTTCATTATTATAATAAATTTTTAATATTCCTTTTTTATATAAAATATTTTCTAATTCTTCTTTTTTATTTTCTAGAATAATTATTATTTTAATTTTTATATTTTTTTCTTTTATTTTTTCTATTAATTTTTCTATATTATTTTCTCCTGGTAATATTTCACTTAATATTAAATAATCTATCACATTTTCTTTTTCCATTATTTCAAAAATACCTTCTTGATATTGTATATCTTTCGTTAGGATTTTAAAATCTTCTTCTTCTTTTAACTTTTCATTCAATATTGAATTAGCTAAAGCTGTAATTATTTTTTTCATATTTTCCTCTCTTTCTTTTTATTGTTAACTTTTTTATTTTTATATTTATTATTTTATTTTTTATAATTCTTTTCTTTATTCTATTAAATTCTTTTCTTCATCTGAACATTCTATTTTTGTTAAAATATGATTTTCTCCAACAAACATTAAACACTCACCTCTTTTTAATGATCTTATTTCTATTTTTTCTTTTTCTGATAAATTTGTATAATTACCTAATATTTTAATATTATCTTCTTCTAAAGAAAAAAATGTTTTTATTTCTGAATTATTTAATATACTTTTTCCATATGCCCCATTTTCTAGACTAAATAAATCTGATACATCTTGTGTTATTGCTACTCCACTACCACCATATTTACGAATTGTTTTAAATATTTTATAAA
Organism: Lachnospiraceae bacterium; assembly: GCA_963621995.1. Taxonomy (GTDB): domain Bacteria; phylum Bacillota; class Clostridia; order TANB77; family CAG-508; genus UMGS1663. The sequence continues at coordinate 12,015 of CAVFFZ010000013.1, forward strand.
TAAAACTTGCTACTTCTTTATTTGATGTAACACCAATTAATCTCCATATTTCATCTAAATAAATTGCCTTTTTAATTTTTCTATCTTTTTTTATTTTATCCCAAAACAATTCAGTAAATAAATACATTCCATATTTTAAATTCTCTTCCCCTAATTCATAAATATCTGCCACAATTAATTTGTTATTTAATTCTACATTTGTATAATTATTAAAGAAATTTAATGAACCTTTTATAAAAGGAGTTAATTTAATTTTAAATTTCTGTGTATTTATATCTTTCTCTAATATATTATAAAAGTCTTCTAGTATTGGCATTTCATTTAATTCTTTAAAAATTGGCTTTATATTTATTTTATTATTTTCTTTTTTATATAAAGAATTATCATCAAATGTAATTTCTTTTTCGTTATACATTTCTATTAATTTTTCTTCTATTATTGCTTTTTCTTCTTCATTTAAATTTCCAAAAATTAAATTAAAAAATCCTATTAATTTACTTATTTTTGTTGCTAAATAACCTCCCTCTCCTTCTTCTAAACTTTCTTGTCTAATATCGAAAATATTTATATATGTATTTGAGTTTGGTCCAATTTTTAATAATGTTCCATCTAAATTTTCACATAATTTTGTGTATTCCCTTTCTGGGTCTATAATATATTGTTCAATTCCTAATATTCTAAATCGTAATGCTAATAATTTAATATAAAAAGATTTTCCTGCTCCACTGCTTCCAAAAATACACATATTAGCATTTTTATATTTATTTGTATTATATCTATCTATAAAAATTAAAGAATTATTATAAATATTTGTACCTATAAAAATACCATGTTCATCAAAAATAGAAGATGAAATAAATGGATATGTACAAACTAAACTTGAAGTTAATACATTTCTTTTTGCAATATTTTTTATTTCTTTTTCATTTTCCATTATAGGAAGACATGCTTTAAAAGTCTGCTCTTGCCTAAAATAGGCTCTCCTTGATTGCATTCCTTTTGCACTTAAAATGCCTTCTATTTTATTTAATAAATATTCTAATTCTTTTTTATCTTTAGAATAAATATTTAAATAAATATATAAAAAATAAATATCTTCATTGTTAACTTGTATTTCTTTCCTAATATATTTTGCGTCTTTATATGTAAATGCTGCTATTTCTATATCTTCTCTATTTTCATTCTTGCTTTTTAAATCTGCCCCCACATTTCCAATATGATATGTTAAATCTTTTACTATTTTGTATGGATTTTGTTTTTCGTAGAAAATAGAAATGTTCATATTAATATTTGAATCTAATATTGTTTTTAATAATAAGTCATTTTGTTCATGATAATAATTTGTAATAATTAAATTAGAATAAAATAAATTATCTATTTCTATATATTTTGGATTAGATAAATTTATATAACTTGGACTAAAAAAATCTTTTTGAATAAAAATTCCTTCTATTTTTTCTTTTTTATTTTCTTTTTTTGGTATTTTTTCTTTTATTTCTCTTAATATATTTTTTATATTATTTTCCATAATTCACCTACCTTATTATAAATTTTCTAATAATAATAGTCTTTTATTTATAAAAGATTGTATTAATTTTTTTATATTTTCTTTTTTATTTATATCTTTTACAATATTTCCGCAACGAGCTAAACACTCTTTTATTTTAAAATAGTTTTCGTTTAATTCTTCTACAATATTTTCTTCTATTTTTTCCTCTTTAATATTATTTTTAATAATTATATAAAAGTTTTTATTTGCTGATTTTTTATTTTTATTTAATTCTTTTATATAATTAATATAATTTTCTGATATTTTTTTAATATTTTCTCTTTCTTTATTTTTTTGGAAATTAATATCTGAAATATTTTTTTCTAGATTTTCTTTATTACTTTGAACTAAAATTTGAAAATTAAAATTACACGTTTTTAAAAATATTTTATAAGAATTTAAAATTGCTTCTTTTTCGAGTTCCGACTTTAGATTAAAATTAATTGGAATTATTTCTAATATTTTTATATATGAAGAATTTTTTAATTTAATAATTCCGTTTTCTAATATAGATTCAAATGGTAACCATGCTTGTACAGATTGAATTTGTTTATTTTTCATTTTCACACCTCTTTTCTTTCTATTTCTAGTTTACATATTTTTCCAGCATTTGTCAAGAAAAATCGTAAGACAAATTTCGACAAATGCCTATATATTACTACATTCGTCTATTGCCTTTAATAAAATTTCTTCTACTTCTTCATATATTTTATCAGTATCTTCTAAAGAAAGTGGTCGTCCTTCTTCACCTTTTCCTATTTCTATTGTATAACCTGGTTTTTTAAAATTTTCTATAAACCAATCTTTATATCCTGCAAATGAAGAATAATAATCTGGTTTTGTTAATAAATATCCACTTACTTTTTCTAATTTTTTTCCTATTTCATACGCATTATCTACTTTATAATTTAAATAATTCCAATATATTTCTTGCCCTTGAGAATGAAGAGAAATTGTCATATCAAAATTAAATATTTTTGTAAAATTAACCATATTTTTTGTTTCTATTTCTGAAATAGGATTTGGACCTGGATAATCTCTTGGCCCTGGCATAGTTATTCCTTTTTTTTCCTTATTTTTTACTGCATTTTTCCAACCTGCAGGATAATTTAAATTTAAATCCACACCTCTTATATTTGCTTTCCAATTTTCTATTTCATTTATATATTTTTCCCATATTTCTTTATATAAATTTTCATTTAATATTTTTTTATTTTTTAAACATAAATTAACTCCATCTGGATTTACCATTGGAATAAAAAATATGCTTACTTTATTCCATAATTCATCTATTTCGTATCCCTTATAATTCTCTTTATTTTTATATAATTGCAAATATTTTTCTATAAATAACATTGTTTGTAAACTTGTCATCCATTCATTTGCATGATGTGAAGCATTTATAAATAATTTTTTATTTCCTTCACCCAATTTAATATAAATTATTTTTTCCCCTAATGTGCTTTCTCCAATATTATTTATTTTAAAAAATGGATATTCGTAACTTAAAAATAACATATCATTTTTTAAAATATCATAATTATATTTTTTATTTATTTTTATTATTTTATTTTTCAAAAATATTCTCCTTTTTATTTTAATTATTTTTTATATTTTTATTATAAAAAATATTTATTTATTACTTTTTTATTAAAATATTTATAATTTATTACTTCGGTATAAAAATACAAAAAAATTTTTTTAATTTTTTTGTATAAAAAAATTAAAAAAGAACATAATATTATCATAAGGTTAATATTAGCCTAGCAAAGAGTAATATTAGGTTTCTATAAAAGGCTTTTTATTATTCGAACAAAGATGTATTATGGTTTAAGTAAAACTTAGATTATAATATGTCGGCGCCCAAGAGTATATTATTTGTTTGTAAGCTATATTTTTACATTATATTTTTATTTTATTATATTTTGTATTTTATATATGGTTAAATAATAGGTAATATATTTGAGTTAAGATTATATTTATATATTATTGTGGTCATTATTAGTCCTATTTTAGGACGAATATGGTTATTATGTGTGTATTTATAGTCGAACGAATGATTATTATTTTTGGTTTATTGCTTATTTATATAGTAATATATATTAGGTGAAAAAATTAGGAATAATAGTTTTAGTTGAAAGTTAATATTAGCTTTATAAGATAATAGCACGTAATAGTATTTAATCTATTACGTGCTATTAAATTTATTTTAAAATTATATATCAAGATTTTTAACATATTTAGCATTTTTCTCTATAAATTCTCTTCTTGGTTCAATCTCATCACCCATAAGAATTGTAAAAATTTCATCTGCTTTTATAGCATCTTCCATTGTTACTTTTACTAAAATTCTATTTGATGGATCCATTGTTGTCTCCCATAATTGTTCTGGGTTCATTTCTCCAAGACCTTTATATCTTTGAAGTCCTAATTGTTCTCTTTCTATTCCTTGTTCTGCTAAATCTTTATATGCTTTCTCTAAATCTTCATCTGTATAACAATATACATCTTTCATACCTTTTTTAGATAATTTGTATAGTGGTGGTTGTGCTAAATACACATTTCCATTTTCAATTAATGGCCTCATATATCTAAAGAAGAATGTAAGTAAAAGTGTTCTAATATGTGCACCATCGACATCAGCATCGGCCATAATTATAACTTTTCCGTATCTTATTTTAGAAACATCAAAATCTGTACCTATACCAGCACCAACAGCTAATATAACTGGATTTAATTTATCATTTCCATATATTTTATCTGCTCTTGCTTTTTCAACATTAAGCATTTTACCCCAAAGTGGAAGTATAGCTTGGAATCTTCTATCTCTACCTTGTTTTGCACTTCCTCCAGCAGAGTCCCCTTCGACTATATATACTTCACATTCTGCTGGATTTTTACTACTGCAGTCTGCTAATTTTCCAGGTAATGTTGTTGTTTCTAATGCATTTTTTCTTCTAACTAATTCTCTTGCTTTTCTTGCGGCTTCTCTTGCTCTAGAAGCATTTATACATTTTTCCAAAATAGCTTTTGCTACTGATGGATTTTCTTCTAAGAAGTTTCCTAAAGCTTCATTTACCATACTTTGAACAATACCTGTTACATTACTATTTCCTAATTTTGTTTTAGTTTGCCCTTCAAATTGTGGTTCTTTTACTTTAACAGAAACAACTGCCGTTATACCTTCACGAATATCTTCACCTTGTAAATTTGCATCTTTTTCTTTTATTAAATTATGACTTCTTGCATAATCATTAAAAGTTTTTGTTAATGCTCTCTTAAATCCTTCTAAGTGAGTTCCACCTTCTATTGTATTAATGTTATTTACGAATGTATATATATTTTCTGAATATGCTGTTGTATATTGGAAAGCTATTTCAACTGGAACTTCACCTTCTGTTTTTTCTATATATATTGGATTTGGATGTAATTTTTCTTTGTTTTTATTTAAAAATTCAACAAAAGAATTTAATCCACCTTCAAAATGAAATGCTGCTTTTTTAGGTGTTTCTTCTCTTAAATCTTCTATACTAATTTTTAGTCCCTTTGTTAAAAATGCCATTTCTCTAAATCTATTTTCTAATATATCATATTCATATTCTAATGTTTCAAAAATAGTATCATCTGCAAGAAATCTAACTTTAGTACCTGTTTTTTTAGAATCTCCTATTCTTGTTAATGGCTCTATTGTTTTTCCTCTTTCAAATTTCATTTCATATATTCCGCCATCTCTTTGAATAGTTACTTCGCACCATGTAGATAATGCATTTACAACAGATGCACCAACTCCATGAAGACCTCCAGATACTTTATATCCACTATCTCCACCGAATTTTCCACCAGCATTTAATTTTGTATAAACTGTTTCAGCAGCTGAAATATGTGTTTTGGGATGTATATCTACTGGTATTCCTCTACCATCATCTTCTACACTTATAACATTTCCTGGCTCTATTTTTACTTGTATATGTGTACAATAACCAGCTAATGCTTCGTCTACACAGTTATCTACTATTTCGTATACTAAATGGTGAAGCCCTCTTACAGAAACACTACCTATATACATACCAGGTCTTTTTCTTACATGCTCTAAACCATCTAATACTTGAATTTGTTCAGCTCCATACTTATGTTCAAATTTTTCCATTTTTTAACCATCCTTTTATTTTTATAATATATGTTTTCCACATTTTGTTATTTATATGTGGATTATACTATCTCTTTTTTAGTCTTTTTGCTAATGTTATAGATGATATATTAGATATATATCCTTTTGTTTCTTTATTATTTTCAATTAATAATAATGTTTTTTTATTTCCTTCTGAAATATCTGTTATTTTATTTTCTATATTTAGTTCTTTTTCTATTTTTTCCATACTTTTATTTATTAACATTTTTTCCAAATCAATTATTGTAATAATTTCTTTTGATGGAATAATAGTATCTTTCCCTATATGAACATACATATTATTTAAATAACTCCTTTTTTCACTTCAAATAATTTAATTTCATTATTAATTTCTTCTATTTTATCTGTGCAAGTAATAATAACTTGTTTGTTTTCTATATTTCCTAAAAAATTTCTTCTTCTTTTTTCATCTAATTCTGACATAAAGTCATCTAACAATAAAATAGGATATTCCCCTATTTCATCATATATTACTTGCATTTCTGCTATTTTTAATGAAAGTATTACTGTTCTATTTTGTCCTTGTGAACCATATATATTAACTAATTCATTATTAATATATATCATAAAATCGTCACGATGTACACCCTTTGTTGTAAAACCTTTTATAATATCTAATTTTCTTCTTTCTTTTAATAATTTTAAATATTCTTCTTTATTTTTGCAATTAGATTCATATTCAATTTCTAAATTTTCTTTATCTTCTGTAATATCTTTATGAATATTATTTATTTTTTCTTTTATTTTTTCTATAAATTCATTTCTATATAAAAATATTTTTTCACCATATTCTGCTAGCTTTTCATCCCATATTTCTAGCATTTCTTCTGATTTATTTTCTACTTTTATTTGTTTTAAATAATTATTTCTTTGTTCTAAAGTTTTATTATATAAATTTAATATATGTACATAATTCGGTCTTAATTGTCCTATCATTATATCTAAAAATCTTCTTCTTTTTTGTGGACCTTCTTTTAAAATTTGTATATCATCTGGTGTAAAAATAACAATATTTATTTTTCCTAATAATTCACTTAATTTTTTTATTTTTATTCCATTAACATATATATTTTTTTTATTTTCTATATCTATTTTTATTGTTCCTTCTCTGTCTACTTTTTTATATTCTATATAAACAGATGCGTTTTCTTTATTAAACTTTATCATTTCTTTATCTTTTGTTGTTCTAAAAGATTTTCCTATAGCACATAAAAATATAGATTCTATTATGTTCGTTTTGCCTTGTGCATTATCACCATAAAAAATATTTATATTAGGATTTAATAAAATTTCTTGTTCTTCATAATTTCTAAAATTTAATAATTTTATTTTATTAATATACATATATATTAGAGATTAGATGTTGGAAATTATAAATTTTATATTTATTATCCACATTTTATTAATGAATTGTGTATAACTTTTTTCTAATTTCCAATTTCCAACTTTTAACCTCCCTTCTTATTAATCTTTTAATCTAATTGGTAATATCATATAAATATAATCACCATCATCAACTGGTCTTATTATACATGGAGAAATGCTTGTACCAAAGTCTACAAAAATTTCTTCATCATCTATTGCACGAAGTGCATCTAAGAAATATTTAGGATTAAATCCTGCTTCTAAGTTTTGCCCTTCTGTAGAAACATACATTTCTTCTTTAGCATCACCTGTTTGATTTGTACAAGAAATTGTAACTTTTCCTATATCTACAGAAACCTTAACTGGATATTTCTTTTCTTTTTCTATACTAGATGCTGAAATTAAACTAATTCTTTCAAAACAGTTTTGAATTATATTTTTATTTACTCTTACTCTTGTTTCCCAATTTTCAGGAATAACACTTGAATAATTTAAAAATTCTCCATCTAATAATCTAGTTACTAATTTACAATTTTCCATTTCAAATAGTGCTTGATTTTTAGCAACTCCTATTTTTATATTATCAAATGAATCTAATATAATTTTATTAACTTCATTTAAAGTTCTACCAGGAATAACTGCTGTAAAATCATTACTACTATTTTGTAGAAATTTAGATTTCCATGCTAATCTAAATCCATCTACTGCAACTACATTTAATTTATTATTTTTTATTTCAAACAAACATCCTGTGAAAATAGGTCTATTTTCTTCTGTACTTACAGCAAATATTGTTTTTCTTATCATTTCCTTTAAAACATTTTGTTCTATTTCTATAGAATTTTCTACATTTATTTGTGGAAGTTCTGGAAATTCCTCTGGATTCATAGTAGCTAATTTATATAATGAACCTTCACATTCTATTACTAATAGATTTTTTTCATTTAATGAAATATTAATTTCTGTATCTGGTAATTTTCTTATTATTTCACTAAACATTATAGCATTAACTACTGTAGCACCTTGTTCTCTAACATCTGCATCAATAATGTATTCTATTCCTATTTCTAAATCGTAAGTTGTTAATTTAACTTCTTTATCATTTGTTTGAATTAATATACCTTCTAATATAGGCATTGTTGTTTTTGAAGCAACTGCTTTTGTTACGGAATTAATAGCTTTCAAGATTTTTTCTTTTTCGCAAACAATTTTCATTTTTCATCAAACTCCTTTATAATATAATAAATAATTTTAGTAGTAGTAGTAATAGGTGCTGTGGATTCTGTGGAAAACTATGTGAATTGTTTATTTCCCTTATGTTTTTGATGTTGATAATATAGTGGATAAATATAAAAGTTATAAACAATTAAAAATTTAAGTTGTGAATAATTAAGTTATAAACAACTTTTCTACACTAAATTCACAATAGGCTGTGGATATCAAATCAAGCTGTTCCGTAAGAAGAATTTGCTTAATTGTTTCCAAACAATCATTTTTCCAAACACCCTTTTTAAAAAATATAAATTTTTATTTATATTTAAACTATTGGTCTGCTAGTAAAATGTTTTTAACACTTTCCACAATTAATTTTGTGTTCTTATTTTCTTTTATTTCTTTTTCTATTTTGCTGCAAGCATGCATTACTGTTGTATGATCTCTATTTCCAAAGTCTCTACCTATTTGTGGCAAAGATATTTGAGGTACTGTTCTACAAAGATACATAGCAATTTGTCTTGGAAATACTACATCATTAGAACGTTTTGCACCAACTAAATCTTTTTGGTCTATATTAAAATATTTAGCTACTGTTTCTTGTATAAAATTTGAAGAAATAACTTTATCTTTTGATGAAACTATTTCATTAATAGCCCACTCTGACATTTCCATAGTGATGGGACTATTTATTAATGAAGCCCTAGCTATTAATTTATTTAAAGCACCCTCCAATTCCCTAATATTTGTGTCTATTCTATTAGCAATATTAGCAAGAATTTCGTCATCTATTATAATATTGTCTAATTGTGCTTTTTTTCTTAAAATAGCTAAACGAGTTTCATAATCAGCATTTGAAATATCGGCAATAAGACCCCACTCAAATCTTGATTTTAATCTATCTTCTAACAGATTAATATCTTTTGGAGGTCTATCACTAGATATAATAACTTGTTTTCCGTTTTCATGAAGAGTATTAAATGTATGGAAAAACTCTTCCTGAACTCTCTCTTTTCCCGCAATAAATTGGATGTCATCTATAAGAAGGACATCTATATTACGATATTTAGCACGAAATTGCTCATTTTTATTATCTTTTATAGCATTAATAAGCTGGTTAGTGAAATTTTCAGAAGTAACATATAAAATGTTTGCATTTCTATTATTTCTTAATATTTCATTACCAATTGCATGCATTAAGTGAGTTTTACCTAAACCTACTCCTCCGTAAATAAATAAAGGATTATAAGAAGTTGCAGGTGCTTCAGCAACAGCTAAAGAGGCAGCATGAGCAAAACGATTATTATTTCCTACAACAAAACTATCAAAAGTATATTTTGGATTTAATGTAGGATTTAAAGAACCGATAATTTATATTTTCGTTTTTATTATTTGGTTGTTTTTGTAACTCTTCTTTTGAAAGGATAGAAACACTACATTCTTTATTAGTTAAATAATTAAATGTATTAACTAATAATGAATGATATCTAGCATCAACAGAATCTTTATTAAAGACATTAGAAACAAGTAAAGTAATATTTCCGTTTTCCATACTTTGAATTTCTATTTCTTTAATCCATGTATCATATGAAATTTGAGTCATTTCCTCTTTTAAGAGTTCTTTTGCTTTTGTAAGAAGTTCATCTAATTCTTTTTGTTGCATTTTTTTCAGTCCTTCCAAAAATATAAAATTTTCTTAGGAAAATGAATTATATTTTTAAATTATTACATTAAAACTCCTTTTTCCCTATTGTTTTCTTATCATATCAAAAACAAAGATAAATAGTCAATACAAATAAAAAAAATAATTAAATTTAAATCAAAGTATTGACATAATAGGAGGTTTAATATATAATTATAAAGCTTATTGGAAAAAGAAATAATCCGTTATCGGTTTAAATAAATACAGGAGGTGCTAAAAAATGAAAAGAACATTTCAACCTAAAAAAAGACAAGAACAAAAAGAAAATGGTTTCATGAAAAGAATGAAAACTAGATCAGGAAGAAACGTATTAAAAGCAAGACGTGCAAAAGGAAGAAAAAAAATAAGTGCTTAAATAGAAGGCCACGTAATAAAAAATGTGGTCTTTTTTTGCAATTTTACTTTTTTTATTGTAATTCTTTTATATAAAGGAGTAGTAAAATGCGAAAAATCGATACATTAAAGAAAAATTATGAATTTAAAAATGTATTAGATAAAGGTAAATTTTATCGTGGTAAATATATAACAATATACATTTCAAAAAATAAAAAAGAAAAAAATGTAATAGGTATAGCAGTAAGCAAAAAAGTAGGGAAGGCTGTTAAAAGAAACAGAATAAAACGTTTAATTAGAGAAAGCTACTATTTAAAAAGAAATCAATTAGAAAAAGGATATAATATAGTATTTTTATGGAATAGAAATACTTTTACAGATTGCAAATGTAAGCAAATACAAGAAGATATGTATATTCAGCTAAAAAAGGCAGGATTACTTAAATGAAAAAAATTGGAATTATAATAATAAATTTTTATCAAAAGTATATTTCAAAAATATTTCATTTTAAAGGGGTAAATTGCAAATACTATCCTACTTGTTCAGAATATACAAAACAAGCGATAAAAAAATATGGTTTTATAAAAGGATTTTTTTTAGGATTAAAAAGGATTATAAAATGTAATCCTTTTAGTAAGGGAGGATATGATCCTTTAAAGTAAAAAAGAAAGAAGAGGAATTTAAAAATTGGGAGTAATATCAAGTATTTTTGGATATATATTAAACTTTTTTTATGAAATATTAAATAATTATGGTTTAGCTATTTTAATATTTTCAGTGTTGTTAAGATTAATATTAATACCTATGACTATAAAACAACAAGAATCAATGAAGAAATCAGCAAAAGTACAAGAAAAAATGAAGGATATTCAAGCTAAATATAAAAATAATCCTGAAAAATTAAATCAAGAAACAATTAATTTATATAAAACAGAAAAAATGAGTCCATTTAGTGGATGTTTAACAGGAATTTTACAAATAATAATTATTCTTTCAGTATTTTGGCTTGTAAGTCAACCACTTACATATATGAAAAATCTAAAAGACACAGAAATATATAAAGAATATAAAGAAAAAGTAGATCAAGATTCAGGAATAAGATACAAAGAAATAGGAATTATAGATTTAGCAGAATCAGAATATAAAGATATAGAAAATCAATTACAACAAGAAAATGTAGAAAATAGGGAAGAATTAGAGAAAAGAAAAGAAGAAGTAAACAAACTAAGAATAAATATGCAATTTTTAGGATTAGATTTAAGTAAAGTACCTATGCAAAGCTTAAATGATTGGAGAGTGTATATTATTCCTATTCTATACATTATAACATCTTTTGTTTCTATAAAAATAACAATGAATACTCAAAAGAAAGAAAAAGAAAAGAAGGATAAAGATGTAATAGTTCAAAATGAAGAAAAAACTAAAGAAGATGAACTTACAGAAAGTATGGGACAAATGAATAATACAATGTTATATATGGCACCAATAATGTCTATATCTATTGCAGCTATTGCACCACTTGGACTTGCTTTATACTGGCTTGTAAGCAATATTTTAATGATATTTGAAAGATTAACTATAAATAAAATTATGAGCTCTAAGGAGGAAAAGGATAATGAGTAATTCTATTATTGCAGAAGGAAGAACAACAAATGAAGCTATTGAAAATGGATTAAAAGAATTAAAAGTATCTAAAGATAGAGTAGATATAAAAGTGTTAGAAAATGAAAATAAAAAAAGTTTTTTCAGTATATTAACACCAAGAGTTGTAAAAGTTCAACTTACAATAAAAGAAAATTCTAATAAAGAAGAAAAAGTAGAAGTAAAAGAAGGAAAAACAAAAAGAGAATATGATCATAATGAAGAAGATATATCTATAGCTAAAGAAAGAGTAGAAAAATTTTTAAAAGAATGGTTACAAAAGGTTAATAATACATTAGAATATACAATTAAAGAAGAAGATTGTACTATATATGTAGATATAAATGGAAATGCAGCAGGAACTTTAATAGGATATAGAGGGGAAACATTAAATTCTATGCAAACTATATTATGCACAATTGCAAATAGAGGTTTTAACAGCAAAATTAGATTAATATTAGACATAGAAAATTATCGTCAAAAAAGAGAAAAAACATTAGAAGAATTAGCAGAAAAAGTTTCTAAAACAGTATTAAAAACAGGAAAATCAATTACATTAGAGCCAATGCCAGCATATGAAAGAAAAATAATACATAGTAAATTACAAGACAATGATAAAGTAGAAACATATAGTATTGGAGAGGGAGATAGCAGAAGAGTTGTTATTTCTAAAATAAAATAATTTAATATAAAAAATCCGAAGTCAAAGTGAAGATTTTAATTTAAGTATATTTTTATATATTTATATTAATTTATAGCTTTGGCTTTTTTATTAAATAAGTATATAAATAAAAATTATGTAAAAGGAGAAAAAGATGGAAACAATAGCAGCAATATCTACGGCTATAGGTAATGGCGGAATTGGAATTATTCGTATGAGTGGTAAAGAATCCTTTAAAATACTAGAAAAAATATTCAAAAATAGTAAAGGAGAGAAATTAGATTTAAATAAAATAAAAGGTTACACCATGCAATATGGAACAATTGTAGATTCAAAAACAAATGAAAAAATAGATGAAGTATTAGTTTCTTTTTTTAAAAACCCTAAAAGCTATACAAGAGAAGATATGTGCGAAATAAATTCTCATGGAGGAATGATTATAGAGAAGCAAATATTAGAGCAATGTTTGAAAAATGGAGCTATGTTAGCTGAACCTGGGGAATTTACTAAAAGAGCATTTTTAAATGGAAGAATAGATTTATCACAAGCAGAATCAATTATGGATTTGATAAATAGTAAAACTGAAAAAGAGTCAAAAGCATCTATAAATCAATTACAAGGAGATCTATCTAATAAAATAAATGAAATAAGACATGATTTATTAGATATAATGGCAGATATAGAAGCTTCTATAGATTATCCAGAATATGATATAGAAGAAGTTACAAATAGCAAAGCATTGGGTATTTTGGAAAATACAAAAAATAAATTAAAAGGACTAAAAGATACATTTAGAAGTGGAAAAATCTTAAAAGAGGGAATAAAAACAGCAATTATAGGTAGACCAAATGCAGGAAAATCCTCTCTATTAAATAAAATTTTAAAAGAAGAAAGAGCTATAGTAAGCGAAATAGAAGGCACTACAAGAGATACAATAGAAGAATTTATAACAATAAAAGGAATACCTTTAAAAATAATAGATACTGCAGGAATAAGAAAAACTTCAGATAAAATAGAAGAAATTGGAGTAAAAAAAGCACTAGATATAGCTAAAGATGCAGAATTAGTATTAGTTATACTAGACAACTCAAAAGATTTAACTGAAGAAGACAGAGAAATTTTGAAATTAGCAGAAAGTAAAAACTCAATTATATTATTAAATAAAGTGGATTTAAAAGAAAATAATTTAGAAAATAGTGAAGAATTAAATAAGTTAAATAAAAAAATAATAAAAATATCTGCAAAAAATGGAAATGGAATAGAAGAATTGTATAATGAAATTGAAAATATGTTTCAAATTAAAAATTTGGAAACAGATGGAGAAATAATTATTACTAATATAAGACATAAAAATCAAATTGAATATGCAATTAATAATATTAATGAAGCAATAAATGCAGTAAAAAATAATTTACCAATTGATATAATTTCTATTTCGATAAAACAAACTTTAGAAGATTTAGGAAAAATAACAGGCGAGAATGTATCAGAAGATATTATAAATGAAATATTCTCAAAATTCTGCTTGGGAAAATAAGAAGAATGCACGAGAATAAAAAATAAAAGAAAAAGAATAATAAGACAAGTAATTTTATATTACAAATATAAAAAGGCTTTAAAATAGATTTTGAAAAGAATTTTTTAAAAGCACAACAATAAACATATAGGTAAAATATAAGAGACAAAAATTAACCTATATATACAAAAAATATTCTGTAAAACCTTAGAACAGTAAGGATTACAAAAGATAGAAGCGAACGTCGACAAAATTCGACAATTAGTCAAAAAGACAAACAACAAAGCAATAATATGAATAAATGAAAGAGTAGATACAATATGTTGCCAAAATAACAACTGAACAAAAATTCAAGTTTCATAGAAAACAAACAAAAATGTTTCACAAACAAAATATTAAATGATTATAATTACAAAAAGAAACAGATTAATCTTTTGAAAAGTTTTTTAGAGGGATAAAAAATGAAACAGAAGAGGATACATTTAGAAACGTACTTTTGCGTTACGAAAGGAGTAAAAAATGAAATATAATGCAGGAAAATATGATATAGCAGTAATAGGAGCAGGGCATGCAGGCTGCGAAGCAGCGTTAGCTTGTGCAAGAATGGGTATGAAAACACTAATGTTTTCTATTAGTCTAGAAGCTGTTGCAAATATGCCTTGTAACCCACACATAGGGGGAAGTTCTAAAGGACATTTAGTAAGAGAGATAGATTGCCTTGGGGGAGAAATGGGGAAAAACATCGACAAAACTTATACTCAATTGCGTATGCTGAACACTTCTAAAGGGCCAGCAGTTTATTCTTTAAGAGCACAGGCTGATAGAAAAAGATATCAAGAAGAAATGAAACACACACTAGAAAAGCAAGAAAATTTATACATTAAACAAGCGGAAATAGTAGACTTTACAGTAGAAAATGGAAAAGTAAAATCTATAGAAACAAATATTGGTGCAATATATGATGTAGATTGTATTATTGTAGCAACAGGTACATATTTAAAAGGAAAAATATTCATAGGAGAAGTTTCTTTTGAAAGTGGACCAGATGGAGTATTCCCAGCAAATAAATTATCAGAAGCTTTAAAAAGAGAAGGAGTAGATTTAGTTAGATTTAAGACAGGTACTCCTGCAAGAATAAATAAGAATAGTATAGATTTTTCAAAGATGGAAATACAGGAGGGAGATAAGCACCCAGAAGCATTTTCTTTTGAAGATAAAATAGATGATAGTGTAGAGCAATTACCATGTTATTTAACATATACAAACGCAAAAACTCATGAGATAATACGTAAAAATTTACATCGTTCACCTTTATATGGTGGAGAGATTGTGGGAACAGGGCCTAGATATTGCCCATCAATAGAAGATAAAGTAGTTCGTTTTGCAGATAAAGAAAGACATCAAATATTTGTAGAGCCAATAGGAAGAAATACAGACGAAATGTACATTCAAGGAATGAGTTCATCTCTTCCAGAAGACGTACAAATAGCCATGTATAGAACTCTTCCAGGACTAGAACATGCAGAGTTTACAAGACCAGCATATGCAATAGAATATGATTGTATTAATCCTGCTGATTTAAAATTATCTTTAGAATATAAGAAAATAGATGGATTATTTTTTGCAGGACAAACAAATGGAACATCAGGATATGAAGAGGCAGCTTGCCAAGGATTAATGGCAGGAATAAATGCAAGTTTAAAATTGAAAGGAAAAGATCCTGTAATATTGGATAGAACTCAGGGGTATATAGGTGTTTTAATTGATGATATTGTAACAAAAGGAACAAATGAACCATATAGAATGATGACATCTCGTGCTGAGTATAGGCTTTTATTAAGACAGGATAACGCAGATTTAAGATTGCTAGAAATAGGTTATAAAGTAGGTCTTGTACCTGAGGAAAGATATCAAAAATTTTTAAAGAAAAAGAAAAGTATTGAGGATGAAATTGCAAGGGTAAGAGCTACAATAATAAAACCTACTAAAGAAGTAAATGAATTTTTGAAAAAATATAATTCCTCAGAACTTACTACAGGAGCGAGTTTGGCAGACTTAGTAAAAAGAACAGAATTAACTTATGAAGGATTAAAAGAAATAGATCCTAATAGACCAGAATTAGCGGAACAAGTAGAAAAAGAAGTTGGAATAGAACTAAAATATGAGGGCTATATTAAATTACAAGCAGAACAAGTAGAAAAATTTAAAAAATTAGAACAAAAGTTATTACCAAAAGATATAAATTATGAAGATATTAAAGGGTTAAGATTAGAAGCTAGACAAAAATTGAATAAAATAAGACCAAATTCTGTAGGACAAGCATCTAGAATTTCAGGAGTATCTCCTGCAGATATATCTGTACTTCTAATTTACTTAGAGACTTACAATAAAAAGTAAAATAATCTTAAAAAGCCTATTTTAAGATTATTTAAGGAGGAAATATGGAATTTGAAATATTTTTAGAAGAATTAGAAATAGAAGCAAAGCAAATAGAAATAGAATTAACAAAAGAACAAATAGAAAAATATTATAATTATATGAATTTGCTACTAGAATGGAACGAAAAAATAAATTTAACAGCAATAATAAATCCAAAAGAAATAATATTAAAACATTTTGTAGATTCTTTAACAATTGCTAAATATATTAATGATGATGAAAAATTGATAGATGTAGGTACAGGAGCAGGTTTTCCTGGAATACCATTATCTATAGTAAAAGAAAATACAGATATAGTGTTATTAGATTCTTTAAACAAGAGAATAAATTTTTTACAAGAAGTAAAAGAAAATTTAAGACTAAAAAATATAACAACAATACATGGTAGAGCAGAAGAATTTGGAAAAAATAAAAAGGAAAGAGAAACGTATGATATAGCAACATCAAGAGCTGTTGCACCTTTAAATATATTGTTAGAATATTTACTTCCTCTAGTAAAAGTAGGAGGAAAAGCCATATGTATGAAAGGCTCTAATATAGAAGAAATAGAAAATGCAAAAAATGCTTTAGAAATATTAGGAGGGCAAATAGAGAAGATAGAAGAAATTACTCTTCCAAATAGTGATATAAAAAGAAATATTATTATAGTAAAAAAAGTAAAAAATACACCTTCAAAATATCCTAGAAAGCCTGGAACTCCAAGCAAAGAGCCAATTTAAAGAGGTTTAGTAAATTATAAGAAAAAATTATATAAAAAAGTCAACAAATATTGTAATATTTATTGACTTTTTTTGTATATTCTTATATTATTAATGTGTTAGAAAAATGGAGGTAATATTAGTGGGAAAAGTAATATCAATTGCAAATCAAAAAGGTGGAGTAGGAAAGACTACAACAGCGGTAAATTTAAGTACAATATTAGCTAAAAAAGGAAAGAAAGTATTAATGATAGATACTGACCCACAAGGAAATGGAACAAGTGGATTAGGTATAGACAAAAATGTTAATTTTTCTGTATATGATGTTATTATAAATGATGTAGAAATAGAAAATACAATTCAAACTACAATGGTAAAAAATTTAGAAGTATGTCCATCTAATATAAACCTTGCAGGAGCTGAAGTTGAACTTGTTTCAATGATGTCTAGAGAGTACAGATTAAAGGAAAAAGTAGATAGTCAAAAAGACAAATATGATTATATAATAATAGATTGTCCACCATCTTTAGGACTAATTACATTAAATGCTTTTACAGCATCAGATAGTGTACTAATTCCTGTACAATGTGAATATTACGCATTAGAGGGACTTGGACAGCTTATAAACACAATAAATTTGGTAAAAAAACACTTAAATAAAAACTTAGAAGTAGAGGGAGCTTTACTTACTATGTTTGACATTAGGACAAACTTATCAAATCAAGTAGTAAAAGAAGTTAATAAATATTTTGAAAACAAAGTATATAAAACAGTTATACCAAGAAATGTAAGACTTAGTGAAGCACCAAGCTATGGTATGCCAATATCAGTATATGATCCAAAATCTAAAGGAGCAAAATCTTACGATAAATTCGTAAAAGAATTTTTAAAGAAAAATGAAGAAGAAGCTAAAAGGAAAGGAGAATAAAAATGGCTAAAAATACAGGATTAGGAAAAGGTTTAGAGGCATTATTTAGTGATAAAACAGTTATAGAGGATATAAAAAAAGAAGAAGTAAAAGATGGAGAGAGAATTGAAAAAATCAAAATAGTAGATATCGAACCAAATAGAAATCAACCAAGAAGAAATTTTAATATGGAAGCAATAGAAGAACTTGCTGAATCTATTAAAATATATGGAGTTATTCAACCTATTATTGTTAATAAAAAAGATGGATATTATGAAATAGTTGCAGGTGAAAGAAGATGGAGAGCATCAAAGAAAGCAGGACTTACAGAAATTCCATGTATAATTAGAAATGATGATGAGAGAAAGACAAAAGAAATAGCATTAATAGAAAATATACAAAGAGAAGATTTAAATCCAATTGAAAAGGCAAAAGGATTTAAACAATTAATAGATGAATATGGATTAAAACAACAAGAATTGGCAGATATAATGGGAATGAATAGAAGTACAGTTACAAACTGCTTACGTATTTTAAATTTAGATCCAAGAGTTATAGATTTAGCATTAGAGGGAAAATTAACAGAAGGACATTGCCGTTCATTACTTGGATTTGAAGATCCAGAACAACAATATAAAATGGCGTTAAAAATAATAGAAACAGGGCAAACAGTAAGAGATATAGAAAGAAGCCTAAAAAACAAGAAAAATGTTAGTAAAAATACAAAAGAAAATAGAAAAAGATATGAAGCAATTTATAGAGATATAGAAGATAGATTTCAAGGTTTCTTTGGAACAAAAGTAAAGATAGATGCTAAAAAAAGAAGTGGAAGAATAATAATTAATTATTCTAATAATGAAGATCTAGAAAGAATGTTAGATTTAATAAATAAAGATTAAAATAAAAAAATGTGAAACATAATGAAAATAAAAACTAAAAAATGTTTCATATGCATAAATAGGCCTTAGCAGAAATGTTAAGGCGATTTTTTGTATAATAAAGAACTTATATTATAGAAGAAAGCTTTATATATTAGATAAAGATGGAAGGAATAATGTTTTATTAAAGTTTTGCATTTGCAAATAAGTTTTTTACGTCTATCTATTGACAACAAAAGCATTTTTGTGTTAATATATATCTGTTACGAAACAAAGTAACAAATGTGCAGAGGTGGTCGAGTTGGTTTATGGCACCAGTCTTGAAAATTGGCGTGCGTTTGTAGCGTACCGTGGGTTCGAATCCCACCCTCTGCGCCATTTTTTTATTAAAAGTTTAACTTGAAACATTTGGAGGCTTACCCAAGTGGTTGAAGGGGACAGTTTGCTAAACTGTTAGGGTTCGTAAGGGCCGCGAGGGTTCAAATCCCTCAGCTTCCGCCAAAAAGATATAAGGTATTGATTTACCTTATATCTTTTTATATTATAGGAAAGTTTGGGAAAAATTCCTATAATATAAAAATGCTTCGCTAAACATTCCACACAAATTTTATTGCATAAAATTTGGTGGGCGAACAAAGACGAGGAATGGAAAGTTTTTTAAAATGTCTAAAAATATTAATTATGCCTCTTTTGTTCTTAATTTTGAGAATTATATTTATAAAATTAATTAATAAAATAATAATTTATTTTATTGTAAAAAGAATAAATAAAAAAATATTTAATAAAATTAATCAGGGTGATTTTATTGAGTATAGGAATTTGTTTTGCAGGTGGTGGAATAAAAGGAGTAGCACATATTGGAGCTTTAAGGGCACTTGAGGAAGAAAATATAAAATTTGATTATATAGCAGGTACATCTTCTGGAAGTATAGTAGCGTGTCTATATTCTGTAGGATATAATTCAAATGAAATATATGAAATATTTAAAAAATATATAAATAAAATAAATTATTTTGAAGTAAAAAATATAATTAAATTAGTATTAGGAATTTTAATAAAAAGAGAAATAATAATTACAGGATTAAATAGTGGCCAAAAAATAGAAAAATTAATTAATAAAGAATGTGCAAAAAAAGAAATAAATAATATTAATCAAATAAATAGAAAATTATTAATACCATGTGTTAATTTAAAAACTGGTGATGTACATATTTTTTCTTCAATAAAAAATGAAAATAGAAAAGAATATTCAGATAATATTATTTATGAAAATAATATTAATATTGGAAAAGCTGTTAGAGCTAGTTGCAGTTATCCAGGAGTTTTTTCACCTTGCATAATTGAAAATAATTATATGGTAGATGGGGGAATAAGAGAAAATGTACCATGGAAAGAATTAAAAGAATGTGGTGCACAAAAAGTAATTTCTATTGTTTTTCAAAACGAAATAAAAGAAAAAAATAAAATAGATATATTTGATGTAATAAGTGGTTCACTGGAATTATTATGTAGGGAATTATCAAACTATGAATTAAATGGAGTAGATTATTTACTGAAAATAAAAACAAAAAATATTCAATTATTGGATAAAATAAAATTAGATTATTTATATAATTTAGGATATATAGAAACAAAAGGAAAAATTAGAGAAATAAAAGAATTAATTAAATAAATAAAAAATAAATAAAAAAATAAATAAAAAATAAAT